>NZ_JANWTB010000010.1:0-168509 GCF_024919535.1 Lysinibacillus sp. A4 | reverse complement strand
ATTCATTTTTATAATTACTATCGTTATCAGAAACGATTAAGCGGTTTAAGTCCGTTAGAATTCAGGACTCAAGCCGCTTAATACATTTTTTATTATTTCAACTGTCTACTTGACGGGGTGCAGTTCATAAGGACATCTGGTCATTTTTTTATTGTTTCTGTAAAAGTTTTTCGACCTGGATTGATTTTGGCTACATCCACATCAATTTTACTAATCGAATCCTCTGATAATGGGATTTTTCCATCTTTCTCAAGCTTTTTCCAAGCCTTGACGTTATCGCGGTAGAGATATTCTGACAATCGATAGATATCCACATCTAATTTTAGGCCTTCTTTAAAGGTTTCCTGGATTTCCTTTTTCACTTCTTTTACAATAAGCTCTTTCAGCTCCTGCTCGGTTACTTTTCCTTTAAAACCATTGATGGTCGCATTGATTCTCAATTTGACTTCAAATGTAACAGCCTCTTGTTTGACAAATGGTTCCACATCGACATGTATTTTCTCAATACTGACCGTTAGTTCTTCCTGGTCACTTGTGTTTAATTGAAAGGTAATCTCCCCACGATTTGTATAGTTATGCATCCATTGACTGCCGCGAGCCGCAGTGTCTTGCACGAACCCCTTAAAGCCATCTTTCGATAGGACACCAACCCCTGAAAAATAGGTTTCCTCAACTTGCTCCTCATCTGTTTCCCAATCGTCTTTAATGGACACATAAGGAATTGTTACTTCATGACTTGGTTCATTTAAGCCAATGACAACATCTCTTAAGTCTTTTGGTTCAATAAATGTTTCTTGTTCTGTTGGGTTGATTGGGTTACTTAATTTTGATGAGGATAACGAATTTCTTAAGATAGGTGTGACAAGCAGTATGTCTTCTACTGGGTTTTTTGTACAATACACCCAAATTTGATACCTAGTATCGCGAAAGCGTATGAATGTATCGATGACAGGAATAATCCGTTCATTTTCCATAGCCTGCTCTGAAAAGACCATATATCGCATATGCCCCCAAAAAATTTCTTGATCCGAGGAGCGATATAATTTGTAAATGGCCTCTTCTACTGTTTTACCAGTGGCACGTCCTACTTCAGCAGGCGCCACCGTTGCGCTAGGTTGTATAGATTTCGCGACATCAGCGAAATTAATCACTTGTAAATAGACAATATACTCGTCGTTTTCATAGTCTACACCTACTGCATTTATATAGTACATTCTTTGCGGCTCTGTAATATCCCAGCATCCAGCGAGTAAGGTCGTCAATCCGATGATCATTATAAATTTGAAATAAGTTTTCATGGTTTCTCCACTCGAATTGCTCTTCGGTTGTATTTTATAGTGTTAGCTTAGACAAAAGATGGCTTTTTTATAAAGTGCTAGCTGAGGAAATGGGACTTGGAAAATTATATCCAATAAGACGATTTTTAGGTATGATGAGGTAAGGAGGGAAGAACGTGACTAGTATTTCATATTGTCTAATTAATACATTTACGAATGAACTATATAAAGGGAATCCTGCAGCAATATGTCTATTAGATGAAGAAGTTTCTGAGGAGGCCATGCAAAAAATTGCACAGGAGATACCTGTCCCGACAACAGCCTTTATTGAAAAAAAACAGGTTGATTTTTCGCTGAAATGGTTTTCACCAAATAGGGAAATACCCATTTGTGGTCATGGCACCCTTGCTAGTGCCTTTGTGCTTTGGCAGCAAGGAATTGTGCCAAAGGAGCACACAATTACATTTCATACAGCAAGTGGTCCTTTACATGCCAAGTGGCAACATGATCGAGTGGAAATCGCCATCAAAACGTATCCAATTGCTGAAATGGAATGTCCTTCAGCATTGGAGGAATGGTTAGGATGTAAGCCCATCTTTGTAGGGAGGACCGAATTGGATTATATCGTGGAAGTAGGCAATGAAAGCCTAATTGCACAGTTTAAACCTGACTTTTCTGCGATGAAGCAGTTTCCTGTTCGAGGTATATGCCTAACTAGTCAATCGAAGGAAGTAGGTATTGATATCGTATCTCGCTTTTTTTCTCCAGCACAAGGCATTGATGAGGATCATGTAAATGGATCAAGTCATGGCGCACTAGCACCTTATTGGTGTGAGAAATTATCTAAACAACAGCTTGTCAGCAAGCAGCTTTCTAAACGTGGAGGTGTAATCTATGTGACCCCTCATCACAACAAGGTATTAATTGCAGGCGCAGCAGTTACAGTATTGCATGGGGAATTAAACATCTAGATACGGTTTAGAAGGAGATTTGTATTCAAAGTAAATAGTTCGTTTCCTATATTTTTTCCTTATTTTGGTTATTACTATGATTGCGAAAAGCGAGAGAAAAATTTGAAATTTGTTGTAACCTTTTTCAATGGTAAACGACTACTCTATTAGTAGAATACAAATTAAACTAAAGCAAGTAGTAACATTCACTTTTCACAAAATGACCAGGGCTCAATTTTGAGTGCCTGGTTATTTTGTTGCCATAATAAAAAGAGGGCACGCACATATGGCATGCCCTCTTCCATTTTATTCGCTCAACATAGCTTTTAATGTTCGTTTTTGCCAGCCTAGCTTGAAGTATGCATATTGCATAATGAAGTGGACGCAGAAGGTGATTGGATAGGCTAACCAAACGCCATTTAGTTCTAGTGACGTATGGTGAGATAATAGGAACGCCAATGGTACCTGTACAACCCAAATCGTAATGACTAAGAAGATAGTTGGCCATAATACGACACCAGTGGCACGCATTGTAGCAGAAACAGTTTGTGTGTGTCCAAAAATTAAATAGCTCCAAAAGGCGATATATAAATAATTCTTGGCAATAAGTACAGTCTCATGTGAATCGATAAAGAAAGCCAAAATAGGCTCTGCAAACAGATACATAATGAGTATGATCGCGCCACCTAGAAGATAATTAATGCGCACACCCATTTGTCGGATTTTTTTAATCATCTCTGTAGAATTAGCCCCTAACGCCTGTGCTACAAAGACAGATGTTGCAATGGCAATACTCATTGCTGGGACTTGTGCATAGCTAGCTACCTGATTGACAACGCCATAAGCGGCAGTAGCATCCGAACCATAGCCATTCACAAAGCCAATAACGGCAATTTCGGCTACTGAAATGGCAACCATGCTAATACTGGATGGAATGGCTAGCTTTAATAAGGACGTTAAAATATCTTTCTTTAATTTAAAATGCTGTAAGATTGTTTTATCAAAACGTAGTAAATGCTTTGTCTTATGCAAATAGGCTAACAACAGCATCATTGTCACCAGGTTTGATAACACAGAAGCATAGGCAGCCCCATTTAAGCCGAACGCAGGCAACCCCAACCATCCGAATACTAAAGGGGGGAGGAAGGCGATATTTAACACAACACTAATTACTAAAAATAGAAAAGGTGTTTTGGAATCGCCGACTCCTCGCATAAAGGTTGTATACACCAAATACCAAAACATAATCGGTAACGTGAAGAAAAGTATTTGGGCATAACTAATACTCATGTCTAAAATATTCGCAGGTGTCTGCATAAAACGTAAAATCCATTCGATGAAAAAGCCACCAAAAATCGCGACAGCGATGGATAAAATAGTTGTAAAGGCGAGTGTTACACCAACAACCTCTTTCATTTTGGCATGATTACCAGCCCCAAATGTTTGCCCGACTAAAATAGAGCTTCCTGAACCAATGCCAATTGCAAAGGCCATTAAAAAGAAGAAAAATGGAAAAAATGCCGAAATGGCTGCTAGGGCATCGACCCCTAAATTGCGTCCGACGATAAACATAGCAAAAACTTGGCCAACAGATTGCAGCACATTCGCTAGCATCACGGGAATTAAGAAATTAAAAAAAGCTTTGCGTAGCTGTTGATCATCCTGTAACATTTGTTCGTTCATCATTAAGTTCCTCTTGAGTTTTAATAACCCATTTCTTTTAAGATTCTTGATAGTGTGCGTAGGCGTTCACCAATGAGCTCACCATCATTATTAAGTGCTTGCTGAAAAAGCTGAATATCCTCTTTAATCTGTTCATTTTCTGTGCAAACTTCCACTGTCATGGCATCTCCCTGTAGGCCTACACGATTAATTACAGGGTTTTCTTCATCATATAAATGCTCATGACGATAAGCCTCCTTAAAATAAAGTTCCGTTTCACACACTAAAATAGCGAGATCAAGTACGCGGTGTAGGGGAAGTTCTTCTGATTGGCGAGACCACTTGCCACCTGTATGCCGCCAAACCTTCGCAGAAATATCAACCTTTCCTCGATCATTCCATTGTGCCAGACCAAGGGAAAGCCCTTGTGCATCTGTTTGATAAGCTGTGCGCCCATCAATATTGGCATAATTTTCTGCCACGATGACAGGTTTATGTTTTAAATGTGTTGGAATTTTCATGTATCCGTACTCCTTATCATTTCGAATTTAGTAATTTAGTAAATTACTGCTTTAGTAAATTTAGCATTAAACGCTTCCATAAGTCAATCGAAAAGGGCAAAGTTTGAACCCTTTCTTTTAAGACCAGCTAAAGATGGGCTTAGAGTAAGGGATTCATTACAATAAACGTTCAAAATCTGCCGTGGTTTTTACAAAATAGTAAGTTATAATTTATAGAAGTATGATTGATTGGAGAGAAATAGGATGGAAACAGCTAAATATCACCGAATGGTTTATACACGTATATGTGAAAATTTACAAAAATGGGCTAATAGTGACTTTGTTAGAGAAGACGAGCTCTATTCATTTTTACATACGTTAAAAGGCACCGCTGGATCAATCGGTTTACATGAATTAATGTCGATTGCTCATGAAAAGCTAGAGCTTTTGAATGAAGACAGCAACAAGCAATGGACCCAATCAGAATGGAAAAAGTTTCTTGCTCCATTTATTGAAAGCGTCCATTTTTATAAAGAAAATGATTCAATGACACAACATATGGAACATCCTACAACCATCATTAAAAATCCAGCAAAACAAAATTTTATTCTGATAATAGATGATGATGTTGTATTTATTTCCTATTTAAAAAATGTTTTAGAGAAAAAGGGCTACTCTGTCATTGCAGCTCATAATGGTAAACGAGGATTAGCGTTAATTTATGAATTGCAACCATCCATCGTATTTCTAGATATCATGCTTCCAGATTCTAATGGCTTTTCTATTTTAGACAATATTAAAAAGACGAAAAAAGAGCTCATGTTTGTGACAGTGATTAGTAGTAATGATTGTAAAGAAAATCGTATTCGCACATTGGAGATGGGTGCTATGGATTTTATGGCAAAGCCCATTGATGAAGAGGTATTAATCGCTTATGTTTCCAATCGCTTAGCCTATAAAAGAGAATTAGAACAGGCTATCGTCATTGACGAATTAACCCAAATTTATAATCGTAAATTTATGGAATCGCAAATGAAGCTTTTCATTAAACACCATCAGCAAAACAAAGAACATTTTTCAATTGCGATGATCGATTTAGATTATTTTAAAAAAGTAAATGATACATATGGTCACCTAGTGGGGGATGAGGTGCTCAAGGGTTTTGCTTCATTGGTGAAGGAGCTAAAAGGGGCTGACGAAATTGCTTGTCGCTATGGTGGAGAAGAATTTGTGATTTTAATGCCTCGTACAACTAAAAAAGAGGCATTTATTTTTATTGAAAAACTTCGTACCTCCATGGAGGTAAAAACATTCATAGCAAATGAAAATAAATTCCATGTTACATTTTCGAGTGGAATTACGGAAGCCACTTCTACCAATTTACATCCTAAAAAGATGCTAGAAGAGGCAGATCAAGCACTTTATACGGCCAAGCAACTAGGGAGAAATCAAACGATCATCTTTGATAACGTAGCTGCTGTGGAGAAAAGAAAGGTGAAAATCAAGGTCGTTGTCATTGATGATGTGTATATTATTCGTGATCTGATTACCAATCATTTTAAGCATTTGGAGGAAAAGGACGATTATAGGATTGAAACACTGGCATTTCCTGATGGCATTAGTTTTCTAGAATCCAATTGGTATGACCCTACATGCAAATACATTATCTTATTAGATTGGATATTGCCGAAAATGGACGGCATCGAGGTGCTGAGTAAGATAAGAGAGCAGCATGCTTCAAGTAATGTAATCGTCTCCATGCTAACTTCACGTGTGGGGGAAGAATACGTCATGAAGGCTTTCATTAATGGGGCGGATGATTATATTGTGAAGCCGTTTAATGTGGCTGAAGTATCAGAACGTATTGTTCGTTTAATTCATCAAATGTTTCTTTAATGGGAAAGGGAGAAAAAGACAGGATGGCTAGAATTTTAGTAGTAGATGATGAAGAAATATTACGCATGTTAATACGTGAAACATTAGAAGATTTAGAATTTGATATTGATGAGGCAGAGGATGGCGAAGAAGCCCTAAAAAAAATGATGGAAAGCTCCTATGATTTAATGATACTCGACTATATGATGCCGAATTTAACAGGAATTGAGGTGATCGAGCTTCTCCCACAAGAGATTAAAATGTCGATGCCTATTCTCATGCTGACAGCAAAATCACAGGAAAGTGATCGTCAAAAGGTATTTGATTTAGGGGCAGATTACTTTATGTCCAAACCGTTTAGTCCCATTAAGCTAATGAATCTGGTGGAGGACATCTTAAATGATTAAGTCGACACCCTTGCTGAATAAAAGTATACGCAGCCAATTCTTTAAAATGCTGCTTTTTCTAGTTGTTAGCTTTTTAATCATCATTGCTGCCTTTCTTGTCGTAGTCAATGCAAGTCAAAATGCCCTACAGCAGAAGAGAGAGCAAATGTATGAAAAATCAATGCTTGTGGATGAATTGGAAGAAAATTTTAATGGCATATTTTTTCGAGCAAGGGGCTACTATGCCTTTCAAAATGAGCAGGAATTAAAGTTATTGTATGAAAATTTGGAGAATTTCGAAGTTCTATTACAGAAGTTTTCGCAACTGGATTTAACGGAAGAAGAACGAGGGCTCTATAATGAGCTAGTTGATTTTCATTATAATTATAAAACGGTTACTCTCCCAAAAGGGTTAAGCTTTGCGAAGATGGGGGATTATGAGGCTTTGCGAGAGCTTTCGAATAGTGGCGCAAATGACCTTGTCAATAAATTTATTGCCTATACAAAATCCTATAAGAAAAAAACAGACCACTCCTTAAACCAAATTTTTAGCAAGACAGTGGAGCAGGGGCAATTATTTACTTTTATTTCGCTCATGATTAGCGGTCTCATTTTACTATTTGTTGGGGTCATTTTACGAAGAGTGCTGAATAATATGATTCGACCAATTGAACAATTAACACTTGCGACAAACGCTTTGGCGTCAGGGAAATCCATTGATTTAGGTAATCTTGTACAAAAGGAGGATGAGTTAGGCATTCTAGCGAACTCATTTCTTAAAATGATACTCTCCATTCAGGATAAGGAAGAGGTACTGACCACTCAAAATGAGGAGCTTTTAGCGCAGCAGGACGAGCTTCAAGAAAATCAACTACAATTACAAAATTCATTAAATTATTTAGAAAAGTATAATCAATTAAATCATGTACTAACCTTTACGTTAAATAAACAGAAACTAATCGATAATCTCCATAATTATTTAAATGACATTTATCAATATGATACGAGTGTGCTGTATTGGATGGAGGGTAATGTGTATGCAACAAAAGGCTTATCACATCAATCTGCTGCAGCCCTAGTTGATAATTTTGACATGGATAAACAAGCGCGATTAAAGCAGGAAAAATCCTTTGTTATTAAACGTCAATTAACAGCTAATGAAAAAGGAATTGCACAAGATTCTTATTATGCCTACGATTTGTATTCGTCCGTGTTTAATTCTAAACGAGAGCTAGTCGCTATTTTAATGGCGACACGAGAGGGGCATCCCCACAATGATCGGGATATAGATAGTTTAAACGGACTATTAAATCGTGTGTCCATCGCATTTGAACGTATTCTTATGTATGAAGAAGTAGAAAAATCGAGGACGTTAAATCAAACGATTATTGATAATGTCAACGAAGGAATCCAATTAGTTTCTGCTACAGGCGATACCGTTCTTATCAATAGAGCGCTATGTGGTATTGTCAACCTCCTTAACTTGACAACAGAAACAAGTATCTCTAAAAAGGATTGGCTCCAGCATTTCCAAAAATGTAGTGCCCAATCAGATGAATTAATTGAATTTTTAGAGGCATCTATTATGGAAAGTTTTGAGGATACACGAAAATACCGCTATTGTATGACGGCTGAACATGAAATCTTTGTCGAGGTATATGCAACCTGTCTTTTTGATGGACAGGAAAAAGTAGGCACAATTTTTGTGCATCGTGATATTACAAGAGAATATGAAGTAGATCAAATGAAATCCGAATTAGTGAGTACGGTAAGTCATGAACTGCGAACGCCTTTATCGAGCGTACTTGGCTTTACAGAGCTTCTGTTAACGAAAAATATAAAACCCGAACGACAAAATAAATATATCGATACAATTCATAGAGAAGCGGTGCGACTAACCAATCTTATAAATGACTTCTTGGATTTACAGCGAATGGAGTCAGGCAAGCAGCAATATAACATGGAGACACTACAATTAAATGAAATAGCTTTTGAAATTGTCAATCGCTTCCGACATGAGCAAAAGCATAATGTCCATCTAATTGATAAGGCAAGAGAGGTCCATGTCAATGCAGATCAAGATAGACTCGTTCAATTATTTATTAATTTAATAGGAAATGCGATTAAATTTTCTCCCCAAGGTGGGGATGTGGAAATTTTGTTAGAAAACAAAAATAATAAAATTCAAGTGAGCATAAAAGATGAGGGCATTGGCATATCTAAACAGGATATTGCTCAGTTGTTCCAAAAATTCAAACGAATCGATAATAGTTTAAGACGTAAAATAGGAGGCACTGGACTGGGTCTCTCCATTTGTAGAGAAATCATCTTAAAGCATGAAGGAGAAATATGGATAGAGTCGGAAGAGGGACAAGGTACTACTGTGTACTTTACTTTACCACTTGCAAATAACACTATCACCTTCGATGAAGAGGATGTAATGGAGGATAGCAAAGGCTTAAACATTATGATCGTCGAGGATGACTTAAGCTTAGCTCTATTGTTGTCTGAAGAGCTTAAAAGCAAGGGCTTTACCGTAATTCATCATCATGACCCAAAAAAAGCTTTTGAAGATACACTCAATACGCCTTTACTTGGTATTGTGATTGACATAATGCTTGGCGAAGAAATGAGCGGCTGGGATTTAGTCCATGCACTAAGAGAAAGAGAGCATACAAAAGAGATACCGATTATTATATCCTCAGCATTAGATGAGGTAAAAGAAATGGTGGACCAATTTCAAATTAAAAAATACTTAACCAAACCATACCCACCTGAAGAAATATCAAAACTGTTTGTATTAGGATAGCTGGATTCATTGTCCGTAGCATTATATTGTAAATAAAATGTGAGTGCAGTAGCGCAACGATAAACAACTTATGATAAAGCTTACGTCATATTTAGCCTGTTAAATATTTTTTCTGTATATTATAGTGGTATAGAGTAAAGTGCAGACAGTCTTCTTATTAGAATGTCTCTGCTTCTATAATAGAAGTCTCTTAAAAAATAGTGAATAAGGTTCTTTCTCTACCAATAAAATAGAAAAATAAGTTTCCCATAAAACCAGGTATTGTTTAACAGTACCTGGTTTTTTTAGTAATCCAGTGTTAATTAAATTAATGTATAAAAATACATCTATTAAAAAAATTAATTTACACCCTTTCCAATTTAGGGGATTTGAAGTAAAATAATTCTTACAAAAATACTGCATGTTTATTTCTAAATTCCTAGGGATTATGTGTAAGTACCTGTTTTTTTAGAATGGTGGTGAAAAAATTATGAATAATAAAAGTTATAATAGTGATTTTTTGCGGAAAAGTAAAAATATCATAAATGGCATGTAAAAATAGTAAAAGAATGCATCACTGGTACATAGTAGCAAATAACGGCTTATTCCCTTGTTTGTTCATAGGGAAAGTATTACCAGATTAGTAAGTGTAAAAATTTTCATTTTAAGGTTTATTTTTGAATGAAAGAGGGGGGATCGTTATGAAGTTCAAATCATTGCGGACAAAAATCTTATTCGGATTTTTCATCATTCTAATAGGGATTATGATACAAAGTGGATATATTATTTATTCAAATATCCAAATGAATAAAGAGATTGAAGATATGGTGCATCGGGAGCTGGAATTGTCTATTGTCGATCAGCACTTAGCCAACTCTATTTCGGTGAGAATCGGTGCTGCCAGAGGATATGTATTAACAGGCAAGAAAGTATATAAAGATACATATGAAGAATATACAAAATTGTCTTTAGCAAACGAGGAAAAAGCTCGGCAAATACTTGAATCGCCAGAACTGGAGGTAGTTGCGGCAAGAGCAAAGGAATGGCGTCAATATGTGGAGGAAAATGTCTTTCCAATCTATGAAGGTGGCAATAAAGAATTAGCCGTTAATAACCTAATTAGTAAAGAGGATGAAATTAGGGCAGTACGTGAAGGCTTTGAAGCGCTGGCAAGCTCACGCGAGGAGTCGATTCGCCAGGCTGGACAAACATTAATAGAGAATAATGAACGTCTCAATACAATTAGTATTGGGGCATTTGGTATCGTTGTTTTATTAGCAATTGGAGCCGGTCTCACTTCGGCATTATCAATTTCTAGACCTGTTCAGCAAATTTCAGAACGAGTGAAGCTGATTGCGCAGGGTGATTTAAGCCATGAGATGCTAGCTATTAAGGCAAAAGATGAAATTGGAGAATTAAGTGCTTCCACCAATACGATGACTACGAGAATGAAGGACATGCTTCAGCGAATTCAAGATGTGTCCAATGAGGTAGCTGCACACAGTGAACAACTTCTACAATCCTCGATTGAAATTAAGTCAGGAACCGGGCAGGTAGCACTGACAATGAATGATATTGCAGAGGGAACAGAATCACAGGCAAATAATACGAGTGACCTATCCAATTTGATGAGTGATTTTGTCATTCGAATGAATGAGGCAAGTCAAAACGGTCAACACGTCCAGAGTAATTCCAATCATGTTCTTTCTCTAACAAATTCAGGTCAACATTTAATTAAAGCGTCTACCAATCAAATGACAAAGATTGATGCCATCGTCCATGATGCAGTTGATAAAGTAGAGGGATTAAATCATAAATCTCAGGATATCTCCAAGCTTGTCGTTGTCATAAATGATATTGCCAAACAAACGAATTTATTGGCACTCAATGCAGCAATTGAGGCGGCACGGGCAGGTGTGCAAGGTCAGGGCTTTGCCGTGGTGGCAGAAGAAGTCCGTAAATTGGCAGAGCAGGTGTCAGTGTCAGTTATCGATATTGAGCTCATCGTCGGGCAAATTATAGAGGAAACCAATGATGTCACAATTTCTTTAAAACGGAGCTATGAAGAGGTACAGCAAGGGACAGAACAAATCTCTCTCACGAGTCAAACATTTATCGAAATTGACCAGGCTGTAACAGAGATGGCCACAAACATTACGAGTGTCTCTCAAAACTTAAATCAGCTGGTAGAAAACTCTGTAAGAATAGATGAAGGCATTGAGGAAA
Organism: Lysinibacillus sp. A4; assembly: GCF_024919535.1. Lineage (NCBI taxonomy): Bacteria > Bacillati > Bacillota > Bacilli > Caryophanales > Bacillaceae > Lysinibacillus > Lysinibacillus sp. A4. The sequence continues at coordinate 156,845 of NZ_JANWTB010000010.1, read as the reverse complement.
TTGCAGCGATATCTCAGGAATCTGCTGCAGGGGTGGAAGAAACCTCCGCAACGATGCAGCAAACTTCGAGTGCGATGGAGGAAATTTCGAATAGCTCCAATCAGCTTGCAAAAATGGCGGAAGAATTAAATAGCCAGGTAGGCCAGTTTAAGCTTAACTAAGCATGAACCCAGGACTCATCAAAATGGTGAGCCCTGGGTTCAGTTTTGGATACCGCATCTCATGGCTTAGATCAAACCAATACACGGTTTCTCCTTTTGTATGACATGGGTTTTATAATTCACTCGTTTTGAAAAATCCTCTTTAAAAGGGTATGATTGGTATCGTTGTAAGTTCAGATTTAGTGAAAAGGAGTCGACTCACACATGGAATGTGCATGTCCATCACAAATGACCGATCAGCTAAGAGTAGAAGGGGATATAGGGGCAGACCCAATTTGGTGTCATCGTTGTTTTTGTAATTTAAATATAGAGGATGTCCCACTATCAGCTCAATTAAAACACGAATTAGAAATATGGATTCGACAATATGGAGAATGGATTGATTGGAAGAATGACGGCATTTTTCCGTATGGAGTTGAATTAGAGGAACGATTTAATCAGCAAGGAATGCAGCTAACAGAACGGGTGAGAGCAGAGCTTGCCGATACATACAAGGTATTCTATAAGCCTTCAACTTTTGCGAGGAGATATGCGGATAAGTAATAAGGCGAGGGGGATCGCAATGGAAACAACCGTTTTAATGATTCGACATGCAGAATCACCATTTATCTTTGGAAAGGAACGGACAAGAGGCTTATCTAAAAAGGGTAAGGCAGATGCAAGTGCAATAACGACAGTGCTCCATTCATTTAACATAGATGTGATTGTTTCAAGTCCTTATACACGAGCTATTCAAACAATCCAAGGATTGGCTGATGATCACATGCTGGAGATACATATAATTGAAGGTTTATGAGAAAAACAGTTAAAGGGAGCTTATCAACTTCCTACCGAAGAAATAGATGAAGCGATAAAAAAATCATTTCAAGACCTCGATTACTGTTTGGAGGGTGGTGAATCAAGCAGAAATGTCCAAAATCGAGCCATTCCAGAAATCATTCATCTATTAGAGAAATATGCAGGTCAAACAATCGTCATTTGTACACATGGTAATATTATGGCAATCATCTTCCATTATTTCGATACCCGTTATGGCTATGATTTTTGGAAAAATACATCTAAACCGGATATCTATCAACTCATTTTTGAAGGCGTACAACTAAATACAGTTCAAAGATTAAACGAGGAAAATACGTTTTGCAAATTTCCTTTATAAATGTGTAACCTTTGCCAAGCTGGCACGACTACTGTACTAGTAGAATACAAAACACTAAAGCAAACTAGTAGGTTTCACTTTTCACAAAAAGATCAGGGCTCCAATTTTTTGAGAACACCTGGTCTTTTTGTGTTCTGGCAACAAAGTGGAAGTAATGCTAAAATAAGAAAAAATTTTAGAATTTTCTTGAAATTTAATCAAAATCACGCATAGAAATTGAAAAAATGAAATCCCCCATCGATGGCAGGTGTAGTGTGGGGCGCAGCGATTTTACTTGTCTTTGTAGACGAAGCATTGCAGGCTTCTTCTCAACGGTATTTTTTTTATTGGCATGATTATAGGGCGTATGATTTGTTTAAAATGGACCAAAGTTATCGAGCGTAAAAAAGCTATGTTCATAAGTGGAGGTGCGCTGTTATCCGCTATTTTTACATTATTCTTTGCGGATTGGCTAATGTGGCCAATTAAAAAACATTCCACAGCAAACCATGATTCAAACAAGTGTCTCAAAGGAGAAATTACCAACGGTGTATACATCGTTGAATGTCATTGTGACAGGGGTATTCGGCCTTTCATCTTTAATGATGGGCATGTTGTCAGAATGGTATGGGATACGAGTTGTTTTTTTCCTTTCAGCTAGTATGCTACTTCTCGTAAGTGTAATTGCCTATAAAAATAAAACATCTTTCACGTAAGAAAGAGTAGCCCTTACTTTTTGAGTAGGGGCTATTTTTTATAAAAAGTCCATATCCTGTTAGTTGATAGTATGGTAAAATATACAAATATTTGTATATTTTAAAAGGAGAGTTAGTATGAATCGTAAAAAAATTAGTTTCATTATCTCTGCACTTATCATAGCAATCTTTATTGGTGTGGCATTAAAAAATGTTTTTTTCCAAGCATCTCTTACACCATCTATGACTGTTTTGGAGGATGGCACCAAACAAATTAATTATGAAACTGCTTTAACAAAGCTAGATCAATCCTCCACAACGTTTGAAGCATATAAAGGCAAAATAGTAGTAGTGAATTTTTGGGCGTCCTGGTGTGGGCCTTGTCAACAGGAAGCACCTGAACTAGAGGCATTCTATCAACAAAAATCAAAGGATGTCGAGCTGCTAGCCATCAATGCCACAGCCTATGATAGCTATAAGAAGGCGGCAGCATTTAAGGATACTAATGCTTTATCATTTCCTATCTTCCTAGACGAAGAGGGAGTACTACAGAAAACGTTTGAAGTGGTGAATTATCCTAGTACATTTATCTTTGATAAAGAAGGAAAATTACAGCACAGCGTGAAAGGCGAACTCACTCAACAACAATTAATACAATTGATTGATGATCTCTAAGAACAGAATAAGTCTTATAGACAATATATTTAGAAAAATGAAACTTTTTCTAAAAAGATGCGTAGAAGTAGCTAAAGAAAAAAGGAAGGGGCTCCCTTAATGCCACGGAAACACATGATTATTATCATCATTGCATGGATTGTAGAAATATCGTTGACGTACTGGGTTGCCACAATATTCTCTGTGCGATTTATCGAAGTGATGTTTTTCACGGGCATTGCCTTTACCTTAGGAACGTTTTACTTTTCGAGTAGCGGTGGAGCGATGTCAAGACTTTATACATCTCAAGTGAGTGCACAAACAGGGATCATTCATGAGCGAGAACGGTTCAAGGTTAAACTTGGGCCCGTATTTATAGCGTCACTGATATTTTTCCTTATTGGATTGGTATTCTTTATTTTACTTGTAACAGGCATTATTCCACCACAAAAGGTGTGAAAGTTATTGGCTTCCACCTTCAAAAAAATCAAGATGGCTAGGTGCTCATTTTGATTTTTTTGCGTTGTATAGAATTTGTAGAGTGCTATATTATAAAATAGGCTTCGATAATTGTATTTTTACAATTATAAAGGAATAAAAAGGTAACTATTATACTATAATTACCCTTTGTTATTAGTAATTTGTCATGCAAAATATGTATATCTATGGAGGTATACAATATGTTAAAGGAGTTATCAAACCGAGTGCCCCAAAATCGAAACCAACAAAATAGAGAGAAGAGTAGACCTCAAGAACCTGACGTTCAGTATAATGCTATGCTAGAAATTCAAACAATGGAAAGTAGCATAAAAAGATACATAACAGTGCATGGTGATCACTTGAATGCAGCTGAATATCATTCTTTACTGCAAATGATTAAGAGTTTAGAGGAATTGAAAACAGCGATTAAAGGGGTCTCATTAGATTAGGCACATTCTTTATTGGATGATCTGACAATACGGTTTGTCAGATCATCCTAGGAATTAATCCACCGGTAATAAGTAAAAGTGAGGTTTTGACCATTCATTTCAAATGATTCTCCGCTTCTATCCAATGGTTTAAAACCATTTTTTTCTAATACTTTTTGAGAGGCTATATTGTTCGTTGTTGTTTGTGCCTCAATGATGAGTATGCCTTGCTGGCGCATAAGGTCTAATATTAATTCTAAGGCTGTATGGGCAACCCCTTTCCCACTAAATTCTTGTCCTACTCTATAACCGATATGGCCTAATCGTTGATCCTTATCAATATCGATTACATTGATTCTTCCTATAATTTCTTCAAGTTCATTTTTTATTAGATAGAAATAGGATAGCTGTTGTGCTTGTTCCTCTAAAAGCATGTCATTTTTTCTTATGAAATTTGGTAATTCGTAATAGTCATCCCCTCGACTTGGGACTGTTTTTTCAAAATAGGCCCTATTTTTAACCTCAAATGCATATAAGTTTTCAAAATCACCCTGTGTTAATGTTTCTAATCGAATTTTCATGGCATCTCCAATCAATTTTGGTTTTTCTTTCATTATACCTGTAGTCTAGGGCTAATATCATCTGTTTTTTGATTGTTCAGTTTTGTAGATGTGCGATTAGTACAATGGTTGCGTTCATGGAACGTACGTTAGTTATTATTGGAGCGTAACCTAGGAGGTGAAATAGGCAAAAGTGAATAATGTGTTTTTGGTATTGAGCGCATTGGGGTCAGGGATAGACATGAATACTGGTTTGCTTCTTTCAGACATCCACTTAAAAAGGACCGTCCTTAAAAAGACCTACTTCCTGTCGGGTTAAGTGAATTAGATAGTGAGCGGACAAGTAAATTAGTAGAGGCATTGAGTGATTTTTTAAGAGAGTCCAGTAATTTTCAAAATGTGGAAGCACTTGTTCCACTAGTTAAATGAACTTAGGTTGGTTCAAGCCTACCTCTATATTCAGCAGGAGCGTTTTGGCAAGCGTATTCAGGTTGTATGGCAACTAGAGTCGGAGACAAATGTCTTCATTTCAGCACTGACTATCCAGCCATTAATTGAAAATGCATTAAAGCATGGAATGTTAAAGCGTTCTGACGGGGAACGATACATATTCGTATTATCAATTTTGATACCCATCTTGAAATCACCGTAACGGATAATGCGTTGGAATGGATGAAGAGCAATTGGCAAAACTACTACAGCCTAAAGAACGCTCATCCATCAGATGGCAACACCATTATGGTCAAGGTCTACGTATTACAAGCAAGCTTCACGAAGGAACGGTGGTTTCATTTTGTGGTAGTAGCAAAAAAACGTCTTCGTCATTAGATGCATTGCCTCCTGATGAGCAAAGCATCTTTTATTATTTGCAAGTTTGAAAAATAGAAATTTAGAGCACAGCCTGAGGCGTCTTCGTTTTAAAATGTGTGAATAAGTAGCAGCCCAAAATCACGATGATTCCCCCAATGCCTTGCAGCCAGCTTAGCTGTTCACCGATAAATAAAAAGGCGAGTAATGCTGTAAAAATAGGATTAAAGTTTAGAAAAATACCAGAGGTTGTAGCACCTAATTGTTGAACGCCAATATTCCAAAATACCATACAAACTACTGTAGAGATGACCCCTGTATAAAGAAGCGAAAGGATGAAAGAGGAGTCGATTTCGGAGAAGGTAAAATCCGTAAACGTGAATGGGACTAGGATGAGTACCCCAAACAAACCTGCATACAAAGTCGCCATTAACGGAGAGGTTGTTTGCATAGCCCACTTACTACATACAGAATAAAGTCCCCATACGCAAACGGCTGCCACCATCCATAAATCTCCTATATTCAATTGGAAGTGCCATAGCAGCTGCCAATCTCCTTTCGATAGGACAAGAAAAACACCAATTAAAGAGAGTACCATCGCCAGAAGCTGCAAGCCATTTATTTTTTCTTTCAGAAAGGCGAAGGAAAAAAGGGCGATGGACATGGTATTCATTGTAGAAATAAGACCAGCATTCGTGGATGTTGTTCGTTCCAACGCTAAAAATTGAAATATATTAAACAAGGCAACACCTGTAATGCCCATCAGAAATAATGGCACAAGAGCGGCCTTAGCAGGAACCAATCTCTTCTCTTTCCACCAAACTAACGGTAGCAGGACGATCACGGCGATCAGCCATCTGACCAACGTTAAGGTCATTGGAGAGGCATGAGCCACTAGCGTCTTAGCCACAACAAAATTGCCTCCCCATAGTAAGCTCGTGACAAGCATTAAGCCCATATAAAATTTAACCACAGTATAGGTACACTCCTTTTGCTTTTGTGTATAATAAGAATCATAGCACTATTAGTGATTTATCAGTATAATATTTTGTATAATTGAATAAAATCAAAATAATCGAAAGTTATTTAATGAATATCAAAATAATATTTTGAAATCGCATTAAAAACTTCCTTGTCTAAAAATAATCAAAAGAGGAGAAAACAATGGAGGATATCAAAAATAAAGGATTAGATCATGTGGATCTGCAAATATTAGCGATTTTGCAGCGAGAGGTTCACATTAGCAATGCGGAATTAGCTAGACGTGTGAATCTGTCCCCACCAGCAACCCATACAAGGGTGAAACGTCTAGAAAATGAAGGCTATATTGATCAACAAGTCGCAATTTTAAATCAGGAGAAACTAGGGTTTGATTTATTGTGCTATATATTTATGAGCACAAATATTCATCAGGAGAAGGAAATAGAGGAGTTAGAAAACAGCTTGAAAACAATGACCGAAATTTTGGAATGTCATTGCTTAACAGGTGCCTATGATTATTTGTTAAAGGTCGTAATTCGAGACCGCCAAGACTTAAATCAATTTATTCGAAAATTAAATAAGCTTGGCGTTTCTAGAATTCAAACGAATTTATCCTTACGAGAAATTAAATATTCTACAGTGTTACCGATCGAAGAAAAACAGCAAGTCTGAGTAAGCTAACTCAGGCTTGCTGTTTTTTACTCATGATAGGTAAGCAGCCGCTCCAAATGAGTAGAGAAGCGCTCGAAAAAGGTAAGCAGCCGCTTTAAACGAGTAGAAAATCGTCCTAAAAAAAGTTAGTTACCACTCTAAATGAGTAGTGACCCGCTCTTAAAAAGTTAGTTGCCGCTCTAAATGAGTAGAATTCCGCTTTAAAAAGAATAGACCCCGCTCCTAAAGATTCATCCTGTTCAAATAAGGAGACCATACGTACAAAAATCATACAACCCACAAGTTGCTTAGAGTTGACATGCAACCATATAGTTGCCTATAATCAAGCTATGAATTGGGATAAAGACGCTGTTTTTAAAGCACTAGGGGACTCGACTCGTAGACTTATATTAGATGAACTGGCTGAGTGTGATGAGATGACATTGTATGAATTGACGGTGCGTCTTCTAATGAAACATGAACTTTCAATTTCGAGACAGGGGATTGCTAAGCATCTGTCTGTCTTGGAGAGTGCTGGACTCGTCCTATCACAGCGGAAGGGAAAATATCGAGTCATTCTTTTCAATAAGGAACCACTTAAAGATTTACTGAAAGGATGGGTAGAGTAAAGTTTACGTGTGAAGGATGCTTCTTAAACGACTTAAAAGGAGGAAAAGCAATTGAATATTATTGTTAACAGTATCTTTGTACAAGATCAGGAAAAGGCACTGGCATTTTATACGGAAAAGCTAGGGTTTGTAAAAAAGGAGGATGTCCCAGTAGGGAAACATAGATGGCTAACGCTTGTGTCGCCTGATGATTTAGAGGGCACTGAGCTATTACTTGAGCCAGATGAGCATCCTGCAGCAAAGGACTATCAAAGGAGGATTTTCGCTGAAGGCATTCCAGCAACAATGTTTGGAGTTGCTGATTTAGAAAAGGAGTATAGCCGTTTACTGGAGAAAGGCGTTGAATTTACACTTAAGCCGACAAAAGCGGGAGAAGTCACAATAGCAGTTTTTAATGATACATGTGGCAACCTTATTCAGATTATACAAAAATAGTGTAGAAAAGCGTGTTTGATAAAAAATATCAAAACACGCTTTTCTCATTACTCAGCCATTACCCAACCTTTATCATCGTTCAAAACGTTTAGATTTTCTTTTGGCTGCGCATTTACGGTCTGTTCTTTGGCTTCTGCTTCCTCGCTGGGCGGAGCTTCTTCCGACGAACAAGCAGATAAAAGGAATAGTAGCGCTATACTTAATGATAGGAATTTCTGCATGAGGCAAACCTCCATCAATCAATCGTTGATATGAATATTTTGCACATCTTTTTACAGAATATGTTGTGTATAGCTGCCATTAAAAATTTTTTTAAGCGACTGTATTACTAATTATTTTGCTAAAGCCATTATGATCTGCGCTATTCATCAGCTGCTGTATTGACTTTACAGCTTGTTCAGAGAATAGATACCAGTTATCCTCTGATGCATCATGTAGTAGAACTTTAGGATAGCCCTGTAATAGTTCCTCAGGGAAAGGTTGATTTAATGTATAGATATCATATTGTTTGACACTGTTATTATCATGGCTCATAAAATCGAATTGGCCAAGCTTATAATAAGATCCAGGTGCTTCTAAATTGAAGTGCCAATAATATTCTTTCGGAGCCTCAACTTTGTCACCTTTCATTTCTTGGAAAATTTTGTAAAGCGCTTGGTGATAGGCATTGCCCTTGATGTCCTGAATGATCCCACCCATTGTCATATGGTATTCATAGCGTAGTACCTTGATTTTTTCATCTTCGATTAGCAATGGTTCAGTCGTAATATTTACTGTGCCTTGATTGTAATACACTTGACTGCCAAATGTTTCAGCAATAAAGCGGATTGGTACATAGGTGCGATTGTTTTTCATGTATGGTTGTACATCCAATTGTTCTTTTTCACCATTTTTAATGACTGTTCGGTTATTAAGATTCAATTTAATGGTTGTTTGATCCATTGCAAGGGTGATTTGTGAATCCTGCCAATGAACTTGTGCACCAAGATTTTCGCTGATCACTCGTAATGGCACCATTGTTCGATTGTTTTTTTGCTCGGGTGCTGTATCAGATTTTACCACAACATCGTCGATTTTGATTTGTGTTGTTGCAGCTTCCGCGGGTGTTGCCATCCACAGCATCGTTGTTAGACATAGCCCTGTAAAAATTTTCTTCATGGTAATAAACCTCCTTTACTTAAAACACTTACCACCTCGAAATTTTACCATAATATTCTTTAGTATATAATAAAAATCTTACTATTTTTTCACTGAATTCGATAAACGTTTTAATTATTAGATGCATAATGACACAAAGTCACCATCGCTAATAGCAACTTTTTGACAGCGTATAATCTGTATTTGTTCTCGAATACTAATGCTGAAAGGAGGTTTTTTAAATGAAGTTTTTGACATGGGGCATTGTTGGTGCAGCATTATTTGCTGTGATGAAAGGCTACGGGAAATCGAATCAAGGACAAAAGGATAGCTTTCAACAAACAACGACGCCTGTACAATTAGTCGCCAATGCAAACCCGCTAACAGCCAATACACCGAAACAGTAAAACAAAAGCTTATAGATTATAGGGATCTATAAGCTTGCTATAATTTTACATAAATATCCTATCATTGGTATAATAGATTGCGAGAAAAGGGGTGTATAGATGCTTCATTTTACAAACTATCATGACGATGATTTAGAAGAAATTCTGCAATTATTTTACGAAACCGTACATAGTGTAAACTCAAAAGATTATTCACAGGCCCAATTGGAGGCTTGGGCACCGTTAGCAATACAGCCAGTTAAAGTAGCGACTTGGCAAAAGACTTTAAGACATAATAAGACCTATGTCGCACGGAAGCATCATCAAATTGTTGGCTTTGGGGATATGACAATGGAGGGCTATTTAGATCGACTTTATGTCCATAAGGATTTTCAAGGACAGGGGATTGCATCAGCCATCGTAGATTTACTAGAAGCAGACGCAAAAAAGCTTGGTCTTACCCATATTTACACGGATGCTAGTCTTACAGCGAGACCATTTTTTGAACGGAAAGGGTACCAAATCATGCAAACACAAACAGTCGAGCGACAAGGCATATCGTTGACGAACGTTAGCATGGTTAAATTATTACCTGATGAAAAGGACGGATGAAAAGGATGAATTATGTAAAGGGTTTTGTTGTATTAATGATGTTATGCTTCATACTTAGTGCCTGTGCACAAACAGAAAAGCCTTCCCATGAAAAACGGGATGTAGATAATATCACGGTTTCATTCGAACATCCAGAAACGAAGCAACCATATAAAATAGTTCATGCTTATGAGCTTTTTCAAAACTATACGGAAAAGGTAGAAAAGGACCCAGATCGTTCACCATTGGATGTCTATCGAAAAGAGGTCATTGATCCTGTTTATAGTGCCTGTTTTGAGAATGGTGAATATATAAATATGGCTGAGACGGTGTTGAATATCACACCCAAACAATTGAAAGAAAATCAATTATTAAGCGAAAAAATTGATAGGGAAGCAACTGAAAAGAGTATCAAAGAGGGTCTATTCAAATCTTCTGAATTTCTTCCAACTAATAATGAAACAACGGTATGTGTGTTTCCAGCCACAGACGTTAACGCGAATATGGTAACGATTGGTGCAGGTAAAATAACAGCACTCTATAATAAATATTATACTGATGAATCTATCAGGGCCATTATCGCTCATGAATATCATCATAGCGTTGCAGCTGAAAAACGTCCACGTGGTGAAAATAAGGTGCTAGACCATCTCATATTTGAAGGAAGGGCTGTGATGTTTGAAAAATTAGTTTATCCTGATTTGAACTTTACGCGAGTTGATTTAGATGACAACAAAGTCTACTGGGCAGATGTTGCAGCAGATTTGGATAAGCCTGATCTGCATCGTGCATTAGATATAATTAGAGGTGGAAATGGTTTACCCTATCAATATGGGTATAGTGAGGGATATAAAATGGTAAAATCCTATCTTGATTTGCATCCAAATGTATCGATAGAGGAGTGGACTGCTTTAAGTCCGAAAGAAATTTTTGAAAAAGGAAACTATCTTGAAAACTATCAATAAACAAGCAAGCAACAGACCCAGTATCAAACTCGGTCTGTTGCTTCGTTTAGGCATCGATGAATGGTTAAAATTGCTTGTAAATGCATCCCTTCATGAAAGATGGTGCGTAACAGTACTTGTTCAATGGTTTGCATACCCATGTCAATAGGAGGGAATTCCTCTGATAATCGATGACCATACTGTTCCTTTAATTGTTCAGGCTGCTGAGCCAAATACAATTTTAACACCTCAAAAGACGGCGTTTCGTCGTCAAAATGCTTTGGTGATGTCCCAAAGCCAAACCATTTCTTGAAAGCTTCTAAATCTGCATCCTTTACTTTTGTTAATGCCTCTATCCATAAATATTGATCGAGATAAACATGACCCATATTCCAGCGAATATTATTATGAAATCCAGCTGGAATGATATTCGCTTTTTCTTCTGACACATGCTCGAGTAAGTGAAGCAGCTCGCCACGATAATTGGCTAGCTGCTGAAATAAATTTTCTTGACGTTGATTCAAATGGAACCCTCCTTTTTAATATTATTGGCTATAATCCTCCATTTTCCTGCAAAAAAAGAAGAACACTTTTTGTGTTCTTCTCCAAATTATCTGCTTTGTGTCTGTAATGCTAAACGGACACCGAGACCGATATAAACGAAGCCAACTGTCTTTTCGAGCCAGCGTGAGCTACCGCTTGTTTTTGTAAAGATTTTTTCGCCAATGAAGCTTGTAATAACTGCGAGTAGGATTGTATATAAAGCACTCATCACGACAAAGGTTATACCGAGCGTTAGCAATTGGCTTGTGACAGATTGCTCGTTATGCTGAACAAATTGCGGTAGGAAGGCTAGGAAAAACAGTGCCGTCTTTGGATTGAGGATTTCTGCTAAAAAGCCTTGACGGAATGAAGTACTAGCAGGACTTTGTTCGACAGTCGGTTGCTCAATTTTCTTTGGCTTTGTGAGGAGCATCTGAATGCCTAAGTACACAAGGTATGCCACACCAATATATTTCACCACTTCAAAGGCAGTGGCCGATTTCATTAGAATAGCAGAGAGACCTAAAACAGCCGCTAATGTATGAACCAAGTCACCAAGACCAATACCTAAAGCTGTATAAATACCATTCTTTTTTCCGCTTTTTAATGTTTGCGTAATGGTAATAATAACTGCAGGACCTGGAATTAAAAATAATAAAAGAACTATTGCGATAAAAGATAACATGCGAAACCATCCTATTCTAATAAACTAATCATTCTAGGGTGAATGCATGGAATATTATATTCTAGCTATTGTGTGGCTGTCGATAAAGAAATATTGAAAAAATAATGAAAAATAATTCAGAAAACTAATGGATAATACTAATAAAATTTTATTACCTAGTACTAATATTTAGTGTTAGAATAAGATTATAAAAATACATTGGAGGAATTCATATGTTAACAAGTCAACAATTACAAGCTATTTTGCCACACCGATATCCATTTCTTTTGGTAGACCGTATTGTGGAGTTAGAAGAGGGCAAGCGCGCAGTGGGGTTGAAAAATGTAACGATTAATGAAGAGTTTTTTAAAGGTCATTTTCCACAGTATCCTGTGATGCCAGGTGTACTAATTGTTGAAGCATTAGCACAGGTTAGTGCAGTGATTATGCTGACAAAGGCTGGGAATGAGGGAAGATTAGGTTTATTGGCAGGAATCGATCATTGTCGCTTTAAAAAGCAAGTAAAGCCTGGTGATCAGCTACATCTAGAAGTGGAGATTACACGTGTGAAGGGCGCTGTTGGGAAAGGCAGAGGGATTGCAATGGTAGATGGAGAAATAGTTTGCGAGACGGATCTTGTTTTCGCTTTTGGATCTTAGAAAATGGAGATTCTCAGTTGAATTACACATTTATGCTTTATATCGCCGTTTGTATCATGCAAATAGCGCTATTAGCGAATATTACGATTGCTAAAGGCGCTTGGAATGGGTTGACAATGTGGCTTTGTACGGTAGTTTTTGTTTTCGCAACAGCTATTTTTGGATTAAGTAGAGCGCGGCAAAAAGACACTCAAAAATAAACGACTTTGTTTCAATTCGTACTACACGGCTCTCTTTCCTTCATATAGTAAATGGAGTGAAAGTTTTAATATGAGAGGGTGAGGAGGTTTGAGGGTCGCTTTTATAGAACATAAAGAAGAACAGCTACAGCCAGAGCAAGCGTTGGCGCACGATTTCTGTGATCAATTTGTGCAAAAGATGCATAAAAATATATTGCATAAAAAGCTTGATAAGGATGTATATCAGTCCTATTTTGTTATCCTTCAACAACAATATACAAGGCAAGAGCTTCGATTGATTGTCCATCTGTTAAAGGTACAGGCAAATGAGATAATACGCATGAAGCCCATGTTTATTACTATGAGTGGTGTTATTTTATCCGTGTTTACATTGCTTGCTACAACCATGAATAGCAAACTCATGAACGGCATGTCGCTTGTCCAAATTGTTGCATTAGCCGTCTTGAGTTTTAATGTCGCCATTATATGGATTTCCTTTAAAATTGAAATCGAACATAAGCGAGTGCAGGCAGTGATTGCATTATTAGATTATTACGTAACAATTGTTTCAGAAGGGAGTGACCTTCGTGCAAAAGACAGTTGAACAATTACATTATTGGCTTATAAAAGTACCAGAAGTATTTCGTGTGATGACAGAAGCGGAAATAACACAACGACCTGCTCCAAAAAAATGGTCCAAAAAAGAAGTAATCGGTCATTTATGTGATTCGGCTATTGTCAATCTTGAACGATTTCTTCAAGTTCAGAATGAAGCTTCACCCTATGTAGTAACTACATACGACCAAGTACAATGGGTCGCGTTACAGGGCTATCAGGAATTACCAATAGAAGATATTTTAATGTTGTGGACAAGCATCAACAAAAAAATCATGTATGTACTGGAACACCTCGATGAAGAGACATTGGCCCAGCCATGTGTGATGAATCAACAACAAAGGACATTGGGATGGTTGATAGAGGAGTATATGCACCATCTGGCACATCATATCCACCATCAAATTTTAATGAATGGATGCGAAACATAAGCATTTTTTTAGGAAATCCTCAAATAATAAAGTACGAAAATAATTATTTGGGGACGTGAAAATGTGAAAAAGTTTTTATTGCTTTTACTACCACTTAGTCTAATCACGGTGTCGCTTTTTTATGTAAAAGTGAGTTCTTCTGAAAATAAAGGAAGAAAGTTTTATGAGGAAGCAGGTCAAATTCTTTGGGAAATTCAGACAGATGAAAAGATCATTGCCCTAACTTTTGATGATGGACCACATCGCAAATATACAGCGGATATCCTTGATGTATTGGAAAAATATAATGCAAAAGCAACCTTTTTTATTGTCGGTCAAAATGCCGAGAAAAATCCTGAACTGATTACAAGAATGTATGAAGAAGGACATGAATTGGCCAATCATACCTATACACACCCTTTAAGAACAAATGTTACCAATTTAATGAAAGAAATACAGCAAACAGATGAAGTGATTGCAGGGGTCACAGGCTATCAGCCAACATTATTTAGACCAGTTGAAGGACAATATACCGATGCGATGATTGATGCAATTGCCAAAAAAGGCTATAAGGTTGTGATGTGGTCTTGGCATTTAGATACGCTTGACTGGAAAAGCCCTGGTGTTCAGCGCATCGTGAATACCGTTTTAAAAGGTGTGAAAGCAGGCAATATTGTCCTATTTCATGACGGTGGGGGAAATCGAGCACAAACGGTTCAGGCAATGGAACAAATCATACCGGAGCTTGAAAAACAGGGCTATCAGTTTGTGACGGTTTCTGAATTATTGGAAATCCAAAGGACACATAAGAAAATGGAAAAAAAACAGTAGTGTTGAAGCAGAAACGTCTTCAACACTTTTCTTTATGTAAAGGTTATTTAAACATTTTTTTGATGTGTTTAAGCTCAGCAATTAAATAATCAATTTGTTTCTGCATATTATCTATTTTAACTGTTTGATGCCCATTTCCATTGCCATTATTCGTTTGAGAAGAATCATTGTTCGCGTTTTGGAGCGCTTCTAATGCGAGTCCCGCTGCAATGGTTTGTAAACCATCCCCTAATGTTGAAATGGCTGTGCCAATATAGGATAGCTTAGCCGCATAAATTTCTATGGATTCATTGCCTTGGGTCGGTTTATTATTTCTCCCCATTATTCTTCCTCCTTACATTTGTCATTACTTGCATCATATGCGACAACAAGTGAAAAGGCGATTACTATGATCGTTGAATGATTCACTAAAAATGGTAAAATTAGTACAATCAACGGATGGGGGGACTAGCATTGACACAACATATAGAG
Source organism: Lysinibacillus sp. A4 (assembly GCF_024919535.1). Taxonomy (NCBI): domain Bacteria; kingdom Bacillati; phylum Bacillota; class Bacilli; order Caryophanales; family Bacillaceae; genus Lysinibacillus; species Lysinibacillus sp. A4. The sequence continues at coordinate 141,799 of NZ_JANWTB010000010.1, read as the reverse complement.
CTGATTGAAATGAATAGTGAGCTGTTAGAGGGGAAGGGCAGCTTTTGTTTACGAAGCAAGAAGAAAACAGAGGGCTACCAGAACAAAAACAAATGGCTTAATCAACAATTTGAAAAGGGCTTACATTACATACAAGTACTTGAAAATCAAAAACAAGTAGGTTTTATAGAATATACGGACGCGGAATACTCTTCAAGAGTTGTACATGCAGATGGCTATGTGGTGATTCACTGTTTATGGGTAAGTGCAGTGGGCAAGGGCTATGGTACACAATTACTGAAGAGATGCTTAAAGGATGCCAAGGAACGTGGAAAAAAGGGAGTGGTGGTCATTACGAATGACCAAACTTCCTGGACGCCAAGCAAGGATTTATTTTTACAGCACCAGTTTCAACATATGGCAACAGCACTCAATGATTTTGAATTATGGGCCTTTCCATTTCATGAAAGCGTTGAACGGCCATACTTTCCTGATAATTGGCAGGAACGATTAACGAGATTTCCTCATTTAACGATTTTACGTTCCTTTCAATGTCCATATGTAGACGTCGCCACGGAAAATATTCAATTAGCTGCCGAAAAATTAGGATTGCAGCCAGTGCTGGTGGATCTTCAAACGAGAGAAGATCTGATGGAGAAATCACCGACACCATATGGTATTTTTTCAGTGGTTTATAAAGGTCAATTGATTGCCTTTCATCGATTAACCGTGCATTCCGTATATAAAAAACTGCAAAAACTCATGAATAATTCCTGATAGGATGCAACTTTTTTGGATACTGGCACGTTATATTCTTATAGCATTTCTATGATTCTTTGAGTTTTTTGTTGACTGCTACTAGGAAATGAGTAAAATTAAAAGGCAGTACCATAATATGCCTAAACTTAGTAGTATGATGGCTGAATAGGTGCTGGAATGCTAGTTAGAATGAAGCATGATCGGACAAGGTCTGTCATGAAATTTTGACAGTCTTTTTCTTTTCGTCTTCTGGATAACCTGTTAAGATGGTAGTAGTGTGACAACAAGTTAGTGTAAATGAGAGTGGTGACAATCAAGATGGATGAACAGAAAAAAGAAAGTACAGAACAGCAGCAGGAGCCGACTCCAGCTGAAATAAAGCCGGCAGGACAATTTATACAACTGAAACCGTTTAAATTTATCATGCTAATGTTCTTTACAATTCTTATTACGGCAGGTTTAACGATTTTTGCGTTAACCTTTGGTGATAAGAAAGTAGTAGAAGTGAAAGTTCCGATTGAACGAGAGGAATTTACAAAATTATATGAAGCATTTGATTTACTGAAAAATAACTATTACCAAGATATTGACGATGAAAAAGTGGTCGATGGTGCGATCAATGGTATGTTTGATGCATTAGGCGATCCTTATTCCGATTTCATGGTAAAGGAAGAAGCGGATCAATTTAATTCTGGCCTATCTTCAAGCTTCCAAGGAATTGGTGCAGAAATCCAAGAACGTAATGGTTATATTACAGTTGTGTCACCTATCAAAAATTCTCCTGCTGAAAAGGCAGGCTTATTACCAAAAGATATTATCTTAACAGTTGATGGGAAAAGTATTCAGGGCTTAAGTGCAACAGAGGCAGTTGCACTGATTCGTGGCGAAAAAGGAACACCCGTAAAATTAACGGTAAAACGTGGCGAAAATACGGAACCTATTCAAATGACGATTGTTCGTGATGACATCCCAGTCGAAACCGTTTATGGTGAAATGCTGGATGGCAATATTGCCCATATTCAAGTAACATCATTTAGTGAACAAACTGCCCAAGAGCTTGAAAAAATCCTTACTGAGTATGAAGGCAAAGGAATGAAGGGCATTGTCTTAGATTTACGTCAAAATCCTGGTGGCTACCTAAAGGCTGCAGTCGATATCTCTAATTTCTTTGTACCAGAAGGAAAGGCGATTGTTCAGGTACAAGAAAAAGATGCGGAGCCTCAAATTACAAATGCCATTGCAGGTAAAAAATATAACCTACCGATTACGGTACTAGTTGATAGTGGCAGTGCTTCAGCCTCTGAGATTTTGGCAGGAGCATTAAAAGAGTCAGTTGGTGCTAAAGTTGTTGGTGAAACATCATTCGGTAAAGGAACTGTCCAAAATGTTACACCGTTAAAAGACGGCTCTAATTTGAAATTTACGACAGGTAAATGGTTAACACCGAAGGGCAACTGGATTAATGAAAAAGGAATTGAGCCTGATGTCAAAGTTGCGTATCCATCCTATGCCTCTTTACCATACTTGAATGCCTCTTTAGAAATGAAGACAGGCCTACAATCTGACTCTGTGAAAGCAGCAGAGGAGATGCTTCAGGTGCTAGGGTATGAGCCTGGTGAAGTAGATGGGATCTTTGATGACAATACCGCACAGGCAGTAGAAAAACTACAAGCAGCGAACAACCTTGAAGAAACAGGCATTCTAACAGGTAATACAACGTATGCTTTAATGGATGCGTTACGTGCAAAAATGAAAGCCGATGATCCTCAGTTACTAAAAGCGAAAGAGCTTCTTGTAGGAACAGCCGAAAAAACAGAGGAAACAACAAACTAACAATGTAGCTGTCGCAACAGTTGTCTTTCACGGCATCTGCGACAGCTTTTTTGATGGGAGGAACTACTATGAAAGATGTGTACCTATTTAGTGGCTTTTTAGGGAGTGGCAAAACATCCATGCTGACAGATGTCATTCGCCAGCTAAAAGAAAAGAAATTAAAGCCTGCTGTTATTATGAATGAGCTCGGGAAGCTGCCATTTGACTCGCAGGCAGTGGAAAAGGATATCCCGCTAAAGGAGATGCTAGAGGGCTGTATTTGCTGTTCGGGTGCTGAAAAAACAGAGGCACAAATTCAATCTCTTCTATTAGATAGTGATTTTGATGTGCTCATTATCGAGACAACAGGTGCAGCACATCCTGTAGAAGCTTTGGATGCCGTTTTTTCACCGCTTTTTGCAGATCAGCTCAATGTGAAAGGCATTATCACGGTGGCGGATTCTAAGCTCTGGCTACAACGTAATACATTAACACCACAAGTGCGCTCTTTATTTCTGGAGCAAATTCGCCATGCACATCTATTGTTAGCAAATAAAACAGACTTATTAACAGAGGCAGAGCAAGGTCAGGTCGTCTATGAACTGCAGGGCCTGAACCCTCATGCCTTTATATTGCAAACGACAAATGGACGCGTACCACTCAGCTTATTAGAGGGGCTGAAGGCAACAACACAGGTCGATAAAGCAGATATAGTTAAAGCGCCAATAGCCTCTATGCAGCTGGGCTCTCGCTTAGTAGATTTTACAGATCAGGAATTTACACAGGAGCAGTTTGAAGATTGGGTGCGTGCATTACCTGAAACGATTTATCGTATGAAAGGCTATGTACCAATTAAGGGCATCAAAAACCCAATGTTGTTCCAATATGCTTATGGAATGGTGCAATGGCTCCCAGAATATCTGAAAATGCCAGCAAAACTTGTTATTATTGGAGAGAATGTTAGTGCTTTACCTATTATTGGGGCGAATTGAAGAATAAAACAACCAGTGAATTTCTGCACGTGAACAACCTGTGTAGCTTTACACAGGTTGTTTTATTTTTATGTAAATGAAATGTAACGCTCTTGTAACACAATTGTAATATTAGGCTGACATGAGGCTACGACACTAGCCATCTCTAGGGTGATGCATTGAAAGTAATGAAGAAAGGCGATTAAAAAATGAGTGTATAAAACATACATTTTTTATTCATATCAGCTGTTTATTTTCTAAAATATTTACGAGTTTAGGAGGGGTGTCAACCCTCTTTCAAACGTAAGTATTTCATAGATTGGTGAAACCTGCTAAAAAATAACGCGAAAAAAACGTGGTTTTTCGCGCATTTTCTTCTTCGTTGGCGTAGTTAGCAGATGTTGGTAAGATTTTAATGAAAATCATCCCTTACGATTAGTGGCAGAGAAGGAGGAATTGCAAACATGAAAAAAACACTAACTGCAATTTGTGCAACATTTCTTTTAGCAGCTCCAATTCAAATAGCTTCTGCTGCTGCAAATACAACAGAGGGGAATTCCGTACAGCAATCAACAAACTGTAATGTTTATTATTATAAATGGTCAAACAATAATCATAAGTGGACGATTAAACTTCCACAGGCATCTACACCATCTAATGAGACGCCAACAACAAATAATACAACACCAACAAAGCCAAATAATAATCAATCATCACAAAATGAAAAGCCAGCAACACCACCAACTACTTCAACACCATCAACAACAACTTCAGATGTGGACGCATTTGAACAAGAAGTAGTAAAATTAACAAACGCTGAGCGTACAAAAGCTGGTTTATCACCACTTCAAACAGATGCGAAATTAATGGCTGCAGCTCGTGAAAAATCACAAGATATGCAAACAAATAAATATTTCTCACATACGAGCCCAACATTTGGTTCACCATTTGATCGTATGAAAGCTTTAGGCATCGCTTATAAAGCTGCAGGTGAAAACATTGCTCAAGGTCAACGTTCACCACAAGAAGTAGTACAAGCGTGGATGGACTCACCAGGACACCGTGCGAACATTTTAAACGGTAAATTTACGCACATCGGTGTAGGTTATGTGAAATCAGGTAACTACTGGACACAACAATTTATCCAAAAATAATCATTTATTAATAGAAAGATGCTCTATAAGTCTATAAAGGCTTATAGAGCATCTTTTTTTATTGAATTAATGGTAAAATTTGATGAGAAAGGGAGGATAGAATTGAAACAATATAGCATAGCAATGGCGATTTTCTCATTAGCCGTGTCGTTTTTAATAGGAAGCTGGCTCATCGCCACTAGTTTAAAAGAGCAGCCAAAGGAATCCGTGCAACACCAGCTATTGTCACAGCAAGAGGCGGCTGATTATTTAGGAATCAGTGTAGTGGAAGTGCTAAAATTAACAGAAGTGCAAGATGGATCAAATAGTTACATAAGCGAAATCCCTCATGTAAAGGTAGGGGACAAAGTCTATTATCCAAAGCAAGCCATTGATCGCTGGCTATTGGATATGGAATTAATCGTAGTACCTTAAGAAAAATTGGATAGGGGCATCCCCTAATAAAAAAGAGTGCTTCTCCAGCGAAAAACGGTCGATGAAACTTTTCTTTCTCTTTTATAAATAGTAGTTTTTAAACTGTATTTTGGGGGAATTGATAAATAAGTAGTGGGTAAAAAGTAGGGAGAGGTGAGATGGATGAAAAAGCCGAATCTATTAAAGCAGTTTTTTACAAAAGAAGAAAGACCGCATACGTTTGCGCTGGCAACAGCTCAAGACCATCGTTTATTTTCATATGCCATGTCCTTTGCCAAGTATCACCCCGATATGATGATTGTGTTTGCGGCAGATGGCGAAATTATTTACGTCAATCAAGAAGCACTCTATGAGCTATTACAATATCGACCTAGTCATGCGGAAGATTTCAAGAAAATTCTGACTGATGTAGATTATAAACGATTAAAAAGAGCGTTCAATCGAACATTACGAGGAAAGTCGGTCAAGATTGATATTGAAAGACTACAGCATCAAGGACAAAACCTAAGCCTCGTACTGACGTTTATACCAATCAAAAATGACGACAATCAGGCGGAGGGGCTCCATTTAATCATTGAAGATATGTCCACGTATTCAGCCATGAAGCATCAGTTAATGCTACATGAGAAGCATTTAAATTACGCCCAGCATATTGCGGCAGTTGGGAGCTGGGAGTACTTTATTCAGCATGACAAACTGTTTTGCTCAGATAACTTTTATCATATTTTTGGCTTTGCACGTTCAGATAACGATGGTATTGAGCACGTTTTCCAGTTCATTCATCCAGATGATTATGAAAGGACATATGATGCATTTAATCATGCTCGAAAAGGGACTAATTTTGACAGTGATTTCCGAATTTATCACGGTAAAACCAATGAACTGCGTTTTCTACAGGCAGCTGCCGAAGTCATATGGAAGGATGACAAGCCCTTTAAGATGATTGGGGTTGTCAAAGACGAAACGGCTTTCAAACTACTTGAGAAAACACTAAATGATACATTAGCCAACTATCATTCTATCTTTGACAATTTAGATGCAGGGATTTGGATGCGAGATTCCATTCGTGGCAATATGCTGTTCGCCTCTAAAGGGTTGGAAGGAATTCTTGGTATTCCATTAGCTAAGCTTTATGATGACTCAGAAGTATGGATTAATATGATTCATCCTGCACATCGTGAGGAGGTATTAGCGTATACTGATCATCTCGCTTCAGGCAAAAGCTATCAAGTGATTTATCGTATCCGAACGGGGGAGAATCAGATAAAGTGGTTGCTGGAGCAAATTGTGCCGAGACTAGATCAGCAAGGGGAGGTCAACCATATTTTCGGCTTAGTAACTGATATGACAAAGGAGATTGAACGAGAAAAGAAGCTTAATTATTTAGTGTATTATGATGAATTGACAGGTTTACCAAATCGCTTGAGCTTACATGATAAAGTTGATACCTTATGCTTAGCTGGCGAACCCTTCGCACTATTATATATTTCGATTAACCGCTTTCATATCTTAAATAATGCGCTAGGTACGAAAATCGGTGATGAGCTTCTGCGCACGGTGACCAACTACTTTTCAACACTAACAGATGATCACAGTTACATGGCACGTTTAGACAATCAGCATTTTATCATTGTCATGAAAAAATATGTGAGCAAGCAACATATTTACGCGCTGGCTAGCCGTGTACTGAAAACCTTTGATACACCTTTTTCGATAAAAGACTATCACTTGCACCTATCTGCTAGTATTGGTATTGCTTTTTACCCAGAGGAGGGCTTAACGAGAAACATTTTATTAGAAAATGCATATTCAGCTTTATGCTATGCGCAACAGCAGGGAAGGAATCGTTTTCATATTTATGCCTTTACAGAGGATATTACTTCCTATAAACAGTATGTGTTAGACCGAGATATGCGACAAGCCATGTTAAATGAGGAATTCGAATTATATTTCCAACCAATGGTGGAGCCGCAAAAGGGGGTTATCAACGGTGCAGAAGCGTTAATTCGTTGGCATCATAAAGAATGGGGCCTTGTGTCACCTGGTGAATTTATTCCATTAGCGGAAGAAAACCATATGATTCACATCATTACAGATTGGGTGATTAAAAAAGCATGTGCGTTGTTACAGCACTGGAAGCAGCAAGGGCATGTGCTGCGAACAATTAGTATTAAGATATCGCCAATCCGTCTGATGAAAAAGGGCTTTATTCAGTTTGTCCAAGAGCAATTACAGGTAAATTCAATTGACGCTCACTATATACAGTTCGAGATTAGCGAAAGTACCATCTTAAAAAATAGTACAAGTGTGATGACCGTTCTTAAAGAATTACAAGACATCGGTGTTAAAATTGCTATTGGTGATTTTGGAACAGGCTACTCTTCCTTAGAATCATTGCGAACATTCCAACCAACGACACTCCATATCTATGAAGCGTTTATCCGTGAAATTCGTCATGATCGTCCGATTGAAAATGGACTCATTTCAGCAACGATTTATTTAGCCAAAATGCTTGGTATTCAGGTTGTGGCAAAAGGAGTTGAAAGTTACGAGCAATTTATCTTTTTAAAGCAGCAACAATGTGATTATTTGCAAGGTAGTATTTATACGAAGGCTGTTCCCGCGAAAGCCTTTGAAAAAATGCTGGCACAAGGCATTTTAACACCACAAAAAGCCATTGTTCATATAAAACCTGTGGTGGAACGACGCAAATATTATCGTTTTCAATTCCCGGCCTATGTGAAGGGCTTCATGACAATTATCGAAATGAATGAGCAAAAAATTAATATCGGTCATACACCTATCATCATTGAAAATATTAGCTTAGGCGGCATGAAGATTCGCTCTTCTTTGAAGCTACCCGTTAATCAAACGATGAAATTTAAATTTAGCTTTATTTTAATGAATCAATCATTTAACCTAGAGGGTACTTTTAGATGGACCTTAGAAGAAAAATACCAAATCTATTCTTATGGCGTCGCCTTTAATTTGACGCAGGAGGATGAAGGAAAATTAGCCCCGATCATCAATCGAATGACAGCCTTGCATAATCACCATGAAAAAATAGAGGGAACGCCCTTTATGTATGAGGATATTGAAGCTTATTTTAAAAAATAGCTGATCATGAAGATGCCCAAATGTTCTAGAGGGCATCTTTTTTTCATGGCGTGGAATCACACGAACTAAGCGTTTGAAATACACGAAAAATGCTTATACTCTCCAGTAGAGGAGGCGTTTTATGGATAAAGTGGAGTATATGATCAAAAGCCTACAAAAAGCATTCTACCATTCCTCGGATTTGACCGTCAGACAAATAGATTGGCATGAAGGGGACACGGCTATTTTATGCTTTTACGCTTCTCTTGTTGATGCGAAGGAAGTACAAAAAATACTGGATACAATTTATGCACGTTTAGATACAGAAAAACCTTTTTGGAGTGAAACCCTACTTACAACACTCGATAATTTTGCGCTACCGCAAGCGATTGAACGGGTTTGCCAAGGTGAAACGCTCGTGATTTTGCCTGATACGGGAAAAATGCTGACGTTAGCGATTACCAATGAAGTTCGTCGTAATCTTGAGGAGCCAAACAATGAACATATTCTGCGAGGCTCCCATGAGGGTCTTGTGGAGCGGGCGGATACCAATTTAACATTGATACGAAAGCGAGTGAATAATCCCGCTCTTGTGGTCAAATCTTTTACAATTGGACAACAAACTAACACTAAAGCTTATTATCTCTATATGGATGGGGTTATACAGCCTGAAACCTTACAAGAGATGGAAAAGCGGATTGCGGACATTAAAATCGACTATTTTTATAGTATTGGCCAGTTAAGTGATGCACTAGAGGATTCCGTGTTATCGCCATTTCCACAATTGTTAAATACAGAGCATCCAGATCGTGTGGTAGCCCACTTAGTGGAGGGTAAAGTTGTGGTCATGACCAATATTTCGCCGTCTGCCTTGATTGGCCCTGTGACATTTTTCTCTTTCTATCAAACACCTGATGACTATAATAGTCGGGTAGTGGTTGGCTCTTTTTATAAAATAGTGCGTTTGCTGTCGTTTGTAACGGCGGTTTTTTTACCAGCATTTTATATTGCTGTGATTAGCTTTCACTTTGAGGTATTACCCTTAGAATTAAGTAATCAAGTAAAAAATGATGTTAATGATATACCTTATCGACCGTTAATTGAAGCACTGATACTTGAGATTATTATGGAGCTCATTCGAGAATCAAGTATTCGGTTACCACAATCAGTAGGGCAAACGATTGGGATCGTAGGGGGATTAGTGATAGGAGATGCCATTGTAAGTGCGGGACTCGTGTCGAACTTAATGGTCATTGTTGTCGCCTTAACGGCCATTTCAAGCTATGTTGTCCCGTCCGTTGAATTGAATAGCACGATTCGCATGATCCGTTTTCCGTTTATGCTACTTGCCTCATTATTTGGGTTTTTAGGCATTGTGGTAGGAGTTGTCATCCTATTAATTCATTTAATTAGTTTAACGTCATTGAAACAGCCGTATTTTTCACCTATCGTACCATTTCAACCGAAAGCTGTTTATAAAATTTTTTTACGCTGGCCATTTATTAGACCGACAGTCCAAGTTACTTCCTTTCAACCACCGAAGGATGAAAAGGGAAAAAATGAGGATACACCATGAATTTTTCTCTATCAAAGGCACAATTTTTTTTACTACTCTTTATCATTCAGACAGGTGTTGTCTACATTGCCTTTCAAACACCGTTAATCATATACAGTCAACATAGTGCATGGTATGTCTTCTTCCTTGCTAGCATCTTCCATTACGGCTTGCTGTTATTTTTTGAACGCTATTATCAATTTTTCTTTTTAAATGGGTTCTTTCGCTGGGTCTATCTGATCTATTGGTTATTAATAACAGCTGTATTAATTGCCTATATGGGGTATGTTCTGGCCTCATGGGTCTTGCCCCGAACACCTGAATGGATTGTTGTCATGATGATTGTAGGGCTATCTTTGTATGCCAATTTAGTTAGACCAGAAACCATCATCAATATTGGTGTCATGCTAATTCCTATCATTTTCCTCTTTGTCATTTTTTTAATGCTGGCTATTCCAGATTTAACGTGGAGTAATCTTTTTCCCGTTGAGTGGAACAATACTAGGCAAATCATGGCGGGCATGATTCATAGCATGTATGCCTTTTTTGGGATTGAAATGTACCTCCTTTATCGTCCATTTCTCAAACAGGATTTACAGGTGAAGGGAAAGCCCTTATTGATTTATCAACTTGTCATTTTTATCTTTTATTTTATTTCGGTTGTCTTTACACAAATGTTCTTTGCTTTGGAGGAGGTTCAACTAATACCAGAGCCTATTATGTATATTTTAAAATCACAGGAAGTGAATTTTGTAAAACGGCTGGATATTTTTTTCATCTATATTTGGCTTTCTTGGTCCATTGTTACGGTCATGATCTACGGTTTGTCCCTTCGTGTGCTTTATTTGTCAAAAAAACGGAAGCATCCGAAACGAAGTATTGTTTTTTTTCATCTTCTCTTAGCCATCCTGCCGCTATTTGTCATGCAATTTCAGCGCATTGAGTTTATCAAAAATTCTATACACTACGTACTCATTGTGTTTACGATTCTACTACCAATGATGATAATTTGTTGGAATAAATGGAGGGGAAAACGTGTATCGTAAAGGGATTATGCTCCTCTTGTCTATGTTACTTTTAGCTGGCTGTTGGGATGAACGACTTTATAAAAACGCTTCCGTTGTGACGCTCGTTGGGGTGGACGGATATATAGGGGCGTACAAGGGATATTATGCCTATCCGAATACAGCAGCTCAGCAAAATGAAGTGATTGAAGCGGACGGCATTTCACCAAGAGATGTACGGAATCAAGCCAATTTAAAAGTAGAACAAACACTTGATTTATCTGAGCTATCGACCATCCTTGTATCGGACCAAACGGTAAGAGAGCCTCTTTATGATATTTTGGATATTTATTTTCGTGATCCCCAAAACCCGATTTCGATAAAAATTGCTGTAACAGAAGGGGATGTCAAGCCGTTTATAGAGCTAACAAAGGATTTAGCAGGGGGGGCAGGAGGCTATTATGAACGTTTTATGGAAAGCACAGAGGAAAATACAATTTTTCCGAAATTAGATTTACAGACGGTTGGCTCCATGCTATTTGAACAGACAATTGATATAGCACTTCCGTATATTCAGTTAAGTGAGGATAAAAAGCATGCTGTTGCGGCAGGTGTCGCTTTGTTCTCAGGTCAAACGTTTACGGGTACAATATTAACACCAAAACAATCTCTCACGATGCTTCTCTTAATGAATCAACCTAGCAAACAAGCGCGGATGAGCTATATGTGGAAGCATGATGGAAAATCGATGCCAATCACGGCTGATGTTATTCATATCAAGCGTCAATGGACGGTGAATGAGGAATTAAAAAGAATAGACATGGATTATCTCATAGAGGTAGAAATTGAGGAATTTGCACATGACCATTTATATAAAGACCCCGTTTTCAAGGAGGTTCAGCAGTCGATTCAAGATCATGTGCAGGCAGAGTTTGAGGAGGTTTTGCGGATTCTTCAAAGTCAGCAATCGGATACGTTGGGGATTGGTCGATATATTCGTGCCTATCACCCCAAAATGTTTCAGAAGGATTGGCATGCTGTCTATGCATCCTTACAGCTAGTGCCGTCTGTTCAAGTGAAAATCATTCGTACAGGTGTTTTACGCTAAAAAAATCGCCTTTCTCAAGTTAGAGAAAAGCGATTTTTTGTTGTTAAACAGTGACTCTTTTTTGAACAACCAATAGACGAATTAAAAGAGTAATTGCGCCCATTGTTAAACCTGCCACAAGGCCAATCCAATAGCCAAATGGGCCGAAATCCGTATGTGTGGCAAGGGTATACCCAACTGGCAAGCCAATCACCCAATAAGATATAATGGCCATGATAAACGTGATCGTAACATCTTTATAGCCTCTCAATGCGCCTTGTACTGGTGCTTGTATTGCATCAGATAGCTGGAAAATGGCTGCGTAGACTAAAAATTGTACGGCATACTCAAGTACCATCTGATCTGTCGTATACATATGTGCTACAGGTTCACGTAAAATAAACAAGATGCAAGCTGATATAAAGCTAAATAAAATGGCTGTGCCTACACATAGATAACTATACATACGAGCATCTCGCATGCGACCAGCGCCGATCTCAAAACCTACTAATATGGTGACACCCATAGAAATACTGAGCGGAACCATGTATAACAGAGAAGTGAAATTGATGGCAATCTGATGGGCTGCGATGATTTCTGTGCTAAAATTACTCATCATCATGGTCACAGCAGAAAAAATACTTGTTTCTGCAAATAGGGAAATACCGATCGGTACCCCAATCAATAAAATTTCCTTCCATCGAAGCCATTCAAGCTTTGGCCAATCATGAAACAGACGGAATCGTTCGAACGGTACTCGTTTAGCGATGATCCATACTGTAATCATGAATATTAGCCAGTACGTTATTGCTGTCGCTACACCAGCTCCGATGCCGCCAAGCTCAGGCGCACCAAATTTGCCGAAAATAAAGATATAGTTCAGCACGATATTAATGGGTGTTGTCATTAAGGTAATGATCATCGTGACCCGTGTCTGACCAAGGGCGTCAATAAAGCAACGCATAACAAAAAATAAGAAAAGTGGCAAAAGACCCGCACACATCGCATAGATGTAGCCTTTTGCAATGCTATGTACAGCAGACTCTAAGTTCATCTTACTAAGTATCCAATCAATGCCAAAGAAGAGTCCTGTAAAAATAAGGATCGCCAGCAATATGGCGACATAAATGCCTTGCTGGACTGCCTTTTTTGCATCCATCTCTTTTTTCGCTCCCACAAGCTGTGAGACAATTGGCGTAATAGCTAGGAGTATACCTGAAAGTCCAGTATAAATCGGCATCCAGATAGAGGAACCAATCGAAACACCTGCTAAATCAACCGTCCCGTAACGACTGGACATTAAAATATCAAAAAATGAAATAAGATAAATAGCTACCTGTGTCACTAAAATAGGGACAATCATTTTTAAGAGTAGCACGTATTTTTCCTTAATTGTGGATGTTTGATACATATTTTCTACTTCCTTCATGAACATAATGAACAAGTATAGCATATGTAAAGAGAGAAAAGCTGAAATTTTCATGCTTCATCTATATCTTTTCGTCAGCATATAGTAAAATAGAACACTGTAAACAAAAAGTAGTGCTAACTACAATGGTTTTTAAGGAATAGGAGAATTTGTGTGAAACAACAAACAATCATTTTAACCGGTGGTGGGACAGCTGGCCATGTATCGTTAAATCAGGCGATACTCCCGTCTTTACTAGAACTTGGTTATGATGTCCACTATATTGGCTCAGAGCAAGGTATTGAAAAAGAATTAATTGGCGAGGCGTTCCCCGATGTTCCGTTTTATGGCATTGCGAGTGGTAAATTGCGTCGTTATTTCTCCATGAAAAATTTTACAGATCCATTTAAAGTGCTTGCTGGAATGATGCAGGCTTTTCGTATTATTAAAAAAGTGAAGCCACAGGTTGTCTTTTCAAAGGGAGGGTTTGTCTCTGTACCCGTTGTGATGGCAGCGAAATTAGCAGGTGTGCCAGTCGTCATCCATGAATCTGATGTAACACCTGGTCTTGCTAATAAAATAGCCTTACCTTTTGCTTCACATGTATTCACAATTTTTGAAGAAACTCTGAAGCATTTACCTCAAGAGAAGGCTACTTGCACAGGCTCCATTATTCGTCCTGAGTTATTTGAGGGAGAAAGAGCAAGGGGGCTAGCTTTCTGCGGCTTTTCTACTTTAAAGCCTGTTTTACTTGTTATGGGAGGGAGTTTAGGCTCTGTTGTCTTAAATGAGGCACTACGTAAAAACTTACCAGAGCTCCTCAAGCAATTTCACATCATTCATTTATGTGGGAAGGGGAATTATGATGAAGCACTGGAGGCAATGCCAGGCTACAAGCAATTTGAGTATGTGACAACTGAGTTACCTGATTTATTGCATGCTGCAGACTTTATTGTGTCACGAGCAGGCTCTAACTCCATTTTTGAATTTTTAGCGCTTCACAAGCCGATGCTATTAGTGCCTCTCTCAGCGCAAAAAAGCCGTGGAGATCAAATTTTAAATGCCAACTTGTTTAAAAAACAAGGTTACGCAGAAGTGTTACAGGAAGACGAGTTGACGAAGGAATCTTTTATGAAGTCTGTTCATACACTAACAGAGCGTAAAGTGGAAATGGTGGAGACAATGGCAAAAACTCAAAAACCAAAAACACCAGATGAAATGGCGTCATTAATTTTACGGTACAAGAAATAAGTGCTATTTGAAAAAAGAAAAGAAGCTATGAGGTAGGTCGAAATGACAAAACCTTATAGCTTCTCTTTTATATATACACACTACATTGCTTGCTCTTCGCCTTCTTGCATTTGATGTGCAGTTGTTAGGTAGAATAAATCTTTTGGAATTTTAAATAAATTAAATTGTGCCTCACCGCTATTAACCTGCGCTAATAATGTTGGATGACTTTCATTGGCACTCACCACATAGGGAAGCTTTAAAGCAGCACGCTGTGATTTTAAATTTTCAACACGTATACGGAGAAAGACCGTATGAAAATTATAGTCAAAAAATAACTCGTTCAAAAATAACATTTTTGCTTTTTGATTATAACCTTTACCTTGGTAAGGGAGTCCAATCCACGTTCCTAGAAAGCCTGCACCGTCCTCCACATCGTGAATACTAATGGTGCCGATTGGTTGACCCCAATCATCAGTTATGGTCCTCGAGATAGCGAGTCCTCTCGCTTCCTCTTCAATCAGTTGTTTTGTCATAAACCAATATTCATCAGCGGATGTGGCTTTTTGACGGACAAAAGGGAATACAGAAGGGTGTGATAATAGCTCATAAAGCTCTGTACATTCATGCAGGTCTCGATGTTTAAGCATACGAAACGCCTCCTTTACTAGGGTAGTTAAAACAATTCCGTTGAAGCATAAAGAAGAAAACTAAAATTCGTACTGGAATTAAAACCCAAAGAACTAGACGTTATAACTATGATATTCCATAATCTCCCGCTGTCTTACTGATTTCGACCATACCGAAAAAAGGCTAGTTTTTTAAATATAATATAACATATAAACTGCTTGATGCAATCATTTTGCTCGTAAAAAAACAAAATTTGAGTTTAATAGTCAGTAAATTCTGATAAATGAAATGTGATTATCCATAATATTGTTGTTTTTTAGCATTAAGACTAACCTATCAATTTTAACTAATATTAATCATTTATCTACATCTTTAGTAGGATTGTTGGCTTGTTATAATAGGTAATATATCAAATATTATCCTTAAAAGGATATAATTTTTACGATTCTAGAAAGGTAATTTTTTATTTTTATGTTATAATAGTAGTATTATTTTTAATCTAACAACACATACATACGAACATTTCTATCATGATGGCAATGGCTTTTCTGGAGGTGACAGCATGGAGTATATTTTAAGCGAAGATTTCTTTAACTCATTATTTATTGGCAAGGATTTTGTTTTTCTCGTGAAAAAAGTAGGGGACGATTATCAATATATTCGCTTAAATCAAGCAGCTCAAGATCTGTTATCGAATGAGGCGATTGGTAAAATGATTTCGACCGTTACCTCAAAGCGTAATTTTTTGATCATTCAGAAAAATTACCATGAGGCCATTAGAGAACATAAACAGGTTGACTATGTAGATTATGCATATGTTCAGTCGGAGGTTCGTAAATATGAAACATCCGTCAGACCGTTGAAATATAAGAACGAAGACTATATTTTAGCCATCACGAAGGAAATACTTTATGACCGCAGTATTGAAGATAAATTTTTATTTATGCGGTCCATGTTTGACCATGCCTTTTTCTCAACAGTCATTTTATCGGCTGAAGGAATGATATACGAAGTGAATTCAAGCTTTATGGAAGATTTTCAATTAGATAATGAAACCGTCAAACAGAAAATGTTTGTGGATTTACCGATTATTCCAAAGGAAGAAGTTGAACAAATAAAAATTTGTTTGCAGAAAGCTGCAAGAGGGGAAAACGTTGGCGAGAAGTTTATTAAATTGCATACATTGGACCAGCAGGAACGCATGTATTTACTGTCACTATCACCAGTGATGCAGGATGATAATTCCTTTGCCATATTTCTTATCATGCAAGATTTTACACAATTTACTTTACAAAAAGCAGAATTACGCTCGAAGTCTCACGGGCTAGAAGTATTTAAATCTGCATTAAATTCAGCTACAGCCATTGCTGTATTAGATCATAATTGTAACATTACCGAAGTGAGTGAGATGTTTTTACAGGCTTCTGGCTACACGGCGGAGGAGTTAATCGGTCAGCCCTACGCATTGATTGAACCACGATTCCGTGGGCAAGACCTTTTTCAAATAATTGAAGATAAGCTGGACACGATGGGAATGTGGCGTGGAGAACTTTGCTATCGAACGAAATATCATGCAGATTACTGGGTAGAAACTACCATCGTTCCATTAAAAGATGAGTTTGGTCAAATCGAACAAATTTTAACCATTAACTATGATATTACGGATAAGAAAAGAATGTTCACAGAATTAAAAAATATTGAACGTACTTTCAGACTCATCACAGAAAATACAAATGATTTAATTGTGATTACAAATGAGGATGGCATCATTATTTATGCTTCCCCGTCCTATGGTATTTATTTAGGTTATGAAAATGTAGAGCTACAAGGACAGTTTTACAGTGACATTATTGATCGAGAAAGTAAAGGCGAATGGCAAACATTCTTGAATAATTATACAGGGCAAACAGATTCACAGTTTGAACTTTTACTGAAGGCGAAAGATGGAACACCAATATGGACAGAAGGAAATGTCACGGTTGTGCACGACCCTGAACGTGAAAAAGTTTCTCAAATTATGATGGTGTCTCGTGAAATTACACATCGCAAAGAAAGGGAAAATGATTTGCTGTATTTAGCCTATCACGACGCTTTAACACAGCTACCTAATCGGCGTTTTTTAGAAAAGGAGTTTCCTAAAATCCTAGCAGAAGCAAATGAAAATCAAACCTGTGTGGCGATGCTCTATATAGATGGTGATGATTTTAAAGAAGTAAATGATCGCTTTGGCCATGAGACGGGCGATGCGTTTATTCAGCGATTCGGCAGTTCCTTGAACAAAACAGTTCGAAGCCATGATATGGTTATTCGAATAGGTGGCGATGAATTTATTGTCATCTTAACTGGCTTAACAAGAGATCAGGAAAAAAGACATCATCAAATTATGCATATTATTCGACGGATTCGTGATGAATTAGCAGAAGGCTGGATGATAGAGGACAATCTTTTTACACCAACTGCTTCAATTGGCATTGCCTATTACCCAGACCATGCTCGAACATTGGATGAGCTAATGGATTTAGCTGACCAAGCATTATATAAATCAAAAGAGTCGGGGAAAAACAACCTCTCCATTTCAGATATACACTAAAAAGTCTGTCCACAAGGTTTTCCTTGTGAGACAGACTTTTTATTTGATGTTATGCTATAACAGTATAGGGATAAAAATCCTACATCGTTATTTTGGAATAGAAGGTGATATGATGCCTAAGAAGATATTGTTGGTAGAAGATGAAAAGCATATCGCTCGCTTTGTCGAACTTGAATTACAACACGAAGGCTATGAAGTAAAAACTGCCTTTGATGGTCGAGAAGGATTGGCTTTGGCAACATCGGAAAATTTTGATGTACTTTTACTGGATGTGATGTTACCAAGTATTAATGGGATTGAGATTTGCCGTCGTATCCGAACACAATCACAAGTACCAATCATTTTATTAACGGCACGAGATGCTGTGATGGATCGTGTAGCAGGACTCGATGCAGGGGCTGATGACTATATCGTCAAACCTTTTGCGATAGAAGAGCTGCTGGCTAGGATACGGACGATTTTACGTCGTGTCACGCCAGAGCAGACAAGCAGTGAATCTTTATGCCTACGTGATATTGAAATAGATGTAGCTGCCTATGAAGTTTTCGTTCAGGGGAATAAACTTGATCTAACAAAGACAGAATATGACTTATTGAAACTATTAATCGAGCACAAAAATAGAGTATGTACACGAGAGCATATTTTAACATCCGTTTGGGGCTATGATACGGATATCGAGACCAACGTAGTAGATGTTTATATCAGACATTTACGTACAAAGCTCCCTGGGGCGATGAATGATTATATTGAAACCGTTCGCGGTGTTGGGTATGTGATGCGAGAATGAATAAGTTAAGAAATTATTTACGTCAGCAGTCCCTGCAAAAAAAATGGATGCTGACCTCAAGCAGTGTCATCTTTATTAGCTTTACGATTATTTGTGTAGTCGTCTATCTTTCTCTGCATACATGGTTATTAAACGATGAGGAGAGTAAAGTCAATCGGACAAGTAAGGATATCATCTCTTTTTTAGAGTCCCAGGGTCCTACAATTACGATTCAGCAAATTCAGCAAAATACAGGCTTGCTTAAATCGATTGCGGATCGTGATGAAACGGTCCGAATATTTAATGCTGATGGGGTGGATATTTTACGAATTAATGATACCTCTGCTGCTGCACCACTTAATTCGTTGCAAGAAATTTTTGAGATGACCATTGATAAGCAGGATGTATTGGTCATCAATGAACCGATTCGGATGGGCTTTTTCCAAGGCTATATTCAAGTGATTCATCCGTTAACTAGTTTTCAATCTCTCATGCGTTATCTCTTGACAGCCATGCTGATTGCAGGGATAGGAGCCTTAGTGTTATCTGGCTCTATTGGCTATTATCTAGCGAACTATTTAATGAAGCCACTACACGAATTGCGTGCATCCATGAAAACCGTGATGGATCAAGGATTTAAGGAGCCTATACAGCTAACCTATACATCACATGACGAAATTGGTGATTTACTGAAGATGTACAATGCCATGATGAATGAGCTGCAAATCTCATTTACCCAGCAGCAGCAATTTGTCGCCGATGCTTCTCATGAGCTGCGTACGCCGATTCAAGCAATTGAAGGGCATCTTTCTCTTTTAAAAAGATGGGGCAAACATGATCCTGCCATATTAGAGGAATCTATTAATACCTCCTTAACAGAAATTGCTCGTATGCGCAAAATGATTGAGGAATTATTAGAACTTGCACGGCGTGAGGAAAAAGATGAAACAAGTGAGGCCAATGCATTAGTGGTCATCGAAGCAGTGATGGATGAGGTAAAGCTTGTTCATCCACAAGCGCGAATATCGCTGTCGAAACATGGTGAAATTGGTCCGTTATTTATCACCGAAAATGCACTAAGTCAAATCGTTCGTAATATAATAGAGAATGCCATTCGTTATTGTGAAAAAATTCCTGAGATACAAATTTCTATTTCTGTTGCTGGAAATTATGCATGTTTAGAAATTGCTGATAATGGTATAGGAATAGCACAAGACAATATTCCGTTTATCTTTGATCGTTTTTATCGAGTGGATGAAGCAAGAAATCGCCAAATTGGGGGCACAGGCTTAGGACTTAGTATTTCGAAGATGTTACTTGAAAAATACAATGCCACAGTAGAAGTCAAGAGTGAGGTTAATATTGGAACCGTTTTCTTGCTGAAAATCCCGCTAAAATATTAAGAAAAATACACGCTTTATTTCATTATTCTATCCTTTGCGAAAAAAATTGCTTAATTTGCTAAAAAGAGTTGTATTTTTTGTGAAGAGTAGTAAGATTGAGATGGAAAAAACGTTCTTTAAAATATGGAAAAGTAGTGTGAAACATTCTTTTAAAGAACGGCTAAATATTATATAATTAATTGCAATTTAATTAATGGAACTGCCGAAAGGCAAAATTTGGAGGTCATTTTTCATGTCGAACAACGTTACAACTGTAAGTTCTCCATGGTCAGCTTTCTCTGGTCCTAACCTAGGATATGTGATGGAGCAATACGACTTATTCTTACAGTCTCCTGAAGAAGTAGAACCGGAGTTAGTTTCTTTATTCCAACAATTTGGTGCACCAGTAGTAGTAGAAGGTGAAGTAGCTGTAGCTAGTCATACAGCAGCGGCTCCTGCTGGCGATTACAAAAAAGTGTTAGCCGCTGTAAAACTAGCAGATACAATTCGTTCACGCGGTCATTTAGCGGCAGATATCTATCCTCTGAAAAACCGTGAACTACAAACAGCTCAAATTGAAGAAAGCGCGTTCAACTTAAGCGCTGCAGATTTAGCTGAAATTCCTGCAGCAATCTTCTTCAAAGATGTGCCAGCAAACGTGAAAAATGGTAAGGATGCAATCGACTATTTAAAAGCTATTTATACAGACAAAGTAGCATTTGAATATGGTCACGTAGTAGCTACTGAAGAACGTGATTGGATTCAAGCGCAAATTGAATCAGGCTCATTCAAACAAGCATTATCTGCGGATGAGAAGAAAGCCTTATTAGATCGTTTAACTCGCGTTGAAAATTTTGAGAAATTTATTCATAAAACATTTGTAGGACAAAAGCGTTTCTCTGGTGAGGGCTTAGATACGCAAATCGTACTATTTGATGAAATCATTAAAACAGCAGAAGCAAAAAATGTGGAAAACGTACGTATTGGTATGGCACACCGTGGTCGCTTAAACGTTTTAACACACATTTTAAATAAACCTTATGACATGATGTTCTCTGATTTTGCACATGTTTCCAATGATTTATTTATGCCAGAGCATGGCCGCCTTGAAATTACAAAAGGTTGGACAGGTGATGTGAAATACCACATGGGTGCTTCTTTCAACCGTGAATCCGGTATGAATGTGAAATTGGCTTACAACCCATCTCACTTAGAAGTGGGCAATCCAGTAGTACTTGGGGCTACTCGTGCCACACAAGATGATACATCTAAACCAGGGCAACCTATTTTTGACCGTACAAAGGGCTTAGGCATTCTTGTACACGGTGATGCTGCATTCCCAGGTCAAGGGATTGTAACAGAAGTGTTAAACTTCGCTAAAACAGAAGGCTTTACAACAGGTGGAACAATCCATATTATCGCAAACAATATGATTGGATTCACAACAGAACATTATGATTCTCGTTCTTCTGTGTATTCTTCTGACCCTGCAAAAGGCTATGAAGTACCAGTAATCCATGTCAATGCAGATAGCCCAGAGGCAGTAGTGCAAGTCGGACGTTTTGCGGCAAACTACCGTCAAACATTTGGCAAAGACATTATTGTGGACTTAGTAGGTTACCGTCGCCATGGTCATAATGAAACAGATGACCCAACAGTGACAAACCCAGAAACATACAAATTAGTGTCTAAACATGAAACAGTTCGTGCATTATATGGTGCACAATTAGTGGCAGAAGGTCTTGTAACTGCTGATGATGTAGCAGCACTAGATACAGCTATCTATGCAGAAATGCAAGCAGCCTATGACCACGTCAAAGAAATGGCTGAAAAAGATGACCATCATCATTTAGAAATGCCAGAAGAATTAAAAGTAGAGTTCCCACAAATTGATACAGCAGTAGGTGCGGAACGTTTAGAAAAAATCAATGAAGAGCTTTTAGTGTTTGAAGAAAACTTCGAACCACAGAAAAAGCTTGGTAAAATCTTAGAAAAACGCCGTGATGCGTATGCGTCTGCAAAAGTTGACTGGGGTCATGCTGAAACATTAGCATATGCAACGATTATTCAAGATGGCACACCAGTACGCTTTACAGGTCAAGATGCACAACGTGGTACATTCTCTCAACGTCACTTAGTACTGCATGATAAAAACAACGGCAATGTCTTCACACCACTACACCATATTTCTGGTGCGAACGCATCCTTTACAGTACACAATTCCCCGCTGACTGAAGCTGGGGTGGTAGGCTTTGAGTATGGTTACAACCTAGAAAATAGCCATGTACTAACAGTATGGGAAGCACAATTCGGTGACTTTGCCAATATGGCACAAGTGATGTTTGATAACTTTATTTCAGGGGCACGCTCAAAATGGGGCCAAAAATCTGGTCTAGTAATCCTTTTACCTCATGGTTATGAAGGTCAAGGTCCAGAGCACTCTTCAAGCCGTATGGAACGCTATTTACAAATGTCAGCTGAAAATAACTGGTTTGTAGCGAACTGTTCAAATGCAGGAAACTACTACCACTTATTACGCCGTCAAGCAGCATTATTAGGTACAGAAGGGGTACGTCCACTTGTAGTCGTATCACCAAAATCATTATTACGTCACCCACTAGCAGCGGCGAATGCTGAGCAATTAGCAAATGGTTCATTCCAAGAAGTGATTGAACAACCAGGCTTAGGGGCTAAACCAGAAGCTGTAGAGCGTATCGTTTTAGGTACAGGTAAAGTGATGATCGACTTAGCAGAGCGCGTGAAAGATGGCGAAGGCTTCGATCACCTACACATTATTCGTGTAGAACAACTTTACCCATTCCCAAAAGAGCAAGTAGCTGGTATCATTGCTAAGTATCCTAATGCAAAAGAGATAGTTTGGGTACAAGAAGAACCTAAAAACCAAGGCTCATGGAATTATGCATTAGAAACATTATATGAACTTTCAGAAGGTAAAAAACTTCGCTATGTAGGCCGTCCTGCAATGAGCTCAACTTCTGAAGGGGATGCAGATTCTCATAAAGCAGCACAAGCAGCTCTTATTGAAGAAGCGGTTGCTGAGCCAGTAAAGGTTAAATAATATATATCAATTTTTGAAACCGGGCTACTTGCCCTTAAGCAGTAGCCCTTCTATGTGCGTCATGCACGTTAATCAAAGGAGGAAATGAAAGTGGCTGAAATTAAAGTCCCTGAATTAGCAGAATCGATTACAGAAGGTAGTATCGCACAGTGGGTAAAAAAAGTGGGCGATCGCGTTGAAAAAGGTGAATTCATCGTTGAACTTGAAACAGATAAAGTAAACGCTGAGATCATTTCTGAAGAAGCAGGTGTATTAACACAAATTTTAGCTGAAGAAGGCGATACTGTACTAGTTGGTCAAGTTATCGCAGTAGTAGAAGCAGGCGAAGGCGCAGCAGCAGCTCCAGCAGCGGCAGTACCAACTGAGGCAGCACCTGCACCAGCAGCGCCACAAGCAGCACCTGCACCAGTTGCAGCAGCTCCAGTAGTAGAAGAAACTTCTGGTGAGCGTGTAGTTGCATCTCCAGCAGCACGTCGTCTTGCACGTGAAAAAGGTATTGACCTTGCAGCGGTATCTCCAGTAGATCCACAAGGACGTGTACGTGTACAAGATGTAGCAGCTCATGGTACAGCACCAGCTGTAGCACCAGCAGCAGCACCTACATCCGTAGCAACTTCAGGTGGCCCAGTAGTATTCACACCAGCAGCTAATTCTGACCGTGTAACAATTGAAAAAATGAGCCGTCGTCGCCAAACAATTGCAAAACGTTTATTAGAAGTTAAACAATCAACAGCAATGTTAACAACATTCAACGAAATTGACATGACAAACATCATGGCACTTCGTAAACGTAAACAAGAAGAGTTTGTAAAAGCAAACGACATCAAACTTGGTTTCATGTCATTCTTCACTAAAGCTGTTGTTGCAGCATTGAAAAAATATCCATACGTAAACGCTCAAATCTCTGGCGATGAAATTCATTTAAATAACTTCTTTGATATCGGTATTGCTGTATCAACTGAAGAAGGTTTAGTCGTACCAGTTGTACGCGATGCAAATAGCAAAAACTTTGCAGAAATCGAAAAAGATATTGCTAACTTAGCGACAAAAGCTCGTGATAAAAAATTAGGCTTAAATGATATGGCTGGTGGATCATTCACAATCACAAATGGTGGTGTATTCGGTTCATTAATGTCAACACCAATTATGAACGGTACGCAAGCTGGTATTTTAGGTATGCACTCAATTGTAAACCGTCCAGTTGCAGTAAATGGTGAAGTTCAAATCCGTCCAATGATGTATGTAGCACTTTCATACGATCACCGTATCATCGATGGTAAAGATTCTGTAGGATTCTTAAAAACAGTTAAAGAATTAATCGAAAATCCTGAAGATTTATTATTAAATTCATAATGCCATTAAACCCTGCGAACAATGTTCAGCAGGGTTTTTTGTATGACGAAAGGTATTGATCGATTCTATGCTTGAAAGAGTACGAATGTTACATCGTTTAGAGGAGCAAAGAAAGAAAAAAACGCAACTTTTCTCACATATAGAACATACGCTATAATAAATATTTGTTGTAATTTTCAGAAATATCAATAAAAGTTTAATGATTTAAAGTGGAAGCAGAACGCACAATATCCTAATATTGTCATTAGTCAGAAAAATGTTAAAATCGTCTTGACGAACATATTAGTTTTATAGTAGTATCTAAATATCAATTAAATAAACAAACCTCACGAATTGTTACCAGTGAGGTAGAGGCGCGGTATTTATTAGTTCATTGTTGAGTAAAAGCAAGCGAAGACGCAATGAAGAAGGAAATATCGCCGAAGTATAAAAGGAGCTCGTACTTTTATACTGGGTCTGCAGTGAATAAGTGCAGGACTGTCCTAGTAAATGGATTTCCAGATTTACTAGGTTGTGCTATCTCGGAAACATGGAAATTATAGTGAGGATTTGGGCAACTGTCATAAAAGGTAAGACCTAAGTTCAATATACTTAGGTCTTTTTTAGTACAGTTGTCTTATTTTTTTACAGAAAAGGGGAGTTTTTCATGAAAAGAAAATGGTTGTTAGTAATGATCTCTATCATGACGGCAATTGTGCTAGCTGCATGTGGCACAAGTGACAAAAAAGAGGGCGGTTCAAGTGATGCTGGAACTGACAAAGAAGAAGGCGGCGGTGAATTCCGAATTGGAATGGAGGCTGGCTACCCACCGTTCAACTGGACACAGCAAGACGATGCAAATGGCGCAGTGAAAATTGCGGATAATGCAGAGTACGCAGGTGGCTATGATGTACAAATGGCAAAGAAAATCGCTGAAGGTCTAGGCAAAGAGTTAGTCATTGTTAAAATGGAGTGGGACGGTTTAGTTCCAGCGCTACAATCAAACAAAATTGATGCAATTATTGCAGGTATGTCACCAACAGAAGAACGCAAGAAAACAATTGATTTTACAGAAAACTATTATACTTCTGATTTTGTTATGGTTATTAAAAAAGGTAGCAAATATGAAGGCGCAAAATCGATTCAAGACTTCTCAGGTGCTAAAATTACATCACAATTAAATACATCAAACTACACAGTTATCGATCAAATTAAAGGCGTAGAAAAGCAAACAGCAATGGAGAGCTTCCCAGCAATGCGTGTGGCGTTAGAAGCAGGTAAAATTGATGGCTATGTAGCTGAACGTCCAGAGGGCATTTCCGCTGCTGCTGCCAACGATAAATTCACCTATGTAGCATTTGAAGAAGGCTTTGATACAGACCTATCAAATACTTCAATTGCTGTAGGCTTACGTAAAGATGACGCAAATCGTGAAAAAATCAATGAAATCCTAAAAGGCATTTCAGAAGATGATCGTCAAGCGATTATGGAAGAAGCTATTTCTCAACAACCCGCAGCACAATAATGACAGGGCACGGACTAGCAATTAGTCCGTGCATGATCATTTCATCATTATCAAAATGAGAACCTCTCTACATAATGATAATGTCCTAGCGTGACAAATCATAGAATGGTAGAAAGAGCTAGGACACAAAAGAAATAAGCGAGCAAGATGACATTGTTAGGAGGAACATCATGAGTCTTGAATGGATACTTTCAATTATTGAAAACAACTGGCAAATGTTTTTACGAGGTGCGTATTATACGTTACTGATTTCAAGTATTAGTACAATTATTGGTGCATTTATCGGATTTTTCATCGGAATTATGCATACGATTCCAGTTCGTAAAAAAGGTGTGAAATTTTATAGCTTACAGCTCATTAATTTTATACTAACATGCTATGTTGAATTTTTCCGTGGTACACCAATGATTGTACAAGCTATGGTTGTCTACTACGGATTAGATATCGCATTCGGTATCGATATGCACTTTATTACTGCAGGTATTTTAGTCGTTTCCCTCAATACAGGGGCCTATATGGCAGAAATTGTTCGTGGCGGTATTGTATCCATTGATAATGGTCAATACGAGGCAGCATCAGCAATTGGCATGAACCACTTCCAAATTATGCTTCATGTTGTCTTACCACAAGTAGCGCGTAATGTTTTACCAGCGACAGGTAACCAATTAATCATGAATATTAAAGATACAGCCGTATTAAATGTCATTGGAGTAACGGAATTATTCTTCCAAACAAAATCAATTTCGGGTAACAACTTCCGTTATTTCGAATCATTCTTCGTTGCATGTGTTCTTTATTTCATCATGACATTTACCGCATCTCGCATCCTTCTGTATGTTGAAAAACGTCTAGATGGTCCTGATGCCTATCAAAAAGAACAAAAAGAAGCCGTATAGGGGGACGCACAAATGGCAGTCATTAAAATCGAGCATTTAAGTAAATCATTTGGACGTAACCAAGTGTTAAAAGATGTAAATTTCCAAGTGGAAAAAGGAGAGGTAGTTTGTTTAATCGGCTCCTCTGGATCTGGTAAATCCACATTGCTTCGTTGCATAAATTTATTAGAAACGCCAAGTGGCGGTCAAATTATTTATAAGGGGGAAGACATCCTAGATGAAAAGCACAATATTCAAGAATATCGCACACATTTAGGCATGGTGTTCCAGCAGTTCAATTTATTTAACAACCACAATGTCATAAGTAATTGCACAGTGGGCCAAATCAAAGTGTTAAAACGTTCGAAAAAAGAAGCAGAAGAAACGGCGCTTAAATACTTGAAAATCGTTGGCATGGATCAATATGTGAATGCCAAGCCACGTCAACTCTCAGGTGGACAAAAGCAGCGTGTGGCCATCGCTCGGGCCTTATCTATGAATCCTGATGTAATGCTATTCGATGAGCCAACATCTGCATTAGACCCAGAAATGGTGGGTGAGGTGTTAAAGGTAATGCGTCAGCTAGCAAACGAGGGCAATACGATGCTCATTGTGACACATGAGATGGAATTTGCCAAAGAAGTAGCAGATCGTGTTGTCTTTATGGATAAAGGTGTAATTGTGGAAGAAGGCCCTCCAGCACAAGTATTAGTCAATCCACAACATGAACGTACGAAGGAATTTTTAAAGCGTACATTAAAATAAGCACAAAAAAGTGAGTCCAACCTGTTGGACTCACTTATTTTCTAGAATTCCATTCTGCATAAAGTACAAAGCAGATTGCGAATGCTACAGCAATAATAAAAAACCATTGCGGTACACCACCAAAACTCATCATAACACCTCAAATATTCATTTTTTTTGGATAGAATAGGTATAGTATTTCTTTTTTCTCCACAAAAGACCAAAAATATTATAAAATAAGCAATAGACATTAGCTTTTGCTAGTAAAGAGAGGTAGAGAGAATATGTTACATTTAAAATGGAAAGATGCGCCAACATTACGAACGGTTACATGCAAACATACAAATGCATCGAAATACTTAGTATCAAACGTATTAACAGTAGGGAAAGAATATGAAGTGAAAAATGAAACAGAAGAGTTCCTATTTATCATCGACAACACAGGTAATGTCGGTGGCTATTATAAAGATTATTTTGAATAAAAACAAACAGGGTGGTTCAGAGCATTTGCTGAGCCACCCATTTTTTTGTTAATCTCGCTGATAGCTGCTAGCACCCGCCACATCCTGTAGCTGTTGTTTCTCTTGTTCAGTTGCGGTATGCAGGGCAAAAACATCTTTAATTGCTGTTTGTAGCTCTTGCTGTGTTTCTTTAAACTTCGAAACTTGCTGTTCAAACGTGGGACTTGAGAAGCGATCATGAGCCCTTGATAATCGCTCCTCTAAACGTGCATAATGATGATCCATATGCATCGACAGCATCATCGCCAGGTGGTTTTTCCAGAGCGGAATCAAGGTAACGATAGAAAACTCAATTTTTTCAGCTAATGTTTGATTGGCCTGCTGAATCATACGTATTTGAGGAGCTGTTTGTAGAGCGACTTGCTGTGATACCTGTAAATCATAAATACGTTGATCCAGTCTTTCGATTTGAGCAGCAAAGTCATTTAATTGCTGAATCGCAAGTGGCTGTTTGGTAGCTTGGACACTCGTTATTTGTGCAGGTAGCTCTACCTCAATGGCTTGCTGCTTTTTCATTTGTCCTGCGGCAATCGCCGTTGCCAATTCCTCAAAAAATCCTCGATTATGGGCATAAAGCGCCTCTAAGTTTTCAACATCTTTTATCAGCTGAAGCTGTGCACGTTCCAGCTGAACGCCAATGCGTTCCACCTGTATACTAATACGTTCAAATTCTGTGAGTGTTTGCTTCACATTAGGCTCGGTTTTGCCAAAGATTTTTTTGAAAAAGGTTTGCTTTTTTGGTTCCAAAGCAGTCGGATCTACTCGATCTAACGTCTGCATTAAAGAATCCAGCATTTGACCAATTTTAGTGACATCCTTTTGCTTTACTTGAGCAAGCATGCGGTCAGCAAATTGAGACAGAGCTCGCTGTGAATCTTGCCCAAGGGACAGCAATGATTCAAAATCAGTCAAATCGATTTGACTGGCATACAGTAATGCGCGACTTTGTGCAAGAGGCGATAGCGTTTCATAAGTCGCCATCGCCTCGTTTTGCGGAGTTGTTTCTAAATAGGATTGGACTAGTGGAGAAAGCCCTGGTATGGTATTTAGTTGAAATGCGTGTTCGTTTGCTGTCATTTATCATCGCCTCGCCAGTCCAATTGTTCTCTACGTCTAAGATTGGAACGATTTGCGAATTCAATCTCCATTTGCAGATGATCGATATCATTTGCAAGTGCATCCTTTAAATCAATTTGAATTGTGTCATTCAAATCAGTTAGGGTTTCTCGTGTTTTGGATAAAGTTAATTGAATTTCCTTATCCTTCACTGGCTGCTTGGAAAGCATTGTATATTTATCCGTTAATTCTACAGCAGAAGGTAAGTGTGCATAGAAAAATGGTTCCACATTATAAAATTTACGTGGGTCTGTCTTGACGATTTTGACGATATTTTTGGAGATACGCGTCATTTCAAGTAGTTGTTTAAACGCTGAAACAGAACGTACACGTAAATAGTTTTGACTCAATGTTTGAATATGCTTATTAGCTGTTAATACTTGTGTTTCAATGTGTTTGAATTCTTCTTTTGTGATGCCTGCTATTTGCATGACTTTCTTTTTTTGTCTATGTTTCAGCAACGCTGTACTCGTCGCATAGGAACCCGCAAACAGTAAACCACCAAGGAAGAATCCAGGATTTGCCGCAATTGCTGCGATAGAAACAGTTGTGAGCGAAATAAGAAAGCTGGCACTATGTCTAGAGAAAAACTGTCCGACACTAAGCATTGTTTCATCCTCCTTGCTTTTCAATATGTCTATCTTCTTATACGAAATAATCGACATAAAGTTTCATTGAAAATTAATCCCTTACATAAATTTTACTGCTATTTGTGAACTTTCTCAATGATAATACATAGAATAAGTGAGTTGTTTCGATGAATAAGTCGGTTTTGCTATCCTAAGGAGCCATTCTGACATCGGAATGAGCGATTTTTTGCATCTCGGTCCCAGAATAGAGGAGCGTAATTTGATTCAAGAGCGGCTTCTGCCTCAAAGCGAGCGGTTAAGTGAGATCCATGAGCGGCTCCAACTCGAAAAGGAGCGGTTTATTCTCTAAGAAGAGCATCTA
Source organism: Lysinibacillus sp. A4 (assembly GCF_024919535.1). NCBI lineage: Bacteria > Bacillati > Bacillota > Bacilli > Caryophanales > Bacillaceae > Lysinibacillus > Lysinibacillus sp. A4. The sequence goes on along the minus strand of NZ_JANWTB010000010.1, from coordinate 111,819 downwards.
CATCCAAAATGAATGAGTCTTGTATGAAACTTTTTCCAAATGAATTCGTAACTGATACAAAGGGGGATATAGGATGACGAAAATTTTTCTGGTGTCTATTACAAAAAATATGGATGAACCAGTAAGTGAACAGAAAGTGAAAGAAAAAGTCTTTGAGAAAAAATCAAAATTAAAAGCCTATTTAAACAAAGAAGGCTATATGAAGGAATCTAAAAATCAATATGTGAAAATCACTGATGAATCGATATTAGTTGCTGCCATTCAAAAAATAAAAATCAAAAAATGATGATAGGTCATGTTCTTAAGAGCATGACTTTTTTGATTTCAATAAATAGGAGAGGAGGCATCATTCAAAGAACCCATAGCCCAGTGTCAGCTCTCTAGAAAAACGGCTTCCAATTTGAATCTTTTTCGTCTTTTTCGTTTGGTTTTCTTACAAACGCAATACATCGTTCTTCGCATGCACCCAATCTAATATACAAATTGCACATATCTGGTAAGTATTTAGTAGTTTTTCATGCATTATATCCGCAACAAGGACAAGTAAATTGTATTACTTCCTATGTGACAATAAAACGCCGTGTTAGTTTAAAATTTGTTGAACCCAACAACACTACAAAAAAGCCAGACATTAAACAATGTCTGACTCCATACGTATATAGCCTTTTAAATCATCGTATAATTCTAAAGAAAATGAATTGGAATTGGCTTGGGGACTAACGCCTTTTTGGACAAAAAGGAGAAATTCATTGAGTGCCTTTTCTGAGCCCTCCACTTCCACTTCAATTTGCTCTGCGTCATTCAATCGACAGTATCCTTTTAACCCTAATTCAATAGCTTTTTGCTTGATGAAGAATCGGTAGCCTGTGCCATAGACATCACCAAAAAATTTTATACTTGCTCGTTTGTTCAAGGGAATACCTCCTACTTAATAGAGGAGAGGGGCGAACCTCTCCTTTTATTGCATGACACGTTCTTTTTCTAAATAGGCAATTAAGTTATTAATGTGATAAAGTACATGCTTAGATGCCTCATCGACTTCTTTTAGATGAACATCAGCTTGTTCGATATGACCCGCTTTATGGGCTTCAGCCGCAAGCTTCGCTGATTCATGGACGCGTAAATGATAGCCATCTAATTCATGATAGTCCTGTAAATGACCGAAACGTTCGACTGTACGAGGCGCAGTGTACCATTTGCCAAGTCGACAGTCTCTATGAGAAGAAACATCGCTTGGATCAACGTTTTCTAGGCCAAGGAACATGTTATAAATGCGCCATTTCCATAAAATATGATCCGCCTTCGATAATTGTAGTAGGGCAATAGATGAAAGCTGTACATTATTGTTAGCAATAAGATCATTACGGAAACGGTTAATTTCTTTCCCTAATAAATGAATATCGCTGGATGTATTATGACTATAATCACGAATATCTTCCTGCAAGCTTGAAATTTCGATCATTCTTGCTGAAACTTCATCAATCGCGGCTGCTTGTTCCTGGGAAATGGCAGCCGTATTTGTCACATCTAAATTAATACCCTCAATCGCTTGAACAATGGCATTTAATAATGGTAACGAATCTTTTGCTTCAACGGTTGCTTCTTTAATAATAGCTGTCGTATCTGTAATTGAGTTAGAAACATCATTCGAATAACTCTTTAAATGATGAACATTTGCGGATACTTCACTTAGCGCAGCTACCGTGTTTTCAGCAAGCTTTCGTACTTCCTGTGCAACGACCGCAAAGCCTTTCCCATGTTCACCTGCACGCGCTGCTTCAATGGAGGCATTAAGTGCGAGTAGATTCGTTTGATCGGCGATTTGATTGATTAATGTGACAACCTGCTCAATATCATTTACCCTTTTTTGTAATTCCGAAAATGAGTCAACAATGGATGTAAAGGTCTCCTCTGTTTTAAAAATCTCCGATAGGGCATGCTCAATAGCATTTTTACCTTTTGTAGCATGGTCAACAGATTCAGTTGTTTTCTCTGATATATGAGAAGACATGCGTGCAACCTCATTGATAGAAGCTGCAATCTGTTCTGTTGCAGCAGTAGAGGATTGAATCTCTTCATTTTGCTTATCTAGGCTAAAGACTAAATCCTTCATGTACATAATTTTGGCATTGACATCCATTAAAGAAGATACTTCTCCTACCACATTTTCAATAATGCGTTCTGTTAACACTTCCACTAACAATTCTTGATCGACATTGACAGCGGATTGGAATGATTTCATATATTGAAATGCTTTATTTGGCTTGATACCAAAATTGTGTAAAATATATGTAGTAATATAGAAGGCAAATTGGTTGAAGACAACAATTAATTTACCAGGCTCGTATTGATGCTTGCGGAATAGATTGAAAAATTTGACAGTTTCATCTACATAATGATCATCACGAGTTGCTAAGAAAAACTGTGTTAAGTATTGATTAATATTTTCTTCACTAATGATTAATTGAGAGGTAGGGGATATCTCGCTTAAATAATGATGAAAAATGGCATTCATGGAAGGGGTAATGTCTTTGAGCTTTTGATAGAGTGCCTTTAAGTGCTCCTCATCTTGTGAAGTGAAATGATTGAATGCCAGTGTTTGGTAAAATCGGCCTGTTGCATGTAAATCTGTACCACGTTTGAGTAGTTCTTCTAGCTCTGCTTTAGGTCGAATACTTGAAAACATAAAAATACCTCCAAAAAGTATGTATAATAAGGTAATAATAGCATAATTCAGGTGGTTTTAATAGACATTTCAGTTGTGTTTGCTAAAATGAAACTATCTTATGACAGCAAGGAATGGGCAAATATGTATACAATTATTTACATGAAAGCGGACTATGAGCCTTGGTGGAAATTTGAAGGCTGGGAAGCTTATATTCAAACTGAAGATACATTTGACACGAAGGAGCTCTTTGAACGTGCATTACAACAAAAATTAGCGCATTTTCGTTCCTCTTACGATAATGAGGCAGCCAAAGAGGAGCAGTATTGGGCTTTTTGGTCTGAGGATGAAAGCTTTTACTGTGAGGCTTGCGATGATGATGCACAAGTATATCATGGGATAATTGCGTGTAAAATAGAAGAGAAGTAAAAAAATTTTGAAAAAAAGTAAAAAAGATTTTTTCTTTATTTGACAAAATTATGGATGGCAGTTATACTTAACTTAACAATTTAATTGCTTCACCGGAAACATGAATTCACATATTACAAAAAGTGATCGCGTTAGTTCGGTACTCTTTGTAATATGTGAATTTTTTTCAATCGCTGAAGAAATTACATATTGTTCACTTTTATTTTTTGGAGGTTTTCTTAAATGAAACAAGGTACAGTAAAATGGTTTAACTCAGAAAAAGGTTTTGGATTCATCGAAGTTGAAGGTGAAAACGACGTATTCGTACACTTCTCAGCTATCCAAGGCGAAGGTTTTAAAACTCTTGACGAAGGTCAAAAAGTGGAATTCGAAGTTGTAGATGGCAACCGCGGACCACAAGCTGCTAACGTAACTAAACTTTAATTCTCAGTAATTAAAATTACTTCGTTAAACCCAAGACATCCTATGCAAATAGGATGTCTTTTTTGTATCATTTGCAAGTTTAAGGATTACAAATCCTATTTTAGGTTAAATATATAGTAGTGGCGGATAGCCATGCAAAAGTAAAGGATAGCGCTATAAAAGTAGCGGATAGCCATGTGAAACTGAAGGATACCTGCACAAAAGTAGCGGATAACCCCATAAAATGGAGGGTAGCCCCGCCAAAATAGCGCATCGCTTGTAAAGAAGGAGGCAGATGAATGTGAATAATGAAGAAAAATTGCCTGAAGAACAGGAGCAACAAGATTTTTATCAGAAACTACGTACAAAATTAGTAACTTTTCTTGGGTCGAAAAAGGGAAAAAGTAACAAGTTTACTCCGTATTTAATGTTTGTGCCTGATTTATTTCATTTGTTAATTAAAACAGTAACCGATGCGGGTGTAGATAAAAAGAGTCGTGCATTAATTGGGGCATCCATTGCGTATTTTGTATTACCAATGGATTTAATGCCAGAAGGACTGCTAGGCTTTGGTGGCTATTTAGATGATGTTGTACTAGCAACTTTTGTGGTAAATACCATTATTAATAAGTTGGGTCCAGATGTAGTGGAAAAGCACTGGACAGGGGATGACAAGCTTTTACATGTGCTACAAAAGGTTGCAGAAGTAAGTGATGAGGTAGTCAGTAAAATTCCTGTAAAATCACCAATTGCTCAGTTCGTCAAGCAAGAAAGTAAAGATAAATAATAATATTATGTAAACCTAAGACGCCCTATAAAAATGAACCTTATTACAGGTTCATTTTTTATTGCTCTTCTAATAAATTTCGGAGTTGTTGTACAGGTACAAATAGGCCAACATTTCCAATGGGCTCATATTTCATCGTGGCAAAGATAACCCCAATGACCTCACCATGTTGATCGATTACAGGGCTACCACTATTGCCCCGATAAACAGGAGCTTTTAGCATCCTAACTGGCTCCTGCCAATCTTCTAATTGAATGGCTTCTAGCAATGTTCCTTCATTAGCGATGCCGGTGAAAGCAAGTGGATTTCCAATAAAATAGACATGTTCATTAACAGTGTAAGGTGGATCTTCTGCAAGAGGTAGATAGGGAAGTTGCTCAGCTTGCACCTGTACAAAGGCTAAATCTACGGCTGGATAGCTCTCGATTAATGTTGCTTCCATCAGTCCCTCATCAGGAAAGACAACTGATAATGTTGTGGCATGTTCGACAACATGGGCGTTGGTGACAATCAGACCATCTGGTGAGATGGCAAAACCAGTGCCTTTACTGGAGCCTGTTGAAATTTCAACGACTGCCTTTTTATAGGTTTGTATATCCTCTTGTGCAGAGAGCCGCGTTGAAACCTTGATAAATTCAAGCGCAGGTATGGAGTAGATTTGAAAAATGAGGGCAAATGTATTGAAAAACAGCACTAGTGCCATACCCCACACGATCCAGCGTACAAGAGGCTTTTGTTTTTTTGGCTTTTTTCCATAAATGCGTTCTTCTCGCGCCTGTGCTAATGCTTTTTGCTGTTCCTCGAGTACAAGTTCAATAAATTCTTCTTCCGTTAATTCATCTTGCTTTGGTGTTGCATTATGTATATCACTCATTGATTGGCCTCCTTTGCTAAAAAACAGACGCCCAAGCAGGACGCCTCTTTTCTTTCAATTATTCTATTTTTTGCAAGGTTGATGTCACAACAAATGGCTCATCTTGCTCTGTTTCCATCGTATCCTCTTTGCGAATTAGACCAATGTCCTTTGCAAAATATTTGGTTGTGGTCATTTGATCTTCAGAGCGACTTAGCTGGATGACATCTTGATAGACCGTTGTACCAGTATCAACAGTAGCGGTCGTTGATTCAATGGTCCAACCTTGAAAGCTTGTCCCGACTTGTAAAGGCTTTTGAAGTACGGTTTCCAGTACAGGATAAGATGCTGCCTCAGCTGCACTTGGCATGCTTGGATTACTGTCAACAGGTTCTCGATAGACAAGATCAATACTTGTATCCGTTATGCGGTAGATTTTTAATAGTGTCACACCACCATTATCCTCTATTTGTACGATATGCTGTGTATCGAGGTAGGTAGTTTTTAGTGTGAAGCTAGCAAATTCATTTCCTTCCCCTTGAAAAGAAGCAACAGATCCATCAGGTGGAAAATAGGAGAGAAGTGACGTTTGATCTTGTTCCACTGCTTGCTTGTCTTCCACAGATGGTGTTGGAGCTGGCACAGGCTCTTCCTGAACTTCTTCACGACAGCCAGCCAGTAAAAATACTACAGAAAGTACTAGAACAGGGTATCTCATGGGCACACTCCTTCGCTATTTTCTTTCATTATACGTGAACGAGGAGTGTTATACGAATAATATGAGATTATATAAATAATATTATTATGTAAACTATTAAATGAAAACTTGTAACAGCATGGAAAATTATCTATGATAGAAATGAAGTGAAAAAATGGGGGGCAAAGACATGTATAGACATGTAGATGATTTCTTACAAGAATGGTCAAATGCATCAAACGGGACACTACAGGTATTACAGGCTTTAACAGATGACAAGCTTCAGCAAAGCATTATAGAGGGTCACAGTACACTTGGTTGGTTAGGCTGGCATTTAGTTGGAGCAGCAGGTTATTTTAGCTATCTAGCAGGCTTAAAAGTACCAATGATTCGCCAAGAAGATCCTGTGCCAACGACTGCGGCTGAGATCGTGACAGCCTATGAAAGCGTAGCAAATGGTATTAAAGAGGAAGTGGCTAAACTTTCGAATGAAGAGTTACTAGAGGTAGTAACAGGCTTTAAAGCGCCGATGCCAAAAGGGGCTTTATTACGTGTATTAATTGACCATCAAACACATCATCGTGGACAAATGACGGTCCTACTACGTCAAGCAGGTTTACCAGTACCTGGCGTGATGGGACCAACAAAGGAAATGCAATAATCACGCGAGCAGCAGATAAATCGTTTATCTGCTGCATTTTTTAGATTGACACTTACCTACTAGTAAGTTAGTATAAAGCCATGACAAATAGAAAAATGCAAATTATAGAATTAACATTGAAGAATATTCAGGAAAAAGGATTCACATCATTTAGTTATGAGCATTTAGCAAAGGAGCTTGGCGTCACGAAAGCCAGTATTCACTATCATTTCGAGAAGAAGGGAGACTTAGGGATTGCTGTTTGCGAAAGAATTCAACAAGGATTAGAGAGAACTTTTACATTGATGAAGGAGTCGACTTTGCCAGCTGAGGAAAAGCCATTTGCCTTTATTATGCAGCGAATAAAATTTCTAGAGCAAGACGGCATTTGCCCTATATCAGCTTTACAGGCGGATTATCAAGAATTACCGCAACCAATGCAAGAAAAGCTTCAGCAGCTTAGTCAAATGGAAATCGATGTCTTTGTTGAGCTATTGAAAGATGCTAAACAACAGGGCGCACTCCAAGCTACTAATGATTTGGAGGCTCTAGCTGTATTACTTATTTCAAGTACGAAAGGGGCATTACAATATAAACGTGTTGTAGGAGAAGCATTCTTTCAAAAGATGCTGGAGCAATTAAAGGAACTGTTAAAGTAAGACATGATACGAGAAGGAGCGATGTGCATGGTACGAAGAGTCGTTGTTACTGGATATGGTGTTGTTTCCCCGTTAGGTAATTCAGTATCAGCCTTATGGGAGAATATTAAGGCAGGAAAATCAGGGATTCAAAAAATTCAAGGGGAGGCATTCAGCGGCATTAATACGCAAATTGCTGGGACGAGTAAGGATTTCGATGCAACGCTGTATATGGATAAAAAAGAAATCAGTAAATATGATCTATTTGTGCAATATGCTGTTGCTGCTGCCCAGCAAGCTCTGACACAAGCCAATTTAAATATGGATCAGGTAGATAAGGAACGTTTAGGCGTTTACATTGGCTCTGGCATTGGGGGCATTGAAACGATTTTAGAAAATCATCAAGCGATGCTCAATCAAGGGCCTAGGAAGGTGTCACCATTTATGGTGCCGATGATGATTAGCAATATGGCTGCAGGAATACTAGCAATCAAAACGGGCTTTAAAGGACCAAGCTTTTCACCTGTTTCTGCCTGTGCGACAGGAAACCAGGCGATTGGAGAAGCTTTCTTAGCGATTCGACATGGCTATGCGGATGGCATTTTAGCAGGCGGAGCGGAGGCACCGATTAATCCACTTAGCTTTGCAGGATTCTCCCGCATGAAAGCCATGTCCACTAGGAATGAAGAGCCAACAAAGGCCAGTCGACCATTCGATAGCGAGCGGGATGGCTTTGTCATGTCTGAAGGAGCTGGCATCGTATTCCTAGAGGAGTATGAACACGCCAAACAAAGGGGTGCTACGATTCTGGGTGAGATTGTTGGCTATGGTGTGACAACAGATGCTTATCATATTACAGCTCCTGATTTTACGGGTGCTGCCAATGCCATGAAGCTGGCATTAAAAATGGGTGCTATCGATGGGGCAGCTATCGATTATATCAACGCACACGGCACAAGTACTCCAGAGGGAGATAAATCTGAAACAAAGGCTATTAAACACGTTTTTGGTGACCATGCCTATCAACTAAAGGTTAGCTCCACAAAATCGATGACAGGACATCTATTTGGCGCGGCCGGTGGAATTGAAGCCATTATTACATTGAAAAGTATAATGGAGGGCATTATTCCACCAACCATCAATTATGAAACACCAGATCCCGAATGTGATTTAAACTATGTTCCTAATGAGGCACTTCATCAAGACGTTAACTTTGCGCTATCGAATGGGTTTGGCTTTGGTGGTCATAATGCTGTGCTAGCATTTAAAAAATTTGAGGAATAAGGCATTAGCTTAGCTAAAAAGAGTGGTATGAATTTAATTGTTCATACCATTTTTTATGTTTGTTTTATCAACTTGAAAAGAGAAGAGGGAACTTAAGCTATTGCAAGTCAATAAGTTTTCCTTATGAGAAATAGCTAGAAATTCGTATTATAACTTATAGTTAGAGTATGGTAAATTCAAAGGAAAAGGGGGATAAATGATGCGAATCTTTGATGCACACTTTCATATCATTGACTTTAATTTTCCGATTATCGAAAATCAAGGTTATACGCCACCAAGCTATGTAGTAGAGGATTATCAAAAGGACACAGTGAGTCTCCAGATAGCGGGAGGCGCCATTGTATCAGGATCTTTTCAAGGATTTGACCAAGCCTATCTTTTAAAAGCATTGAAACAACTTGGTCCCACGTTTTGTGGGGTAACGCAATTACCTAATACGGTCACGGATGATGAAATTGTACATTTACATAACAATGGGGTACGGGCATTACGCTTTAATAGTAGACGAGGTGGCTCAGAGGATTTATCACAGCTAGAAACCTTTGCACGACGGGTTTATGATTTGGTGGGCTGGCATAGTGAATTATATATCGATGCGAAGGAAATACCGGAGATAGCCTCGACAATTGAAGCATTACCAGCCATCTCCATCGATCATTTAGGGTTGTCGGAAGAAGGGCTGCCACATTTATTAAAGCTTGTTGATAAGGGAGTACGTGTCAAGGCGACTGGCTTTGGTCGTGTGGAGCTGGATGTGAAGCATGCTTTACAAGCGATTTATAATGCTAATCCAGATGCCCTCATGTTTGGAACAGATTGCCCGTCTACAAGAGCTAAACGACCTTTTAATTATGGGGATGTGGAATTGATTCAACAGCTATTTGATCAACAGGCTGCTGATAAAATCCTCTACAAGAATGCGCTGCAATGGTATTTTCAGCGTTGAATATAAAAAAGAATCCATGTTGGCATGAAAATGGATTCTTTTTTAATTATGACGGTACTAAGCATTTCGATAGTTGGCAAACATTATTTCATTATAATACTGATCTAATTGAGGCATACCCAGCTCTTTTGCGATCATTAGCTCAGCCTCTCGGTCATATGCTACTCTAATAAATTGGATGGCATTGTTTGACTGTGTTCCATCTAGAATGGCATAGGAAGCAGAAGTTAGGTCAAGTGAATTACCAACACTCCCTACATTACAAAGAATTCCTTGTTTATATGTATGTAAAAAAGTTGTATGGATATCGCCATAGAACACAATATCAGGATGTTTCTTGTAATGGCTTGAATTGGTTACTGCCGTATTCTCAAACATAGATAAACGCTTTTCAAGTGGATGATTTGGTAGGATACGTTCAAATTCACTTCTTGGAGACGCATGGAAAAATCTTATGAGCTGTTCATTTAATTCAAGATCAATATGGAAGGGTAATGACCCGAGATATTGATAGTCTTTTGCTGTTAATCGATCTTTAAACCATTGGAGAAAATCATTGTCAGTAGGGGATTGAATAAATACGTCCCAATTGCCTCGTACGACTTGTTCACAATTCTGTTGGATAAGTTCTATACAGGCAGATCCTTGAGGGCCCTTGCCGATTAAATCACCTAAACAAAAAATTCTGTCAATCTTTCTTAAGCGAATGTCTTTTAATACGGCCTCTAATGCCGTTTTATTCCCATGAATATCTGATATAATTGCAATTTTCTTCACGAAGATTACCCCCTCATTAATGCTATACTATATAGTTCAATAAAAATCCTTTTAATCCTTTAAAAACCATATAAACACAAAAGACAAAAAAATCCTCTACCCACTATGGGTAGAGGATTTTTGTAAAGCTTAGCTTAAGCCTTGGCTATCTTTCCACTCTAGGAATTCATCATATGTTAACTGCTTATCTAAAATAGAGCCGTCTTCACGGATTTCGATGACACGGTTAGCAATTGTTTGGATGAACTGATGGTCATGTGATGTGAAAATCATTGCGCCTTTGAAACGAATTAAGCCTTCGTTCAATGCTTGAATTGATTCAAGGTCAAGGTGGTTCGTAGGTTCATCTAATAAAATAACATTTGCTGTCGCAAGCATCATTTTCGATAGCATACAACGTACCTTTTCGCCCCCAGAAAGAACAGCAGGGGATTTCTTCACTTCTTCACCAGAGAACAGCATACGTCCTAGGAAACCACGAAGGAAGCTTTCTGTTTCATCGTCTGGAGAATATTGACGTAACCATTCTACTAATGTTTTTTCAGAACCTTCGAAGTACTTGTCATGATCGTTTTCGAAGTAGCTTTGAGATGTCGTTACACCCCATTTAAATGTGCCAGCATCCGCTTCTTTTTCTTCCATTAAAATATCAAGAAGTGCTGTTTTCGCCATTGGGCTACCAAGTAAAACAATTTTATCTTCTTTGTTCATCGAGAAGCGCATGTCCTTGAATAGCGTTTCGCCTTCATGACTTGCTGTTAGACCGTCTACTGTTAGGACATCGTTACCAATTTCACGCCCGATTTGGAAGTTGATGAATGGATATTTACGGCTTGATGGCTTAATATCATCAAGCTCAATTTTATCAAGCATTTTTTTACGAGATGTTGCTTGCTTCGATTTAGAAGCATTGGCAGAGAAACGTGCGATAAACGCTTGTAATTCTTTAATTTTCTCTTCTTTTTTCGCATTTTGGTCTTGTGCCATTTTTTGCGCTAATTGAGAAGATTCATACCAGAAATCATAGTTCCCTACATATAATTGGATTTTAGAGAAGTCCAAATCCGCAATATGTGTACATACTTTATTTAAGAAGTGACGGTCATGGGATACAACAATAACTGTATTCTCAAAGTTAATCAGGAACTCTTCCAGCCACTGAATTGCCTTTAAGTCAAGGTGGTTGGTAGGCTCATCGAGTAATAGTACATCAGGCTGACCAAACAGTGCCTGTGCCAGTAATACTTTAACTTTGTCAGAACCTTCAAGATCGCCCATTAGCATGTAATGAAGATCATCGGAGATACCTAAACCGTTTAATAGTGTAGCCGCTTCTGAATCAGCTTCCCAACCGTTTAGCTCTGCAAATTCACCTTCTAACTCTGCAGCACGCATGCCATCCTCATCTGAGAAATCTTCCTTTGCATAGATAGCGTCTTTTTCTGTTTTTACGTCATATAGGCGCTTATTCCCCATAATAACTGTGTCGAGCACTGTATGCTCATCGTATTCGAAGTGGTTTTGTTTCAGGACTGATAAACGTTCGTCCTTACCCATTGATACATTTCCTTCCTGCGCTTCAATTTCACCAGAAAGGATTTTTAAAAATGTTGATTTACCAGCACCATTTGCCCCAATTAAACCGTAGCAATTGCCTGGTGTGAATTTTATATTTACGTCTTCAAATAGTTTACGATCGCCATAGCGAAGACCTACATTACTAACTTGAATCATGCAAGTTCCTCCTTTTTTCACAATGGCTCTAGTATAGCATGAAATATGTTCCATAGTCTATAAACATTATTAAATCAAGGTTTGGCGTTCTTTCCGCATTTTTTGTTAAACATAAACTGAATAAAGATACAATAAAAAAGTTAAATTTGGTGTAACTTTCTTTGAGAGTAAGGCGTCTATATTGTAGTGTGATTAACTATTTTTGAAAAAGAATAGAAAAATTACATCATTTACCACGGGGATTTTAGTTGCTTATTCACAAAGGTTTCGGCTAGAATGATTCTGACTGTTTATATGTCAAGTAAATCATCACTGGTGCCCACAAGCCCATCCCCGTTTTGAATGCCAGCTATTCGTGGCTCTTTCATTTATACTAGATAGATGTTGCTAAAGTTAGACGAAAAACATCACAATCCTCATAAATGATTTCATTCATTTTTCTTGATGATAATTTCATATAAGAATGCTGTAAGCTAAAGAATTAGTCGTTGTTGGTATTGATATGCCTGCGTTCAACTAGGACATTCAGCCCTTGTGGCGGGAATGATGATTAAATAAACACATCGATGGAAATTTTAACAATTGGAGGTATATTATGGGTAAGGGCTTATTATGGACAGCCACTTGTGTAATAGTAGTTTTACTTGGGTTTGGTAGCTACTATTTTATTAAAGAAATAACAAACTCTATGGCATACAATAAATTAGTAGATGAGTATAAAAAGCCAGAACCAATTGAACATATAGAGGAAGAATATGATGTTATTGTCATCGGTGGTGAACCAGAGGGTGTGGCTGCGGCTGTGGCTGCGGCTCGAAATGGTGCGAAAACATTGCTAGTCGAAAAACGACAAGAGTTAGGTGGATTATTTACATATGGTATGCTGAATTTCCTCGACATTCCTCGTAATGGCCGTAACAACTCGATTAGTGAGGGAATATTTAAGGAATGGCATGAGCTTGTTAGAGGGAATGACGCTTTTGGCATTGTAGGTGCCAAGGCAGCCTTTAAAAAGCTGATCGATGAAGAGCCCAACTTAACGTTATCCGTGCAAACCGAGGTTGTGAAAGCAAATGTCAAACAACAACAATTAACGTCTGTGGAATTAAAAAATGAGTACGGTACATATGTTGTGACGGGGAAATCATTCATAGATGCTACACAGGATGCTGATTTTGCTGCTTTGTCGGGCGTACCTTTCTTTGTAGGTGGCGAAGATATTGGCATAAAAGATAAGCGCATGGCCGTGACTTTAATGCTACATCTAAAAAATGTCAATTGGGATGAAGTAAAAAAAGCGGCTAATTCCGGTGTATTTGGCGGTGCTAATTTAAATCATACGGTGATGTGGGGCTTTACAAAGCTGCATGATGAATACAAGCCATTACAAGAGGGCACAAGATTACGAGGGTTAAACTTAGCTCGTGTAGATGATGAATATTTCATCAATGCTTTACAGATTTTTGGTATTGATGGTTTGAATGAATCCGCCAAACAAGCGGCCATTGTCGCTGGGAAGAAAGAAACGTTACACATTCTAAAATATTTACAAACAAACTTCCCAGGGTTTGAAAAGGCTGAAATTGTCAGCTATCCAGAAGAACTCTACGTCCGAGAAACAAGACATATTTGGGCAGAGTATCAATTACCAATGGCAGACCTGTGGAAAAATAGTGATCAGTGGGATAGCATTGGCATTGCCTCTTATCCAGTCGATGTGCAAGCGCAAACGCCTCATGATTATGGCTATGTGATCGCTGCACCAAAGCAATATGCTATTCCTTTCCGTTCGTTAGTACCGAAGGATATTGATGGCTTACTGGTTGTCGGACGCTCTGCTGGTTATTCATCACTTGCAGCTGGTAGTGCACGTATTGTTCCAACAGGGATGGTAACAGGTGAAGCGGCTGGGACTGCGGCTGCTCTTATACAGAAGCACGATGTAACCTTTAGAGACATGAGTAAGGATAAACCATTAATCGCTACATTACGAAAGCAATTGGCTAAACAAGGTGCCTATGTTGATTCATTTTCAATTGAGTATCCATATCAAGGAGAATGGTATGATGAAGCCATTCAAACGCTCATTAATTACGGCCTTGTAGTAGGCGGCTATGATAATGACCTAAAAGTAAACAGTAAGGCGACGAAAATAAAGTTTGCTAAAATGTTAAAAGAGAGTATGCTACGTGCTGGTGGAGAAAGTGCATCAGGAATGAAGGATCAGCTCGAAATTGTCATCAATAAAGTTTATAATCAAGGCGATGAAGCCATTGAGCGAGATGAGCTAGCCCAGTATTTGGCTGATGTTCTCATCGGTGAATCCAATGCGACAAGCTGGGATACATTAGTAGAAAAAGGAATGGTCACGGAGAAAGTAGCGAAGAAAGTCTCTGACAATAAGGAATTAAAATTAAAAGAGATGTATGCGATTATGGCTGATGTGATTCATTATGTAGAAAAGAAACACTCCTCTTCTTGAGGAATGTTTCTTTTTTTCTATTGTCCATCCTTTTGATCCAATTGATAGCTTATATATGTTAGCACTGAAGCTATGAGTGCTAAAATTCCACCAGCCCATGAAAGTTTGTCTAGACTACCCGTGGCAACGACAATCCCACCAATTGCAGCCCCTAATGCAATGCCCACATTAACGGCTACAGGGGTTAACGAGGATGCAAAGTCTTTGGCAGACGGGGAATACCTTTCTGCTAGATCCATGAAGTATAGTTGAACAGTTGCATTCACAGCATAAAGCATGATAGCCATTAACATAATACTCGTGAGTCCCAGCCATGTGGAGGACATCGTGAAATAGAGGGTAAATAAGATAATGGCCTGAAAGATGAATGTATAACGCAATTTACTAAGACCATTATGTTGAGCGATCTTGCCAGCTAAAAGATTACTAAAGATCGAAAAAAAACCATAGATTAAGAGAACAATACTTATATATTTCGTATCAATCCCAAGTTTGTTTTCTAAAATTGGCGTAATAAAAGTATAGATTGTGTATGTTCCAGCAATCGTAAAAACAGGAATGAAGAATGCTAGAATGATTTTAGGTTGCTTAAATAAACTTAATTGGTCTGATAGCGAACCTTTTGTTCCTTTACTATTCCGAGGTAGCACAAAGAGGCTGATGACAAAGGCAATCCCTCCTAATAGAGCCGTTAACCAGAATGTCATATGCCAATTACTCCATTGACCCACCATCGTTCCTAGCGGTACACCCATAACGTTGGCAATGGTAAAACCAGCAAATATTAAGGCAATGATAGAGGATCTTTTTTCCTTTGGCATATTATCATTTGCTAAAGACATAGATAATGCTGTTAGCACACCGCTGACAACAGCCGTAACAACTCTAGAAGTCATTAAAATACCATAGGAACTAGCTAAGGCACTTACTATATTTCCAAGTATAAAGATAGCAATGAACAGTAACATGAGTGGATATTTTGCAAATCTACTAACAAAACCGGTTAAGATAGGTGTACCAATGGCATAGGCAATCGCAAATCCAGAAACTAAGGAACCAGCAGTGGCGATGGTAATGCCTAAATCTGTCGAAACCTCTGTTAATAATCCTACAATGACAAATTCACTTGTTCCCATGACAAAAGTTAATAATGTTAAGGTAAAGGCTAAAATTTTATGTTTATGACTAAGTGTATTTTCTTTCATCAAATAATGCTCTCCTTTTATATTTATATATCTAGAATAATCGATATATTATTCGAAACCTAATCAATATAGCGTATCTATTTATCGTGAATAATCGATATAATAACTAAAACAGAAACCCAATTAATCATTTTGGGTATCTGAGACAAGAAACGAAGCAATTTGATGAATCGTTTCTTCTTTTAATTTATAATACGTCCATTGACCATGACGAAAAGATTCGAGAAGTCCAGCTTTTTGCATCATATTTAAGTAGTGAGAAACGGTTGATTGAGAAGTTTTAGCTTTCTCTTGAATATCACCAACACACACGCCTCCTTCGATACTCACTTTTGGGAAATGTTTCTCAGGTTCCTTCAACCACTGTAAGATGTTTAGCCTCGTCTCGTTTGATAACGCTTTGAAAATTTCAATTGGTTCCATATGACGATAATATATCGAATTATCTCGATATGTCAATTGCTAAGTACCGTCATTTTACAGTAAAAATGGTTGACGCCAATAAGGAAGTCCGGTAATATATGTAAAAATCATAGAAAAATTCGATGAAAAAGAGAGTAATTGATGGGATGACTGGCAAGCGAGTTAGGGATGGTGTGAGCCTAATGCAGGGACCATGAATGAAGCGCACTTTGGAGAAGATTCTCGAACAAGTAGTAGAGAATAGCGGGGCGTCACCTCGTTAACAATGGAAAGTGGTCATGTCACATGGCAACTAGAGTGGTACCACGGGATTATCATGCTCTCGTCTCTAATTTTAGAGGCGAGGGCTTTTTTATTTGAACAGGAGGAGGAGCAAGATGAATCAACAAATCGCCGACAGTTTAGCAGTTGCATTAAAACAACAAATAATAGGAGAGGACATATTGTCATTATTAGAAAAACCCAAAAGCTTGGAGCTAGGGGACGTAGCCTTTCCATGCTTTACTCTAGCAAAAGTGTGGAAAAAATCACCGCAGAGTATCGCAGCACATATAGCAAGTCAATTAAATCATGACAGTATCGAGCTTGTGCAAGCTGTTGGTGGCTATGTCAATATTTTTCTCGATCAACAAAAGGTGACGCAGCAGGTGTTACGCAAGATTCTGCACGACAAGCAACAATATGGTACTACTCCAACAAAGATGGGAACGGTCGTCTTAGATTTTTCCTCTCCTAATATCGCCAAGCCTTTCTCGATGGGACATTTACGTTCAACGGTCATCGGCAATGCCTTAGCAAATATTGCAGAAAAAAATGGCTATCAAGCCATTCGTATCAATCATTTAGGGGACTGGGGTACACAGTTTGGCAAGCTTATTGTTGCTTATCAGCTTTGGGGTGATAAAGAGGCTATTTCAGCGTCACCGATAGAGGAGTTATTAAAGATTTATGTGAAGTTTCATGAAGAGGCAGAGCAAGACCCCACGCTCAATGAACAGGCTCGTGCCGCCTTTAAAGCATTGGAGGACGGTAATGAAGAGGCGCAGGCATTATGGCAATGGTTCCGAGATGTATCATTCGTAGAATTTCAAACAATATATGAACTATTAGGAATTCATTTTGATGCCTTTATAGGTGAAGCCTTTTACAATGACAAAATGCCGTCCGTTGTAACAGAATTAGAAGAAAAAGGGCTCCTTGTGGAATCAGAAGGAGCGTATGTTGTGGAGATGGAGGAGATGCCTTCATGTTTAATAACAAAAACGGATGGAGCCACGCTTTATGCGACGCGTGATTTAGCAGCAGCCCTGTATCGCCAACAGCACTACCAGCCGCAAAAGATGTTCTACGTTGTTGGCAATGAGCAGTCCCTCCACTTTAAACAACTTTTTCAGGTAATCGAAAAAATGGGCTATCCTTGGGCAAAGAATCTGCAGCATGTGTCATTTGGCATGATGCTGAAGGATGGTAAAAAAATGTCGACGCGTAAAGGCAAAGTGGTGTTATTAGCTGATGTACTAGCAGAAGCTATAGCGACTGCACAGCGTAATATGGAGCAGAAAAACCCTTCTCTACCTAACAAAGAGCAAGTCGCAAAGCAAGTGGGGGTTGGAGCGGTAATTTTTAATGATTTAAAATCCCATCGTCTAAACGATATTGAATTTTCAATCGAGCAAATGATGAATTTTGAAGGCGAAACAGGGCCATATGTACAGTATACATATGCACGTATTTGCTCTATTTTAGATAAAAAGAAAGCTCCGACTCAAGCTATGCTATTCAAATCTTTAGGTGAGCAGGCTTGGCCAATTATCTTATTACTAGAACAGTTTCCTAAAACGGTAGCTATGGCTTTTGAGCAGGCTGATCCGTCCCAAATAGCAAAATATGTCTTACAACTGGCACGTTTATTCAATAAATATTATGCACAGTACAAAATATTAGCAGATGATGAACAGCAGGCATCTCGTCTTGCACTATGCCAGAGTGTTGCTATTGTTTTAAAAGAGTCATTAGCCTTATTAGGTATTGAGTCACCTAAAAATATGTAAGAAGAATTAGCCATTTAAAGTCAAACTGTCCAATCATTGACCATCCATCGAAAACATGATAAAAGGATAGAGGAATCCATGCAAGCTTTTCATAAATGAAGGCTGCGTAATAATAGAGAGGATCAAACAAATGGCTAAAAAACATTGGACCGTATCACTCACCTTCGTGGTCATTAGTATATTTTTTGTCGCTCTTAATATGAGGCCAGCTGTCACGGGAATAGGACCGCTTTTTAATGTCCTCATGACGTCCTTACATGTCTCGAATACAAGCATGAGCTTTCTCACAGCTATCCCCGTTTTTTGTATGGGATTATTTGCACCTTTAGCTGTCCCGCTTCAGCGAAAAATGGGCACGAAATCAGCTATCACCCTTTTAGTGGCTATCCTTGTCGTCGCGAATGGGCTACGCTTTTTCCAAGCAAGTTATCTCTTGCTCATCGTGACAAGCTTTGCGGCAGGCTTAGTGATTGCAATGATTGGTCCTATTCTAAATGCTTATATTAAGAAAAAGTTTCCAGAACGCTTTACGACAGTAGTCGGTATCTATTCATTCGGTATTGGCGTTGGGGCTACTTTAAGTGCAGCCTTAACCGTGACTTTTTATCAGGGTTTCAGTAATAGCTGGACAATCGCCCTTGGCATGTGGTCAATCCTTGCTATAGTTGCTCTCGTTATCTGGCTAGCGGCAATTCCATCCGAACACAACGAGCAGCTCCAACAAGTAACTGCGTCAGAAGATGTCCGTAATCCGTGGACATCTAGACGTGCCTGGGTAATTTTACTGTACTTTGGTTTACAAACATCACTCTTTTTCTCTATCATGTCATGGCTTACGCCGCTATTGCAGGATAAAGGCCTGTCATTAGAGGCATCCAGTGCCATGCTAACAATTATGTCTATTGTACAAATGATAGGGAATATGGCCGTACCGATTCTCATGGAAAAATGGCCAAATCGAATGGTCTGGCTACTAGTGTTTAGCTTTGTTGGCGTGATTGGATTTATGCTACTCTGGCTGACAGCGGGTATTTACCTATGGCTGGCTGTTTTATTAATTGGCATTGTGCTAAGCGGGCTATTTCCAATCGGACTATTGCTGCCTCTTGATGAAGCCAAAAATGATCAGGAGGCCACTAGTTGGTCATCTATGGTGCTGGCAGGTGGCTTTATGGTAAGTGCCATTATCCCCATTCTAATAGGCATTTGCTATGACCTAACGGGCAACCATACATGGACGTATCTGATCTTTGTATTATTAATGCTCGGCATTCTAGTAACGACTGGACTATTAAGAAAAAAATGATTGTAAGAGACATGTGTCAGGTTGCACATGTCTTTTTATGTGAAAATTATTTTGAGGGTATGATAACCTTCCATCTGTCGCTTTGAAATAAGGTTTGATCAAAAACACCCTGCAAACACGAATTTTAAGTTAAAAAGAAAGAATCCGCTTTAAAAAAAGATTGATTAAAACGGATTCTTTCTTTTTGAAGACTTATGCCATTTTTATAAAATAGTTTGATTATTTACTATCTGTTGTTGTTCCACAATTGCGCCCGATTATTGAATATCCTTATTCATCCTAAAAAGCCGCTAACATTTTACAGTACAGCGTTTTCTAAAATAGTAAAAGAGCTTGTATTACAATTAATTTCTGCTAATGCACCAAGAGGTAAAATGAATTTTGGTTCGGTATGTCCAAAGTTCATATTGTATAGAATTGGTGTATCCTCCAAGTTAAATTCTTTCATCACTTTTAAAATCTCTTCTTTATATTCTTCGCAATACTTTTCATCTTGTGGTTTACCAAATATAATTCCGTTTGCTTTTTGTAAAATACCTTGTACACCGTAGTTTCTCAACCAATATCTAAGTAGGGTAGGCTCTGGTTGATCTTCAGATGTTTCAAAGAAAAGAATGCAATTTTCCCAGTATTTTTCTTCAGGCCATAGCACGGTACCTTTAGCAAACTCTAGTACTTCAATGCACCCTCCTATTAAACGTCCCTGCACTATACCTTTACCTTGCAGCAATTCGTATCCTTTATTAGGCTGCATTATGCGTTTTTGATTTTTATTTGATTCTATCCATTCTAAATGATCACTTGTCCATTCTACAGAAGGAACAATTTCACCTATTACTTCATTAGAAAATAGCGTTTTCTGAATAGATTGAACGGTATATGAGTGCATTTCAACGTTTTCTGCAAAATCGGTTAAAATTGCTGGTCCATAAAATGAAGATATACCTGCCTTCAAACAAAATAAATGAGCAATCGTTACATCTGAGTAACCCATTAAAATTTTAGGATTTTTAGTTATAACCTCAAAATCAGTGTAAGCGAGTAAACGAACACTATCATCTCCACCAATATTTGCAATAATAGCTTTAATCTTGGGGTCCTTAAAAGCCATCATTAAGTCCTCTGCACGTGCTTTTGGATTTTTGTCTAGAAAATCTACACCTTTCAAGCTATTTGGCATTGCTATAACTTTCAGTCCAAAAACCTCTTCAAGTCTTTTTACGCCTTGTTCATAACGCCATTTTAATTCTGGTTCTCCAGCACCTCCCCAAGAAGGACTTATTGTGGCGATATAATCTCCTTGCTGGAGTTTATCTGGCTTTAATAACATATAAATTCACCTCAAATTAGATTTAATTTCATTAAAAACAACATATTAAATGGAAATTTTAAACAGTCTATCGTATATGTGAAATAAGCTACTAAATCCTTGTTTGGAGACATTGCACAAAATGATTTTATTCCACAATCTGACCCGTTTGCGGAATACTGACTTTTTATAAAGATCCTTTAGTCTAAGCGTATCTAAAGGAGGATAACGTCGCAACTTTATTTCAAAGCCACAACTTTCATTTGGGAACGTTATTAAAATTATTAGTGAATTATTGATACATTCATTTTTAAAGCAACAAATAGGGTTTAGTCATTGGTTATTATGTCATTATCTTCAAGATTTAATATACCTGGTGTCGCATTCTTTGTTTTTCCAACAGAGCCTATGATTTCTCCATTATACTCGTATAAGATAGCTTGAATATTATCGCCTTCAATATCTTTCTCATTTAATTCATAAGTAGTTACATCTAACTCTTTGCCTACATAATTCTCAAGAAAAGAAAACTGATAAGAGTCATAAAACGTTAAAGATTCCTTAGATAATTCGCGTGTTTCCTTTGTGTCAAAGGATTTAATTGACCAACCTAACTCTTCTAAATATAATCTATGTTTTTCGTTAATCCTTTCATTGTTACAAGCTGTTAAAATAAACAGAATGCACAAAATCATCGTTATTTTTTTCATAATTCCCTCCTATTCACTTTTAACTACTAAAGTATTTCGATAAAACAGACTTTTATTCCTCTAAAAAGCTACCAAAGCGAAGTATTCCACAATATGGCCGGTTTGTGGAATACTGACTTTTTATAAAAAACCTTTAGTCTAAGCGTATCTAAAGGGGTATAACGTCGCGACTTTTTTATAAACATCGCCACTTTTTTTCAAAGCCACACCATCCTCACAGCAAATTTTGTCTTCCACCAATATTAATGGGTAGAAAGAAATGAGTTTAGGGTAGTTGCTGCATTTTTCTAATATCAATAAGTATATAATAATATTATGTAAACTTGAAACATTACTCATCCTTGATTATGATAGAGAAGAGAGAATGTAGAATAGAAAGTTTTGGTGAAGGTATGTATAAAAAAGTGCTCATTTTAGGAGCGACAGCTTTTCTTGTAGCAGGCTGCGACAGTCAAATAGGGACAGGATGGTTTCAAAATAAAAAGGCAGAGCTGGAAACAGAAGGAGCTGTGATGAAGCAACAGGAAAAAATTGTCCCAGAGGTCAAAGTGATTGGAGAGCATGGTGTTGGAGCAGGCATTATTATCAGGCAGCAGGATGATCAACTGTATATTTTAACGAATGGCGCACTAGTGGCATCCAAACCAACTGCCCTTGTTCAATTTGGTCAGGACAAGCTGGTAGCAGCGACTATTCATGTCATGTCAACAGCCTATAATATGGCCCTGCTACGAGTAACCTATCAAGCGGATGTGCAAGTGCCTAATTTATATGAAGGTGAGCTAAATCAGCTAGCTGTTTATGTGAATGGCTTACCCTATACGATTCAAAAATACCGAGATAAAGTAGCGGCTTATTATATAAAAGCGGAACAATCGATACCTCTAGGAAGCCCTGTCATGGAGGCTGAAAACGGAGCCATTGTCGGATTATATGTTAATCGACAACAGCAAGGAGAGTCGCAGCCATACATATTGCCTATAAAGGAATTCCAAGCATCCATCGATGAATGGATTGAGGAGGGCATGACAACCAGTGTACGACTTTCCCAATCGAAAAACTTATACCCCTATATTGAACAAGGGGATAAAGAAGCTGTACAGCAAGCAATCGAACAATATGGAGAAAATATATTTGCGTATAATACCGATGAAATTATGCTATTTTTAGATACGTTTCACAAGCATTTAAAGGGGGCTGTGACAACCCAGGATGCAAGTGTTTTGAAACCGATTGTCGGGACAGAGGCTATACAGGAAACCTTGGCTAGTATGGTTGCCTATTATGCTTCCAAGCAAGCCAAAATTCATTTCTCAGACACGGATATTCAGGCAATTCGCGTAGAAGGGCAGCGTCTTATCGTACAGGCTAAAACGGAATATATCCTGACGAATGCTGCAGGACAGGAGGCACTTGCCTACTCCAACATGTTGTATGAGTTAGAAAAAAATGAACAGGGCGAGTACAAGCTACTTGGTCTCACAAACAAGGAGTGAATTTTGCATGGAGCAAGCTAGACAAATGCTACAGCATCATTTTGGCTATGATACCTTTCGGCAAGGACAAGCCCAGATTATTGAACAAACATTACGAGGGCAGTCAAGTCTTTGTGTCATGCCAACAGGTGGAGGGAAATCCATTTGCTATCAAATTCCAGCGCTAATGCTTGAGGGGTTAACCATCGTGATTTCGCCACTGATTTCACTGATGCAAGATCAGGTGGAGGCTTTACGTACAGCAAATATTCCAGCAGCCTATATTAATAGTACGCTGACGGCACAGGAAGTGGATGCAACCATGCAGCTTGCTAGTGCGGGTTATTTAAAGCTCCTCTATATTGCACCTGAACGACTGGAAAGTACTACGTTTCTTCAAGCATTGTCGTATTTATCTGTCCCATTACTTGCGATTGACGAGGCTCATTGTATATCGCAATGGGGGCATGATTTTAGACCAAGCTATCGTTCGATCCACAAGCTTTTTACGCTATGGCCCCAAAAGCCCACTGTTTTAGCACTGACAGCTACTGCAACGCCAACGGTTTGTGATGATATTCGTCAATTGTTAGCGATTGATGAGCAGGCAACGGTCATGACAGGTTTTTCACGTGAGAATTTGGCACTTTCGGTGTTAATTGGTGAAAATAAAGAACGCTATGTAAAAAATTATGTTCAACAAAATAAACAGGAAGTGGGCATCATTTATGCAGCTACTCGAAAAGCTGTGGATGCCATTTATGATGTGCTGAGTCGCTCTGGTGAAGACGTTGCGAAATATCATGCAGGTCTATCAGAGAATTTAAGAATGGCTGAGCAGGAGCGGTTTTTAAAAGATGAGGCACGTATCATGGTGGCAACGAATGCTTTTGGTATGGGTATTGATAAAAGTAATGTGCGCTTTGTGTTGCATTATCAAATGCCTCGTAATATGGAGAGCTATTACCAGGAAGCGGGCCGTGCTGGCCGAGATGGTCTGCCAAGTGCTTGTATTTTATTGTATGCTTCAGGGGACGTTCAAACACAGCGTTTTCTTATCGAACAGTCACAGGATGAGGCTCGTATTACACAGGAGCTAGCTAAACTACAAACAATGGTCGATTATTGCCATACTGAGGGTTGCCTACAGAATGCGATTTTAGCGTATTTTGGAGAAGTTGAGGAGGAGCCATGTGGGCGTTGTAGTAACTGTATTGACGGGCGAGCAGTGACAGATGTGACAGAGGATGCGCAAAAGGTGCTGGCCTGTGTTGTGCGTATGGGACAAAAATTCGGGAAGACCATGGTGGCACAGGTGCTAATTGGCTCTAAAAATCAAAAGATCGCTGAATTTGGCTTTGCCCGTTTATCGACCTATGGCATTTTAAAAGGACAATATACCTCAAAGGATGTCTCCAACTTTATCGAATTTTTAATTGCAGAGGGCTTGCTGGCTGTGAAGCACGGTACATTCCCTACAATTTATGTATCTGCTGAAGGCAAGGAAGTGCTGCTTGGCAATCGACAGGTCATGCGTAAGGAAGCTGTCACAGTGAAGAAGCTGGTGGATAATGATCCATTATTTGAACACTTACGGGTATTACGCAAAGAGATTGCCGACGAGGAAAAGGTCCCACCATTTGTTGTATTTTCTGATAAAACGTTACGTGAATTATGTGATAAGAGACCAACTGTACTGGAGGATTTACGACAGGTGAGTGGTATAGGCGAAGTAAAATTTGAGAAGTATGGTCAACGCTTCTTTGACGCACTACAATCGTTTTTAGAAGCCTCTGTTTAATAAATTTGTTGCTATTGTATAAAAGAGAGGTGTCCCACAAGCTGGAGACACCTCTTTTATATTATTTTTCCCAATGCTTTGCAATGAACGTATCACGCCCAGAAACGGCACGGTCTTGCTGATAGTGTGCTGTCTCTTTTTTATAATAATCCTGGTGATAATCCTCTGCTGGATAAAAGCGTTCAGCATCGCGAATTTTGGTTACAATAGGTTTATCAAAGCGTCCGCTATTGGCAAGCTTTTCTTTCGATGCCTCTGCGATTTGCTTTTGCTCATCTGTATAGGTAAAGATTGCTGTAGTATAGGATTCGCCACGGTCATGGAACTGTCCATACGCATCCGTCGGGTCAATTTGCATCCAATAAATATCAAGGAGCTGCTCATAACTAAAAATAGCAGGGTCGAATTCGATTTCGACTACTTCTAAATGACCTGACGTTCCTTTTTTGACATCTTCATAGGTTGGGTTTTCTAAGTGGCCACCCATATAGCCTGAAGTGACTTTATGTATACCGTCCCACTCGACAAATGGCTTGACCATACACCAAAAACAGCCGCCAGCAAATGTCGCTTTTTCTATCATTTGAATCATCCTTTCTTTTGTGAAAATATTATAGCATTGTTTTACGCCAAACTGTGCAAATGGGTGTAAAATAACGTTTAGATAGAAAAACATGGAATAGATCCTTTTTATAATGAAACTTTCTAGCTAATCAATCGTTACATTAACTATATCAAAATAGAGGAGTTAGTTGTTATGGAAGAGCAAGATTATACGAGACGCTCCCAACGTCCTAAAAAGCGTCGATTACGTAAAGGGAGAGCATTTTTTACACTATTACTATTGTGTATCATTGTGATTGTCGGCTATTCGGTCATGCAATATCGCAGCGGGCTTGAGCTAGCCAACGACACCAAAGTTGCACAGGAGGATTTTACTGGTGATAGCATCAAAGGGGATATCGAAAACTATTTGATTTTAGGGGTCGATACACGTGGAGAGGAAAAATCACGGACTGATACAATGATGGTATTATCCTGGAATAAAGCAAACAACGACATTAAACTCGTATCCTTTATGCGCGATATTTACGCGGATATTCCAGGCTATCAATCCTATAAGCTTAATACAGCTTACTACCTAGACGGTGTTCAGCTATTAAAGGATACATTAACAAATATGTTTGGCCTACCGATTCATCACTATGCACTAATTGATTTTAAAAACTTTGAATCCTTAGTGGATATTTTAGCGCCAAATGGTGTGGAAATGGATGTTGAAAAGGACATGTCTGAAAATATTGGGGTAGAGTTAAAGCAAGGTGTTCATCGTTTAAATGGACAGGAGTTACTAGGTTATGCGCGTTTCCGTCATGATGCAGAAGGAGATTTTGGGCGTGTTGCACGTCAGCAAAAAGTGATTGAGGCATTAAAAACAGAGTTATTAACGCCTACGAATATGTTGCATTTACCAAAATTTGTTGGTGCGGCACAGGGCTATATCACAACAGATTATTCATCTACTGAGGAAATGCAGCAAGTACTTAAATTGCTATCAAAGGGCAAGGTAAACATTGAGAAAGCAACCATCCCTATCGAGGGTAGCTATCAATTCCAAAACTTTAGCCATGCGGGCGATTCTATTGTCATCGATGTGGAGCAAAACAAAGCCTTTTTAAGTGATTTTTTAGGTATTTCACTAGAGTGATGTTTCGCAAAAACCAGCATTATCCTGTAATATAAAGGGAGAGCATTTGGATTGGGGTGGATATATGGAAAAAGAGAGACCAAAAGAGCGTTCAAGCCTGTTAGCAACCAAGTTTATTCGTTTTTTAGGTGGTAGAAACCTATTATTTACACTGGTAATTTTATTACTGGTGGCATGTGTTATTTTTATGTTTAATCAAGTTTCCTTTATCTTTACCCCGCTACAAGTTTTATTTGAAGTAGTCATTTTACCAGGGGTACTAGCCGTCATTGGCTACTATTTATTACGCCCATTGCTGGCGATTCTAGTACGATGGCGCATTCCAAGAATATGGGGTATTTTAATCCTCTATATTGCGGTCATTGGTGTCATTACGTTACTTGTGGTGCTAGTCTATCCGTTTTTACGCGATCAGTTCACGAATTTAGCACAGGAATTCCCAGAGTACTTCATGGCATTTACACAAAACATTGTAGAATTCCTAAATCATTCACGTTTTAATGAGTACTTAGATAAAATTAGTTTTAATTTTGATGAAGTTTTGAATAACTTCACAACGGATATGGTAAAAACAGTGAAGGATATGGCGACCAATGTAGCACAGGGTGTGGCATCTGGTATTACCGGCTTCCTTTCAACGTTAACAGGTATTGTGCTATCACTTGTAACGGTGCCATTCATCCTGTTTTATTTACTAAAAGAGGGCGAAAAATTACCGAAATTTATGCTGAAAGTGTGCCCACCACGTATGCGTAAAGAGGTAACTGACATTTTCCATGACATGGACAAGCAAATTAGTTCGTACATACAGGGACAGATTTTAGTATCCATGTGTATTGGGGCAATGGTGACGATTGGCTTCTTAATTATTGGCATGAAGTATGCTTTATTGCTCGGCTTCCTTGCCATGATTACAAGTGTGGTGCCCTATTTAGGACCCGTTATTGCGATTACACCAGCAGTCATTATCGCTCTTGTTACATCCCCATTGATGCTGATTAAGCTGGCAATTGTATGGACAATCGTTCAGTTAATCGAAGGAAAGTTCATTTCACCGCAAATTATGGGGAAATCACTCAGTATTCACCCGATTACGATTATCTTTGTACTATTAACGGCAGGCTCCTTATTTGGTGTCCCAGGCGTTATTTTAGGGATTCCGGGCTATGCAATCTTTAAGGTACTTGTCACGCATTTATTCAAGCTCTTTAAGCAGCGCTATAATCGCTACGAAGATGACGTTCATCAAAAATATGATATCTAATAAACGACCAGCTACTGCTAGCAACGCAGTAGCTGGTTTTTGCTGTAGAAAACGGCATTATGCTATTCTAGTAGTAGAGAGTCAAAGCAAGGGGGAAAAGGAAATGGCATACATACCGATTAATTTTCAAGAGAAACTGGCTAAATTTCAAGAGCATTGGTCTCCAAAGGTCATTGCTGAAATGAATGATTATCAATTCAAACTCGTCAAAGTTCAGGGGGATTTTGTTTGGCATAAGCATGAGGATACGGATGAGGTATTTATCGTCCTTGAGGGGCAATTAATCATCGAATTCCGAGATGGCCAGGTAAGCCTGCGTGCAGGAGAGATGTTTGTGGTCCCACGCAATGTGGAACATAAACCCTTTGCAGCTTCGGAGTGTAAAATTCTGCTTGTAGAGCCAATGGGTGTCGTAAATACAGGTGAAGAGCAATCAGAGCTTACCGCTGAAAATGATGTGTGGATTTAACCTTCATAGAAAAACCCTTCCAACAAAATGTTAGAAGGGTTTTTACATGGACTAATTATTGCTTTGCTAATAATTGTACTTTTGCTAAGCGATCCACGGCTTCTTGTAGAAGTTCCTTTGGTTGAACTAATGCTAAACGTAAATAGCCTTGTCCAGCTGTACCAAATACGGTTCCTGGAACTGTGACAACGCCTACTTGTTCAATCAATTGAAAGGCTAATTCTGTGCAATCGATAGCATAGGGATATTTAGCCCATACGAACATTCCACCATCAGAGGGTGCTGCTTCCCAGCCTAAAGCTTGTAAGCCATTCATCAGCGTTTTATGGCGCTCTGAGAAAGTGGCACGTAAGCTTTCCGTAATTTCCTCAGCGTTATCCAATGCTACGACAGCCGCATCCTGAATAGGCTCGAAAATACCGAAATCTAAATTTGATTTTAATTGCTTAATAACAGCGATCATTTCTGCATTTCCTGCGATATAGGCAATACGCGTTCCAGCAAGGCTAAAGCTTTTAGAGAGGGAGTTAATCTCCATACCGACCTCTTTTGCTCCTGGTGCAGCTAGGAAGCTAATAGGGCCATCTCCCGTAAAATAGAACTCTGAATAGGCAGCATCATGGAGGACGATGATATTATACTTTTTAGCAAAGGCGATGACTTTTTCAAAGTATGCTAATGACGGCATCGCTGGTACAGGATTTCCTGGTAAGTTTAAAATCAATAACTTTGCTTTCTGTGCAATTTCTTCTGGTACAGCGTCTAAATCAGGTAAATAATCGTTGTCGGCTGTTTGAGGCATGTAATAAGGTGTTGCGCCAGCTAAGTGAATCCCTGCGTCATACGCTACATAAGCTGGGTTTGTGGATAAGACGATGTCTCCTGGATCACAAAAGGCAATTGGTAAATGCACTAAGCCTTCTTGCGAACCAATTGTTTGAATAATTTCTGTCGCGGGATCTAGATCAACATTACTACGACGCTTATAGTAGCGACTCACCGCGTCATAAAAACGCTGTGTGCCAGTCAGTGTATAGCCATAAGATTCGGCTAAACCTGCACGATAGGAAAGATGCTCACGTATTTTGGCATGCGGAGGAAGATCAGGGCTGCCTAAGCTTAAGTCAATTAAAGTCATGCCCTTTGCTTGCTGCTCTCGAGCAAAATTTTTCAAATCTCCGAAAATTGCTGGTGTAAATAATGACATTTTTTTAGATGGTACGATTTTCAAAACTAGTACACTCCTTGTAGTTGTATAACAGAATAGTAGTTCACATTTTATCATACTGAAGCGCAGAAAGGGACAGATATTCTGAAAAAAGAAAATATTTATATAATGGAGAGGATGTGTGCATAGACTAGCGAAAAAAGATTTTCTACCATTGGGAGAAACTACTATAAATTCCTTCAAAGAGGAAAGTGTATTATACTGAGTATAAAGCTTTTCAGGTGGGGTGAGTCTTATGAGAACAGAGCAAGAAATGTATGATTTAATCCTAGCCACTGCACAACAGGACACTAGAATTCGTGCTGTTTACCTAAATGGCTCAAGAGCAAATCCGAATGTACCAAGGGATATGTTTCAGGATTTTGATGTGGTGTATGTCGTAACAGATATAGCCTCTTTCTTACAAGATGATAAATGGATTCAAGTATTTGGTGAGCAGCTGATGGTGCAGGAGCCTGATCGATTGGATAAGGGGCTTGGCTTGGACAAAGACTTTTCTTATAGCTATACATATTTAATGTTATTAAAGGATGGGCATCGCATTGACCTTCGCTTATTATCGACACAAGCTATGCTGGATGAATATGGACAAGACAAGCTGACAGTCCCTTTACTCGATAAGGATCAGCTTTTGCCATCTATCTCTCCATCTTCAGATTGTGGCTATCATATTAGTCCACCGACTGTGGGGCAATTTGCCAGCTGTACCAATGATTTTTGGTGGTGCTTACAAAATATAGCCAAGGGCATTTGGCGAGACGAACTCCCATATGCCAAGCAAATGTTTGAGGAAACGACAAGGCAGTCCTTACATCAAATGCTTAATTGGTGGATTGGTCAGCATCATCATTTTCAGCTATCTACAGGCAAAATGGGAAAGTATTTAAAAAACTATGTGCCAGCTAATTATTGGGCATTGTACGTAAAAACCTATGCCGACGCTGATTATGCTAACATGTGGAATGCCCTATTTGCGGCATGTACACTCTTTCGAAGCATCGCAAAGGAGGTTGCCCATCACTTCCAGTTCTCGTACCCTCACGAGGATGATGCTCGTATGTCAGCCTATTTGAAGCATGTACGTACATTACCACCAGATGCGAAAACGATTTTGTAAGGGGGAAGAGGGCAGTGAAGGTTTATTCATTAAGTGGACCAAGCGGCACAGGCAAAAGTACAAGTGCGCTGGCCTTTGCCCATAAATTAGGGGTGGAGGCCATTGTTGATGATGGATTACTCATTGTGAATGGCATCAGAGTGGCAGGTCTTTCTGCTAAATTCGAAAAAAATACAATTACTGCTGTACGACGTGCCATTTTTACAGATCCAGTTCATCGTGAGGCTGTCCAAAAGGCGCTAGCTCATCATCAGGTACAATCTATTTTACTGATAGGTACATCGACTAAAATGACGAATAGTATTGCCAAGCAGCTAGAGCTGGGTCCGATTGAACACTATTATAATGTAGAAGATGTCCGTTCATTGAAAGAAATTCAAAAAGCACGCTTTATCCGTCAAACACAGGGCAAGCATGTTATGCCGATTCCATATAGACAAGTGGAGCAAAATTTCTTTAAACGATTGGTGCAAAAGGGCATGGAGATTTTTTCTTCGAAACGAGAAAAAATCGGGGAAACGACGATTGTACGTCCTGATTTTCAGCGGGAATATATAGAAATCAGCAAGCATGTTTATGTACAGCTACTGACATACTGCTGTAGCCAACAGGCAATTGTACAAAAGGTCGAGCAAGCACAATTTGTGCTAGGGGATCAGGTTCAAGCTATCCTCACTATACAGGTAAAACTGCCGATCGATTATCCATTAGCAGCGCGTTTAGTAGAATTACAACGAGCTGTGCAGCAAGATTTTTATCTACATTTTGGCTATGAATTAGATGCTATTCATGTACATGTAAAAACGGCTTTGCAAAAGAAAAAAGCGTAAAAAACAGGTACTCCGCTCGCACGTTGGCGTTAAGAGTACCTGTTTTTTATTTAGGCTGGCGAGTGAACTGTGGCTGGCGTTTTTCCACAAAGGCACGACAACCCTCTGCGAAATCACTGCCTACAAATGGTGAAGAGCCTTGCCATAAGGTCGGCGCACTATCGAGACATTCTTGAACAGATTGCTTCACGGCAAGTAAGGATTCAGGCGACATTCCTGCAACCAGCTTACCCATTCGAATCATGTATTTATTTAAATCTTTTTCAGCTACTAGGTAGTTAAGCATTCCAAGCTTGAAGGCTTCCTCTGCTTTAAACATTCGTCCTGTAAAGACTAAATCCTTGGTTGTGGCAGGGCCGACAAGCTGGACTAAACGCTGTGCAAATTTGTTATTTAAGGTGATTCCTAATTTACCGACAGGAATGCCGAGCTTGGCCTTTTCAGAGCCAATGCGGATATCGCAGGCTAAGGCTAATTCCAAGCCAGCGCCCATCGCAGGCCCATTGATGACGCCAATCGTTGGAATCGGGAGGCGCTCAATGGTAGAAATGGTTTTTTCCATATGTACAAAGGCTTCTTCAGCTTGTTCAAGAGAAATGGCATTGAACTCTTTAATATCGGAGCCCGCTGTAAAGTTTTGGCCAGAGCCTCGTAAAATTAGTACTTTATTTTTCGGATTATCTAATACTTGTAGGGCAATTTTGGCTAATTGATCCCACATGTTTGCGGTTAATGCATTTTTTGCTTGTGGTCGATGAATTGTAATAATCGCTAGTCCAGCTGTTTCTTGATAAATAATTTTCGCATCTTCTGCTTCCAGTCGAGTCGTTTTTACTTGCATATCGGAAAGCCTCCTACATGTTAGTGTCTATCTTTATTATATAACACAATTAACCATAAACACGAAATGATACGAATTTTCACATAAAATTGCATTGTTATACAAGAATGTAGGGAATAGTAAGTAATTATTGTACTACAACAGGGGAGCGGAATTTACTATTGTAAGAAAGCAAAAATTATGAGAAACTACTTTAGGAACATATGTTTCTTTATTACGTAAATGGCATTTGAATGGTAGAAGCGGGTTCCTGTTATAGAAATACAGATTATCCGACATTACAATATGATAAAATGCAGTTGAACCTACGCACCCAAAATATAGTAAAATATAAATAACTCACGCAAAGTAGACAAGGAGGGACGATTTGATTACACTCAGGGACGCATGGAATAGCTACTATTTATTGCTACAATCTTTGAAAAAAAGTGCTGCTACAAAAAAACAATACAATATGGACGGGCAGCAATTTTTAACTTTCGCCCATAAGCAAAACTACTTGTATGCAGATCATCAATTGAAAAATTTATTACAGCTTTACTGCGACTATTTAAAGGAAACTTACAGTAATATCAATACTTTTAATCATAAAATAGCGACATTACGAGGCTTTGTAGACTTTATTTTTTTACGAGAATGGGTGGAGCCTTTTGATTATCAGCATCTTTTACAGCCGAAAAAAAGACAAAAAGAGGCACTGCAAGCACTGACAAATAAGCAGATCATGCAAATTGCTAACGTATGGCCCACCTATTTTCAATATGCTAAGACAAAGGAGCATGCATGGCTGGCAAGACGCAATGGCTGTATCGTTCAAGTGTTGATGGAAACAGGTTGTAAGCCTGCCGAGCTCGTTCGCATGAAATGGACACACTTTAATGAAGAAAAAGCGACTCTTTTTATAGCCAACCGAAATGGACGTCGAGAAATAAAGTGTTCACCGATCCTCATGGACATGCTCGCACAGTATAAAAAAGAGACGACCAATTTACATGAGCAAGAGGTAGGGGAATGGGTTTGGGTAAGCGAGGCAAGTTTAGCGAAGCCGATTACTACGAAAACAGTTGAACGCATTTTTCAAACGATGTCACAAGATATAGGGAAGAATGTAAGAGCCACTGACTTGCGTTATACTGTGATGCAACGGGCGTTTCAACAGGAAAAAACGCTGGAGCACATTCAACAAGAAATGGGCTATGTACGGAAATGGGTGCTAACAGAAAGACAGCAGCGCCTAGAATAAAAGCGTGCAGTAATCGCGATTTATCACCATTACTGCACGCCTTTTATAAATGATTCAATGCTTTGACATTTACTTTGACTGTTAAATCATGCTTGCCTCCTGTATATACCCCTTCCACAGGGCTAATGTCACTATAATCGCGTCCAATACATAAAATAATATGGTTTTCTAATACTTCCACATTATTTGTGGGATCAAGACCGATCCAGCCAATACCTGGAATCATGACTTCTACCCAGGCATGTGTAGCGATATCTCCGATGAGGGCTGAGTTTTCATCGACATATAGATAGCCACTGACATAGCGAGCTGGTATTCCTTTCGCCCGTAAAACAGCAAGCATGACATGGGTGAAATCCTGACAAACACCCCGTTTTAATGCAAATGCCTCACTTGCTATTGTAGTTACATTGGTCGCTGTCGGGTCATACTCAAAGCTAGAATATAAATACTGCATTAAATTAAGCGAAAAGAGCACAGGATTTTCAGCATGACCGATCGCATGATAAACTTCCTCTAGCTGCTGCTCTGTCATAAATGTAAAATGTGTTGCTTTTAAATACGGTAAATAATGCTCATAGAATAGCTGTGAGTGAAAGATGGTCTGCATTTCGGGCGAATATTGAATACGATGAATAAATGGTGCACGCTGAATACTTACAATTGAAGATGTATGAATTTCTAGTATTTGATGTTGCTCTGGTATATAAAAGGAACCAACAGTATTGCCCCAAATATCCGTATGCTCACGGGTTAGGGAGGATGGCGTTATGGCAATTCGATAAGATAATAATCGCTGACGCTCATCGCTACGCGGCTTTAAACGAATAGTATTCAAGCTTTGATCGACTTCAGACTCATATTGAAAAATATTTGTATGCTGAATTTCAAATTTCATCGTGTCCGCTTCCTTCTGCTTACTGACTTGCTTGTTGAAAGGGAGCTGTGGTGAATTCCTTTCAAGGTTGTACGCTGGGTTCATATAAATGATAGATTGTCGAAAAGGCATCACTAAAAGCCATACATTGAGACAATCTTTCCTCCATCATTTTTAGGGTTTCCTCAATAGTCATTTGCCAAAAATCGATATGATCGATTGCAAGAACAAGGCTACTAATATCCGACTGAAGCGTTAAAAATCGTGGGGATAAAGAATCATGTTCAATAGCCGCTATGGCTTCTTCTATTTTCTTTACACAGAACATCACAGAACATGGGAAATGCGCATCTTGGACTAAATACCGAATGACCGTTAGTAAATTGGTCTGGCGATGCTTCCGCATGAAAGATTCTCTTGCTGCGGAAAGATCCAATAAAAAGGTACCATCATCCTCTAACAGTGACGTACCTGTTCGCTTCTGTTGTTCTACGATTATCACGATCATCCGAATGGTTTTTTCTGCTCGTTCAAGCCATTTGCCGACCTGCATAAAATAGAAGGGAAGATCGCGATCCATCGAGCCCTCAATTAACCCTGTCTCCATCCATAAAGTCTTTCGTACATCCTGTAAAAAATCTTGAAGGGCAATGAGTGGAATCGGTCGTTCTCTTTTTAGTATGGACTGTTGCTTTGTTAAATAAAAGGAATTTTGAATTTCCCAAAGTTCCGTTGGCATACTATCACGTGTAACTCGTGCATTTTCCCGAATAGCACGCAATGTGGCATGAAGGGCATTGCCATTTTTCTCAGAAAACAGAAGATAATCAATCAAAGGATTAACACGAATCGTTGTGTAATTTGCTAAATACTCCTCCTTAGAGGCACAAATATTTAAAACAGCCTCCCAATGATCAATATAATCATGTTCTTGCCCAGATTGCTCCAACATATTCAACAGCTGTACCTGTAATATATGTGCATTTGTTTGTGTACGTTCACTATAACGTGCCATCCAGTACAACGCGTCGGCTACTCGACTTAGCATGCTGCAATTCCTCCTTTAAAATCCACGTATCCTTTGCACCGCCCCCTTGAGAGGAATTTACCACAAGAGACCCTTCTTGTAGTGCCACTCTAGATAAACCACCAGGCAACACATAGCAATCCTCACCCTTCATGACATAGACACGTAAATCAACATGGCAAGGATAAAATCGCCCATTCTGGAAGGCAGGTGCTCTGGACAATTTAATCGTTGGTTGTGCAATGTATTGATAGGGCTGTTCAACAATTTTTTGCTTAAATAAAGCAATCTCTTCCTTACTCGCATGTGGACCAATTAACATGTCATAGCCACCAGAGGCTCCCACGTTTTTAATAACGAGCTCGTGTATATGCTCTAGCACCCATTTACGCTGACTGTCATCTCCTAGATGATAGGTTTTCACATTCGGTAGAATAGGTTCTTCCTGTAAATAATAGCGAATCATCTCAGGCACATAGGCATACATTGCTTTATCATCTGCTACTCCATTCCCAACGGCATTCAAGATGGATACATGACCTGCTTGATAAGCAGCCATTAAATGTGGAACACCTAATAAAGAATCCTCACGAAAGACAGTAGGATCTAGAAAGTCATCATCAATCCGCCGATAAATAATATCGATTTGCTGTAGGCCATAAATGGTTTTCATATAGACCTTCAAATCCTGTACAACTAAATCACGGCCCTCGACGAGCTGGATGTTTAAATGCTGGGCTAAAAAAACATGATCGTAATAAGCAGAATTGTACATGCCTGCTGTCAGAAGTACAGCTTTAGGCTCTCTTTCTGTTTGCATGGAAGACGGACGATGGGCAAGAAGTGCTTTTTTCATGTAAGCCATTTGTTTATCAAGAGGTCGAATCGTATGCTTGGAGAAAAATTCAGGGTATACTTCCTTCATCACATCCCGATTTTCAAAGACATAGGAAATGCCGGAAGGGTTGCGTAAATTATCTTCGAGTACATGATAATCACCTTTTTCATCCCGAATTAAATCAATCCCTGCTAAAAATATATGATTCGCAATTGGTACTTGAATTCCTCTCATGGTTGGTTTGAAATAAGGATTATTTTCAACAAGCTGTCTCGGAATAAGACCGTCCTGAAAGATCTTTTGCTGTCCATAAACATCCTGTAAAAATTTGTTGAGTGCCTCCACGCGCTGCTTGACACCTGCTTCAATCATGGCCCATTTGGTTTGAGGAATAATAATTGGGACACAATCAAAAGGCATGGTACGTTCTGTTCCATCTTGTGCACCATATACCGTAAAAGTAATCCCTTGTCTGAGAAAGCTCGCTTGCGCTTGTCGGTATTTTTCTTCAAGTTGCTCCCGCGAAAAAAAGGTTAGCTTATGATGAAAAGATCGATAATGAGGCTTTGGCTTATTGCCATCAAACATTTCATCGAAAAACAGACTAGAATCATATAAATTCATCATATGGATCGCCTCCGAATTCAAGTAGTAGTGAAAACATGTTACACTGTGAATAAATACATAAAAGGGGCTAACAACCATGACCATCATTAATTTAATGCAAGCGTATGAATTAGATAAACTATCCAAATTAAATTTATCAGACGAGGAAATTATACGAGCTTTGCGTTCGGGGGATGTATCAGCTTGGCAAGAACAAGTGCCAAACTATGAATTTAGCGAGACAATGGCTCTATATCAGGAAGGGGAACGACAGTTCTTAAATGCATACCATGGCCATTATCGAATCAAGTATGTAACATTACCAGGCATCCAACGTTTATTGCAGCTACGCTTTCAATTAGAAGAAGGGAAGGATTACCAACTATTAGAAACAGGTATCCAGCATTTAACGTGTGATGAGGAAACAGTCACAAGACTTCAGCAAATGTTATCGACAAACTGGTCACTAACAAAACAAGAGGATGGTAATTATTCAGTTTTTGTAAAATAATCCCATGTGTGTTGTGAGACGAATCGACATGGACAGTTACCCATCTATTGTTTTTTTGAAGCGTCTCACACAGCAAATAAAGTCTACTAGATTTTAATATTCATTTACCGAGAACTTTATGCCTAAAATCCTATAACTGTCACAAAATAGTTGTAACAAAAATCCTCTTTTTAAAAGGGGGGTTTTTTTATTACCTTCGAACAGAACATTTGTTCTAACATGCGAAAAAGGGCATTTTTTTTCAATAAAGTTCCCAAATTTATATTTGGGAACGTTTTTTCATGGTAAAATAGAGCAAATAGAGGTGATGAGCATGCAAAAAACAAAACAACCAAAATTCATGAAGGATTTTCTTGTCTATTTAACAACCATCAAAGGAAAGTCTCAGCGCACAAGAAAAGAATATGAATATGACCTGACCTTATTTTTCCGCTTCCACAAAGCTGTCCAGGAGGATTTGGATATAGAGAATTTATCCGCCATTGATATTGGCACTATTACAATAGAAGAAATACGCGAAATGACATTAGAGGATCTTTATTTATTCATGGAATATTGCGAAGTACAGCGAGGCAATTCAGCTGCTGCACGAGCACGAAAAGTGGCCACATTAAAATCCTTTTTTAAATATTTAAAAGGCAAACGTCGACTTATCGAGGAAAATCCTGCAGATGAATTAGAGACACCAAAGATAGGCAGAAAACGACCCATTTATATGAACCTACAAGAAGCTACACAATTTATAGATGGGATTAAAAGCAATCAGGCATCCCCGAGAAATTATTGCATGATGATGTTTTTCTTAAATTTAGGAATACGTGTCACCGAGCTATGTCAGCTTAATAAGACATCCATTCAAGGACGTTATTTAACCGTAATTGGGAAGGGCAATAAAGAGCGTACTGTCTATTTAAATGATAGCTGTATGCAGGCACTTGCTGACTATGAAAACAGTGGGAAGACACCCTATAAAGGCGAAGGCGAGGAGCCCCTATTTGTGTCTCAGAAGGGAACACGCTTTACACGTCAAACGGTTGCCAAAATCGTTAAACGCATTAATCAGCAGTCAGGTCTTCAAAAAGAACGACTTACACCACACAAGCTACGCCATACATCCGCAACGATGATGTATAAAGCAGGGGCAGATATCCGTAGTTTACAGCACATTTTAGGGCATTCTAGCGTCGCAACCACGCAAATTTATACACATATTGAAGATGAGCAGCTACAGCATGTTTTAGAGAATAATCCATTTAATATTGTTCGTGAAAGATGATTTTCCCCTCTCCATATCGAATATATAGTAGAAGACCTAATGAAAGGGGAGCCAAGGATGTCAAACGTCAAAGAACATCTCGATACCACAAGAACACAATTGCTTCAGGAAATTCACTTATTGGACGATACAACCTTTAATAAGAAACCAGATGCACAAAGCTGGAGTGTGGCACAAATCTGTCATCATCTCGTATTAGTAGAGGAAGCAACAAAGAAAGCCATTACATGGGGATTAAAGGCAGAGGAACAGTCAACACCCGCTCGAAAAAATGTTCAGCTCATCTTAGATCGAACAAGAAAGTTCCAAGCACCGCCTATTGTAGAGCCAACAGAAGAGCCTTTCACTGTTCAAGCGATGCTGGATTTACTAGCTACAACAAGAAAGAACCTCCTCGCCTTTTTGCAAACAATCGAGGAACCTGAAGCATTGGCTAAGCGCGCTGTGAAGCACCCAGCCTTAGGAGAATTACCACTCGACCAATGGATTGAAATGGTCTATATGCACGAGCAGCGTCATATCAAGCAATTACAAGAAATCGTTAGAGAATAACATGTATGAAAGGAATTTGGCCACAGGAGAGGAGCTAAATTCCTTTTATTGTTATTCAATTTTTCTGTTATAATCTCTTGACGTGCTACATAATCTGTTATATATTAAATAAAAATAATAACAACTGTTATAAAACAGATTTAGTTAGAGGAGGAAATTTAAATGTCAAAGTATCGTGATGGTTATGAATTTTATTGTGAAATGTGTGAGCGCTATGGATTGGAGCCAATTTCTTTCCGTTACTATGTATTACAATTATCACAGCAACAACTTTCGGCTTACAATATGCAAGCAAAACAATTAGGAATTTAAAAGGAGTGATTATGACGGAAGCCGCCGTGAATATTTTATGAAAAGCCCAGCCATACTAAATAAAATGGTCTGGGCTTTCGTGATTTCAGCAAGAAATTTCAGATAATTCATTGACAAGTACAGTAGTCTGTTATATATTTTTAAACAAATAATATTTCTGTTATATAACAAAAAATCAGACGTAAAATAGGGAATGTGAAAGGAAGTTATGAGGATGACAGATTATCGAGAAGGTTATGAATTTTATCGTCAAGTATGTGAGGAGCATGGGCTAGAGCCTATTAATTTTCACTATTACATTTCAAGTTTATCCCAAGAGCAATTAGATGCCTACAACATGCAGGCGAAATCAATAGGGGGTTCAATAGAATATGAGGTCTCTTAACATATAAAATGCCTTACTTCCTATGTGGGACAGTAAGGCATTTTACTTTAACAAAAATTTTACAAGACACTCAAACATATTATATAAAACTTTTATATTTTGTATTAAAAAGATAAATAGCCTAAATAAACTATTTAATATAGTTCAAAAGTATTGAATAACAATATATTTAGACAATTACAAGGAGGTTATATCCACTAATTTTTGTCTATTTTATTAAAAACTATCAAATGCAGCTTTGAATGTTTTTGAGATTTGGGTTGAATTAACTGCTTTTCTAAGACTATAATATAATTACATAAAAAAGGGCGATATACCACAACTTTATACCTCGCTGTAAGATAAAGCAAAAGTACCAAACCCTTCATATTTTAATGAATGGAGAATGAAAATGATGAATATCACGCCTAGTAGTGTTAATCAAATGAACTACAGTCTAAAAGAATTACAAGATATCTTTTCCGCCATGAATAGTTCCATCATTGTAGCGATTACAGATCGTACCGGAAAAATTACTTTTGTTAATGATCATTTTTGTAAAATTTCGAAGTATACGCGTGAAGAATTAGTTGGTCAAGATCACCGTTTACTAAATTCAGGCTTTCATCCCAAATCTTTCTTTAGAGAGATGTGGAAAACAATCGGTAATGGCGATATGTGGAATGGCGAGGTGTGCAATCGTGCAAAGGATGGCAGTTTATATTGGGTGAAAACAACGATTTTTCCGTTCCTAGATGAACGAGGAAAGCCTTATCAATATATTGCCATTCGCGTAGATATTACAGCGCAAAAGGACATTAAAAAAATTACTCATATTGCCTATCACGATGAACTAACAGGGCTACCAAATCGTCGCAAATTAGAACAGCGTTTAGAAAATGAATTTCATCAATCTCGACGTACAGGAGAGAAGTTTGCGTTATTTTTCATTGATGTGAATCGTTTCAAACACATTAACGACGGACTTGGTCATATTATTGGCGATATGTTTTTAGTGGAAATGTCCAATCGTCTGCGCAATATTGATCATACTTCGAATTCTTTTTATCGCCACAATAGCGATGAATTTGTCATGATTCTAAATGATGTCAATCGCATTGAGGAAATGGCTAAGGAAATTATTGGCGTCTTCAATGAAAGCTTTATTGTCGATACCTATGAATTTTATGCGAGTATTAGTATCGGCATCAGTGTATTCCCAGATCATGCAAACTCTGTGGAAGAATTATTGAAAAATGCGGATATTGCTATGTATGCTGCAAAATCTACACGAGGTAATCAATATCGACTATATCGTGATAATATGGACGAGGCCAATGATAAATGGCTTTTGCTGGAAACGAAATTACATCAAGCATTAAAGCAAGATCGTCTAAAATTACATTATCAGCCTAAGATCGACTTAAAAACGGATTCTGTTATTGGTATGGAGGCATTGCTACGCTGGTATGACCCTGAATTAGGTCATATTCCGCCAGATCGTTTTATTCCATTTGCAGAGGATTGTGGATTAATTAATGATATTGGTGTATGGGTTTTACGTAAAGCCTGTGCTCAAGCTCGTCAATGGAATGAATTACATGATTTATCATTGCGGGTAGCTGTAAATATTTCACCAATTCATATTAGTACAGGTGGCTTTGTAGATATGGTGCGTAGTGTCATTGCAGAAACAGGCATTGACCCTAATTTATTAGAAATTGAAATTACCGAGATGAGTATGCTTGATTATACGGAAGATTTAATTGATACTATCAAGCAATTACGAGAACTAGGTATAACTATTTCATTAGATGATTTTGGGACAGGCTATTCATCGTTAAATTATTTAAAAAAATTCCCAGTGGATGTACTTAAAATTGATCGTGCCTTTGTCCGTGATATAGTACCTGAGAAGTCTGGAATCGCTATGATTTCAGCCATGATTTCATTAGCACATGCCTTAAATCTCCAAGTAGTAGCTGAAGGTGTAGAGGAGGAAGCTGAATTAAATGTTCTGCGTGAGCATGGATGTGAGTATGTGCAGGGCTATTATTTTAGTAAGCCTTTATCTGTAGAAGATTTTACGAATCTCATTGTTAATACTGTCACAAATAAATCCAGTTATTAATTGCTATTCCTGAATGATTTTGCTAAAGTGGGATAAAGTAAAACTGTTAACCTGATAAACCATTTGATGATGTGGCCAAGTAAGTAAGAATTGTGAAACAGAAAATATAGCACCTGCTGAGAGCTATATCACCGCTTCTTGACTGAACACCTACCACGGAGATGTTATGCAAACATAACCGAGTCGTTTTCGTTACCAAACGTGAGAGGGCTTTATAATCTACGTAAAGCTAAATCAAGGTGGTA
Organism: Lysinibacillus sp. A4; assembly: GCF_024919535.1. Lineage (NCBI taxonomy): Bacteria > Bacillati > Bacillota > Bacilli > Caryophanales > Bacillaceae > Lysinibacillus > Lysinibacillus sp. A4. Next base: position 69,766 of record NZ_JANWTB010000010.1, on the reverse strand, counting down.
CCACGTCATTCCAGCACAAAGACGTCCTTATTCAGAGGACAGCTTTGTGCTTTTTTCTTGCTTCAGCTAAATCTTTATACGGGTTGAACAAGTATTCATTTAACAAAATTGGAGGAGAACACATGTCAAAACAACTAGAAGATTTTTCGAAATGGTATATCGAGACCATCCAAAAAGCCGATTTAATGGATTATACACCTGTTCGAGGCTGTATCGCCTTTAAGCCAGACGGCTATGAAATTTGGGAGCATATTCAGGAGGAAATGGATCGTCGCTTTAAAGAGACAGGACATCGTAATGCCTATTTCCCAATGCTTATCCCTGAATCCTTCTTTCAAAAGGAAAAGGATCATATCGAAGGTTTCTCACCTGAGCTTCCTTGGGTAACCGAGGCAGCAGGGGAACAATTAGAAGAACGGCTAGCCCTTCGTCCAACATCTGAGACGATGATTGGTCATCTTTACTCTAATTGGATTAAAAGCTACCGTGACCTACCAGTGCTAATCAACCAATGGGCAAATGTCTTCCGTTGGGAAAAGAAAACACTGCCTTTTATCCGGACATCAGAATTTTTATGGCAAGAAGGGCATACAGCGCACGTGGATGAAGCAGATGCTCGGCAGGAAACAATGCAAATGCTAGACATTTATAAAGAAGTAGTAGAACAGGTGCTAGCAATTCCTGTCTATGATGGACAAAAAACACCTTCTGAACGTTTCGCAGGTGCTGTCGATACGTATTCTATTGAGGCAATGATGAAAAATGGCAAGGCTGTGCAAGCAGGAACATCCCATTATTTAGGAACAAAATTTGCTGAAGCCTTTAATATCAAGTATTTAAATAAAGCGAACCAGCACGAATACGTACACACAACATCTTGGGGTACATCTACACGCTTAATTGGTTCAGTTATTATGGTGCATGGTGATGAGCAGGGACTTGTTTTACCTCCACGCATCGCACCAACGCAAGTCGTTTTAATTCCAGTAGGACCATGGAAAAAGAACCCTCAAATCATGGAGCATTTAGATGAGATTTTTGCAGCCTTAAAAGCGAAGCGTATTCGAGTACGTTTGGATGATTCAGACCAATCGCCAGGCTATAAGTTCAATGAATGGGAGCTAAAGGGCGTGCCTGTGCGTGTTGAATTAGGGCCACGTGACCTAGAAAACAAGCAAGCTTTACTGAAAGCGCGTGATGAAGAAGAAAAACGAACTGTTGATTTAGCTACAATCATCACAGCTATTGAAGAAGAATTAACAACCATGCAAACGCGCTTATTAGAAAAAGCTCGTCAATTCCGTGAAGCAAATGCTCACACAACAATTGACACACTCTCACAATTACAACAGCACATTGACACAGCAAAAGAAAATGGCACAATCCCAGGCTGGGTGCTTGCTGGCTGGTGTGGCGAGGATGCATGTGAGGAAAAAGTGAAGGAAGAAACAAAATACACATCTCGCAATATTCCATTCAATCCACCAACAACGAAAACCACATGTATTGGCTGTGGAAATGAAGCAAAACATACAGTTTGGTTTGCACAAGCATATTAATTAACAAAGCATGAACAGAACGCCCGAACAATTATGAAGCACACTAGGTTGTTTTATAATTTAGTTCGGGCTTTTGATGTTCTGCTAAAAAGACTTTATTTCCATTTAGATAGTCAAAATTCTCACTCTTGTTTCTCCATGGCTCCTCCAGATAACCTCCAAATAGGCATTGATCCAACGAGCTGTCTTAATCACTCATAATGGTGTTCCACCTTAGCATCTATCGCCAAGTTCTCATCATGATTGTGATAAAATAAAGGGACGTTTGCTTCTGAAAAATCCTAAAGAAATGGGGATATGAATGACAGTATTACAAGAAGTATTTGATCACTACCTTAATATCAAATTTAATAAGGGTTTACCAGCTGTTCAAATGAAGGACTTCGAATATGTTTTATTAGAAGATACTAGCGCAGAGCTCTTTTTTATTGATCACGAACAGGGGACATTTTTGGAATGGGCAGAGGCATTTCAACCACAAAATCCACATTATGTGCAAAAGCCAGACTGGCAGCCTATGCTTACATCTTGTTTCAAGCAGCTAGATGTTTATGATGAGCAAGTTTGCTATTATTTGCTCTACACAATAAATGCAACGACTAGAATAATTCCACGGAACCCGTATAACAAAATGAATGATTTTATGAAAAACTATTGCTTCTTTCAACTTGCTCAATTAGAGCATGTCACGATACTCAGCAAAGAGCAGAAACAACAGTTAAAGGACTTTTTATTCTTTTTCTATCTGTATAGCCATCCAGTGAACGAGGAAACACTTTATGCTTTTTCGTTCAAAGAAGGAACTTTAATTCATGCTAAAACGAATATCAATATGGAGCAATATTTTTCTCATTATCATGATTATATTTGTCAGCATAAGCATGACAGAACATTATTAACACCACATGAGATAAATGCTTGCAAGAAGCTGACAATCGAACTTTTGAGAAGCATCGAAGGAAAATCAAAAAGACTCGTTATGCCTTTTGAAGATGGCATAGAGTACCTACATCTAATTAATAATGTAGATGATTTTTTACATATGTTTAATCAAAATAATAAGGCATTCTATCAATTGCTTCATAGCTTTCTATGCGATCATCAATCGAATCCTTATCATGAGCATTGCTTTAGTATGCTATTACAGAATTATGTCACTTATATTTTGACTTTTCACTTTGATGACCTTATTCAGTTAATAGCGTATTTCCATGACTTACCATCAATAGGTAGAATGATTATCAATAAAATTTTTGTCGATACCATCTTTATGCAAAAGATATTAAAAGAGGCTAATATTAACATTCATCATTATCCAACGATTATAGAGTTTTTTGACGAGGATGCTAGAAGCATATATCTTGATGAACAGTAAAAGGAGACAAGGAAATGACCAACACAACAGGCTGGAAAATGAATGCACAAAATCGCACATTTATTGCTTCATTTAGTGGTGGCAAGGATAGTGTTTTAGCTTTATATAAAGCATCACAGGTGGGCCAAGCAATGGGGCTCATAGTGATGCTAGAGGAAGAAGGGAAACGTTCAAGGTCCCACGGGATGCCACCTGCGCTTATCCAGGCACAAGCTGACTCTATTGGGCTGCCAGTCTATACGGCTGCAGCAAGCTGGGCGGATTATGAAGAAGTATTTGTAGGTTTATTAGTAAATGCAAAGCAGCAGGGAGCTGAAGTATTAGTAACAGGAGACTTAGATATGCCTGCACATGGTTGCTGGCACGATAAAGTCACTAAAAAGGTAGGTTTAAAGCTAGGCATGCCATTGTGGGAGATGAACCATCGTGAGGCTGTCGATGAATTTATTCACTTAGGATTTATTACAATGATTGTCACGGTCAACCTATCCTTGGGCATGACGGAGGACGATTTAGGGCGAGTGCTTACCCCTGAATATGTAAAGGAGCTTGAAGCCCGTAGCATTGACCCATGCGGAGAAGGCGGCGAATTCCATACGACCGTCATTGATGGCCCTCTATTCAAGCAGTCAATTGCGGTGCGTAAAGGTTCCGTTATAAGAGATGGAGACTACGCCTTTTTACCCTTAGAGCTAGCATAAATTCACATCAGAAAACCTTTATTGGAATGCGCAATTCATGTCAATAAGGGTTTTTCTTTTAAGGCATATTGTTATTTTTTTCATCTGTAATAAAATTATTACAGATGAAAAATACATTAAAAGGTGATTTGATGAATTATTAACGGTTTTTGGATTTTTGTCAAATGCTTATCGATTAAATATTATTTTGCTATTCTTCATCAAGAAAAACAATATGTTAGCCAACTTGCGAGAGAATAGGGATAAGTAGACTGTTACTTTATCTACATTTACAGAAGTTAGAGGAAGCCCAATCAATGGCTATCACCAAATTTCTGATAGTGGCAAAGCGATGAAGTACTATACACTAAATCCTTTCAGACTGACGATAAATTCAGATTTCATCACTGAAGTTGCTAACGATATACCCGATAAAAACAGAAAGGAGTAAGCTTTGAAAATCATTAATTTATGAAAGGAGTCTTATCATATGTCATCAACATCACTTTCCATATTTTCAGCGTTCTTTGGTTTACTTCCACTTCTAGTACTTGTTTTTATTTTTGTATTTGTTATCAGTGTCTTTCGACGAGTGGAACGCCTTGCAGAGGAACGCCTAAAAATAGAGAAAGAAACAGCTCAATTGCAACAGCAGCAGATTCAAGAAATAAATAAACGTTTAACAACTATTGAAAATATATTGAAACAAGTTGATTAGGAGTAATACATTTCAACTATTTCGAGGTAAAAGGCATATGGTTTCATTCAACAATGGTTCATATCCCTGAACATTGCTATAAAATATTATTTGTCTTTCGCTACGAACGTGGAATATCTGTAATAAATGAATAATTACCCGAAAGTACATAGGCTCCTCCTCTGTACTTTTTTGTATTTTAGCTAGTTTTCCTTGTAGGTATAGAACTCCTACCACTTTGACCAAAATAGTATTTGACTGGACACTATTTGGTGTCATATAATTAAGACACCAATCAGTGTCCTATTAGAAAGGGTGGTGGTTTTGAATAACAATCATCAAGAGCGTGACGTTTATGTAGCCATTGCTGACCCAACAAGACGAAAGTTGATCCGTTTATTGGCAGAGGTAGATGAGTTACCGCTTCACGAATTAACCGCTCAATTTGATATGGGGCGTACTGCTGTCTCGAAACATTTAGCCATTCTAAAAGATGCAGGCCTTGTTCTTGCACGCAAGGAAGGTAGGGAGACGAGATATCGATTGAATGCAGCTCCATTGAAAGAAATACAAGATTGGGTATCGTTTTATGAAGGTTTTTGGAAAGAAAGAATCGCGCAATTACATCTATTATTGGAGGAAAAAAAATGAAACCAGATGTATCATTAGATTTTAAATTTACAAGTTCCATCGAACAAGTATGGCATGCTTTAACAGACTCAGATACACTAGCAAAATGGATCTGGAACAATGACTTCCAACCAATTGTAGGACATACATTCCAATTCCGTGCTGAACCAAATGAATGGTGGGACGGTATTGTAGACTGTGAGGTACTGGAAGTGGAAGAGCCTCACAAATTATCTTATACTTGGACAAGTGCTGGCGAAACAACAACAGTTACATGGACATTAACACAGGTAGCAGATGGTACGACACAGCTTCATCTTGATCAAGGTGGCTTCAGCGAAGAAACAAAGGCACGTCAAGGTGCAATCGAGGGAGCAAAATATGCTTGGACAAATATGAGTGCACAGCTTGAAAAAGTATTAGCGTAGTATAAATTAAATAACAGCAAGAAGAGCGCAATTCCGTAGCAAGAATTGTGTTCTTTCATGTTCAGTCCCATCTTTTAATTTTCTTAAATGGAAGGATAACTAAATGAAAATTAATGAACTAATTGCCAATAATATTAACCGTCTAGATGTCGTTTTATCCGACGATCAATCTTTAGCCATAGCAGGTTTGTCTGGTTCAGGGAAGACGACATTTTGTCAAACGATTGGAGAAGAATCCAAAAAACGTCTTGTTTCTTTATTGCCAAAGGCTGAATATCAATATTTGTTTCCAAACATTATGGAAACGAACTTCAGTGCCATCAAAATGGAGGACATGCCCCTTGTACTTTTTCTAGGAAAATCCTCAATCTCTAGCAATCCACGTTCCACAATTGGTACACATACAGGTGTTTTTAAAGAAATTCGTAATCGATTGGCAGATGAGTTTCAGCTATCGCCAGAGATGTTTTCCTTTAACAATGCGTTAGGCTGGTGTCCTGCATGTAAGGGGCGAGGCACGACAAAAAATGTAGAATGTAAAAAATGTTTGGGTAAGCGCTATAGTCCAGAAGTGGAGCAGTATAAAATCACTTTATGGAATGAACTCTATAGTATTTCTGATATTCATCATTTAAGTATAGAGGCCATCTATTCCTTATCAAAAGAATTAAATATCAGTGAAGAAAAACAGCATATTCTGCATAATATTATGCAAATGAATATTGGCTACTTAACCTTAAATCGTATTATGGGGACTTTATCAGGTGGAGAATTAACAAGGCTGTACTTAGCAGAATTCATGGCAACAAGCGAAAACACCGTGATTATTGTTGATGAAATTTCTGTGGGTCTGGACCATAACACCTTACTAAAAATTTTAGAGCAAATACAACAGCTAGGCGCTAAAAACCAAATTTGGTTGATTGATCATTCTGATACTGTGTTAGACACGGGAGACGAGCATCTATTCTTTGGACCAGGTAGTGGAAAATACGGAGGAAAAATCGTTGAAGAATCTCCACGACCAAAGCCTATCTTTTGGGAACGAAATCCAGCAGCACCAACATCCTATTATCAATTCCGAGATTTATATTGCCGTAATATCCAAATGGATGCAATAGACATTCCACAAAATCGACTTGTTACCTTTACAGGAGAGTCTGGTTGTGGGAAATCAACGCTTGTTAATGAGTGTATTGCTAAAGATTTTATCAAACGCTATCCAAAGGACAAACTCGTGATGGTTGGGCAAGATCGTAACCAATCCATTACGAGTCGTTCCACTGTCGCGACATTCCTTGATATTAAAAAGAAACTAACAAAATATAGTGAGGACATTGATGATATTTTCCAGCGCTCGATTGAAGATATAATCAACGAACTACCTAATGAGGATATCGCACATAAACGCTTAAGCTTATTGATTAAGCTTGGACTAGGCTACTTAACGCTTGAGAGAAAAACGCAATCTCTATCGACTGGTGAATTCCAATGTGTGCATTTAGTCTCAGAGTTATTTGCAAACGCTCGTAATCCCCATACATTATTTATTTTTGATGAGCCTTCTAAAGGACTATCTCAGAACATTTTAAACCAATTCATCGATAGTGTCAGGGACATCCTAGATGATGAATCTATCTCCATCATCATGATTGAGCATAATGCCTATATGCTGGAAAGCTCTGATTTTGTTGTTGACTTCGGTAAAAGACAGCAGGAGCCTGTAACACATCTAAATGTAGTTAGCCATGAAGATTATTTTAATCAGGATATTCATTCAATGGGTTCAACTCCATTACAAATCACATCTACACTCGCATTAAGGAAGGGCATTCAATACTTAGAAGACAACCATATTAGCTATTTCAAAAATGCGGAAAATATATATAAGGGTGGCATCTTAAAAAGCTTATCTTCCATGGCTCGTCTGATTTACGGTGAATATGAATCGAACAAAATTGCCCCAGTTGTTGCCATTGATTTAGAAAGACATTTATATAGCCAATATAGCTTCCTGTATGAAATAGGTGGCCTAATCAATCATATTGTGGCTGCTCATCCAACAAATAAGGATACGAGAAGCTTTGATTTTTATAGCCAAGAAAATCATTGCCCTAGCTGCTCTGGTCGATTGGAAATTGAAAAATTCGATTTTGATCTTGTGGTACAAGACAAAAACGTGCCATTTTGGGACGGCCTACTACATCCCGATATAATGGAGGTTTTAAAATACTATCAACATTCTAAATTAGAATTTCTCTTTGAGCAGATTAAAATAGAGCTGGGTCAGGACATTAGTAAAAGCTATCATGATATGACTGAGGAAGAAAAGCATACATTTTTATATGGTTATTGGGATAAGTCCTTTTATGATAAGGCAACGAAATCCTCGAAAAAATGGGAGGGCTTTAATTTTATCATTGGTCGTTATATCGTGATTTCAAAATCCATTATTAAAGAGCAAATGAAGGAAACAAGAGAAATGGTACCATGCCCAATTTGTCATGGGACTGTACTCAACCACCAAAAGAAATTACGATTTGGGGACACAGATATACGTGACTTAATTCGCCAACCGCTTGATGAAGTCATCAACATTGTAGGCAACTTACCACAACTAGAAAAAATCAAAGCCATCGTTGGCGGAGACATGTCACTGCTACAGGATGTTTCCTTATTGCCAAGGGAAACACAGGTATCCCTAAAAATGCTGGAATTAGAGCTAGCAAGCTTTGTCGGCTATGAAATCGTACTACAAAATGCTTTTCCTTTTTGGGCCAAAATCAAAGATAATCTAGAGCGCATCAGCCATAAAAATCAAGTGACCATCTGTGATTTTGCCAATATACAGGAGACAAGAGAAACCATCATCGATCAATATTTTACGAATGGTAAATATAAAAAACTAACATATGTATATGAAGCATTTGGCTACAAGAAAATCGTTACCCAAATCAATAAAGTCAAAGCCAGTCATTCCTGTCCATTCTGTAAAGGGAAAAAGGTGCTCTCTGAAGATGGACTGCATGATGGAGTCCATAAATTAACCGTGCCCTGTGTAAGCTGTGGCGCAAGTGGCATTAATGAGGAGGGACGCCAGCAAATCGTTGATGGCATTGATGTGGAAACATGGCTAACTGGTACTGTAAGCGATGTTGTTACAGAGGGCTCCCATCTTGAGGCCGTTGCCAATATTCCTATTTTTAATCGTATACGCGAATTGAATAAGCAGGAAATGATGGCCGTCTATCAGTTCCTCCAATCAAATCACTAAATCATCAAACCCATATGCTTCGGCATATGGGTTTCTTTCGTTGGACTAGAATTACTCACTCATTTTTCCACAAAAATTCATAATTCGTGTCATCTTTGATTACTATAAAGATAACAGTAATGGTAGTAAAAGGGAGGACATGGTTTGGTAAAAAAAGTGCTGTTATTCGGGGATATTGGCATTGATGATACGGTGGCATTGATCTATGCACGGCTTAATCAAGAAATAGAAATTGTGGGACTCGTTGCAGATTATGGCAATGTATCGCGAGAGGATGCGGTATCCAATATTTATTATGTCATGAAATTGTTCGACTTTCCTCAAGGAATTCCTGTGATTTTAGGAGCAGAAGTACCCTTAACAGGAGAGCAGCCGACCTATTACCCAGAAATTCATGGTGAACGAGGTCTTGGACCCATCATCCCAAAAGATGATCACGAATTAAAAATCGAGAACTTTTTTGAAATCGTCAACATTATTGAAAGGTATAAGCATGATGAGCTAATTATTGTCAATATTGGGCGATTAACCTCACTAGCCACGATGTTTATCCTTTATAAAGAGCTTATGAAAAATATCAAGGAATTTTATATTATGGGTGGAGCATTCTGGGTCCCAGGTAATGTAACAACAGTGGCTGAAGCGAATTTCCATGGTGATCCCTTTGCCGTTCAGATTGTGCTTACCTATGCAACGAATGTGACAATCATCCCTTTAAATGCGACCCAAAAGGCTATTGTCACACCTGGGATGGTGGACTATATTGACTCCTTTGGCAAAACAAAAATTCTAAAGCCCTTAATGGAATACTATACACGTTTTTACAAAGAACGGGACCCCTCACTTCTAGGAAGTCCCGTGCATGATGCGTTAACACTAATGGCCGTTATTTATCCTGACATGTTTATTTATGAGTCCTATCCTGTAACCGTTGTCGACAAGTTAGAAGGACCTGCAAGGGGGCAAAGTATTGCCGAGACAAGACCTTATGAAAATAATAATGGCGAAAAAAAGCATCGTATTGCCTTTGATATTCATTATGAACATTTTTTCCAAAACTTTTTATCGGTTATGACAGGGCAACCATTTCACTAGTTATTCAAAAACACCATCCCTTAAAATTGTAAAATCAACATGGACATTTACCTTCATGTCTTTATATAGTTTCTGCCATTTTTCCTTTGTTAGCTTAGAATGTCTTACTTCGCTTCGATATTTCTCACCAAAGCCAAAAATATCAGACTCAACTTCCTGACTATGAGCAATCACTCTACGTATTTCCTTTGATAATTTTTTCTCGATTGCTTTTTCCAGTGTCGCCACACTTTTTGGATCCCCTTGATTGATATCAGGGTACACCTCTAATACTCTTGATTTGATTTTGACGTTCAGGTCAAATGTTGGTGTATCCGCATCAACTAACTTCATTTCTCGATTGGAATGGATTGCATCAAAGGCTACCGTTATTTTATTGGCAGGCTTTTGAAGAATCTCGGAAGGTACATCTTCATTTTCCAGAACGGTTTCATATAAACCTACTTTAAAGGTATCTCTAACAATCTTTACGTAAAAGCTATCTTTAGCTGGAAGGGTACTGACCATTTTGCTACCTTTAAAGAGAGCTACACCACTTAATTCAACCAGCTCGTCATCTCTTTTAATAATAGGCATGGCGAAATCTTTCCCAGATGAATAGAAATCATGGGCAATTTGATGAAGTGTAGAGGAAATCATATATTCCTGCTTGACATTTTGTTCAATTAACCTAAAAATATGCTGCCCAATATCCTCAATATTTTGATATTCGTATTTCAGTAATGTTTCTGTTTCACCTTCCACAATAGCCATAAAGATTCCATTGCTGACACTAGCATTTTCTAGGTTTGTATCAATATAATAGCGAAGGTCTTTTTTTGCCAATTCCTCTCCAAATAGGATGACTCTCATTTGACCAACCATGATTTTTTTCGAAAGCTTACGATTGGCTTCCATCCGATTTCCTTTACTCGTATCGTTTTCTGTAGACAGAACTTCCACATTGCTTTGAAATTCGGGATTTACTTCACGAATAACAGCTGTTGTCTTTATTTTATCCTCTGTTCCTACATCATAGCCGACTAAAGTAGTTAATCCAACTTTATCCAAAATATTGGTTTGTGCACATCCATATAAAAAAACAAAGGATAGAAGAATCATCCATCTTACTCTAAGTTTATTCATTCTTTTTCACCTTCTTTGATGTGAAGTTCTTCTTTAGTCGTGCTATTGGCCAAAGTAAAATAGGGTAGACAAAGATTACGTAAAAGGCAATTTGTCCAAACACCGTGTTAATTGTATTAATCTGTGTACGTGTTTGAACCAATATTGTTCCAATTAAAATGATGAATGAAAAGAGCCAAACAAACTTTTTTTCACTTATCGGGAATAAACGAATTGCTCCGCGGTACGCAGCCCATAAGTATAGACATAGATTCGGTAAAATGATTAGCATCCAAAAACAAACCGCCACAAATTCAAAGCGTTCCATAAAGGGGAAGCTAATAAAACTAAATAATGTCAAGGTTGCCCATATCGTTTTCAATAGCTTGCCCTCACTATAATAAGCAATGGACACCAGCATCACGGCTAAATAAATGATGGTTGTAGCTAATAGTCCTAAATGAACAGGTTTTCTGATTTTTTTCTTGTCTTTTACAAAGGGGTAAATCACGTTTAGAATTTCAAAGCCGATTATGGTAAAGGTCATTGATTGTGCCCCTTTTAAAATGGAGCGAATATCATTTTCTAAAATAGGGAGAAGACTATCTACTGAAGCGTATTCCATCGGAAATACTAACATTGGAAGAATCCATAAGGAGAGAATGATACTAAAAAAAGACACGCCTACAATGACACGAAGCCCTCCTGTAAAGGCATAGATAATAATCATTAATAAAGTTGCTGACAGGAACCAGGTCTCAATGCTAGGAAAAATCCATGCTTGTATCACTTCAATATAATTTCGTAAAACTGAAAAGAACGCTACGGAGCAATAGATGACATAAATTGCATTTAAAAAATTGCCAATCCATTTACCAAAAATATCAATTTGAATTCCGTAAAGATCATCAGAGCTATAAATTTCTAACGTTTTAATCATACAAAATGTAACAAGATGTGTGGCAATCCCAGCCAGTAGAACAGAAATCCATGCATCCTGTCTAGCATCTTGATAGATAATGCGTTGAAATCCCTGTATACCTACCCCAATTTGAGCACCGTGTACCACAAAAAAAAGCAAATAAGCATTAATCATATCTTTAGGGCTAAGTTGTATAGGTTTTGCCATTTATTTCACCTTCAGTTCAACTTTTATCAGGTTTCACTGGCTCTGGGACAAATTTATGTTCATCCTTTGGTCTTGTCAAAGCAGGTCTTTTTGATGTTAATGGGACAGGCATTCTAATAATACTATCCCGCATTTCCTTCAACCTCGGTGGATAGAAGGGAGACATATACGGAGCACCCAAGCTTGACTGACGTAACAAATGAATCAGAATAAAACAAAAAGCCAACATGATACCATAAAAACCCCAAAATCCTGCAAGTATAATAATAGGGAAGCGAATAAGACGAATCACATTGCCCATCATATAACTTGGCGACGTAAAAGAGGCTAGGGCACTTAACGCAATGATAATCAGCAATATATTACTGGTAATCCCTGCCTGTACAGCTGCTGTTCCAATCACGATACCACCAACAATACCGATTGTTTGTCCAATTTTAGTTGGTAATCTGGCTCCTGCTTCTCTCAGTAGTTCAATAATAAATTCCAGCAGCAAAGCCTCAAATATGGGCGGGAAAGGAACTAAAGCCCTTGATTCACTTAATGGTACGAGAAAGGCTTGTGGAATCACTTCATAATGAAAGGTAAGAGCTGCCACATAAAATGGTGTTAAATAAACAGATAAAAAGAAGGCAGCCAGTCGTAATAAACGAAGAAAAGTAGCAATTTGCCATCTTAAATTTTGATCTTCTTGACTTTGAAAAAACTCAGTAAATCCTTGAGGGGAAACGATAGCCATTGAACTACCATCTACGAGAACCCCAATTTTCCCATCTAAAATCCCATCACAAAATCTGTCAGGTCTTTCCGTCAAAAGCATTTGTGGAAAGACAGATAGTGAATTATCATCAATCATTTCAGCTAATACGGCACTATCGATAAGCTCATCGATATAAAGATCTGTGATTCGTTGACGCATTGTTTGAACCATTTGTTCATTAGCAATGCCACGCATATATAAAAGAGAGACAGAGGTGCTTGTCCGTGTCCCAATTTTTACTTTTTCATTACAAAGATTAGGACTCACTATGTAGCGACGAATCAAGGAAATATTGGTAGATAGACTCTCATTAAATCCAACCTGTGTCCCAATTACCTGCGATTCATTTTCAGGCGCTGACAATGCTCTAGACTCTCTGCTAGCGATATTGGCTAAAATAGTCTGTGGGAAACCTTCTATGTGTATCACAACATGACCATTGACCATCAATTCTACGGTTTCCCTTAGTAGACTGGATTGACTGACTTCTGCAATAGAAAGGGCCATCTCAATTGCCTCGGGTGTATCGTGAGGCTTGCTCTGTAAATTAGCAATAATATCATTATTTAAAGTCTGATCATCGATCAAATTATCGATGTAAATAAGGGTGACGTTTGGTGGAAGAGATTTAATGATTAAATCGGCTGGATGATTCGTCGCATTTTTAATCGATTGAATAAAATGATCTGTGGCATGTGCAACTCTCACAAGATTTTCTTTAGGTGCCTCTTGAACTGGTTGTTGTTTGTTGAAAGGTAGTTTAAATTTCATAGTAAATGGTAGGCTCCCTTCATTGCTAACTTCGTTTATAGAATAGGCTTTAAAGGGGCATTCTATACTTATTTTAGTTATTTTCATCATGTAGACATATCTAACAAATAACGGTAATATAATAGTAATCTTAAAAACAGAAGGGAGATTAGCTTTTTTATGCTAAAACTAATTATCGCAAATTAAATTCCATGAATTTAATAAAGGGGTTATTCTATAATTTTTTTAAAAATTATAGGGTCTATTTAGTAATGCCCTTTTGCGATAAAAGAGAAGCATAATGATGTCTAATCCACAGTTATATTTTATATAACAAAGGACTCTATGAGCTTGTTCTCATAGGGTCTTTTTCTGTTTTTAGGAGGTGATGATTCCCACAAAAATTAGCGATTAAAACATAAAATAGGAGGGAATAGACGTGGCAAAATATGAATTAGTTAGTGATTATCGCCACAATGAAAAATTAAAGGCAAGTTTTAATGATTTAGCAATGAAAACTTTTGGTTTGGACTTTCGAGGCTGGTATAACAAAGGCTATTGGAATGACCAATATATTCCTTACTCATTTGTACAAGCAGGAAAAGTAATTGCGAATGCTTCTATTTATAAGATGTCGATTCACATAAATGGCGAGCGATTAAAGGGAATTCAGATCGGTACAGTGATGACGGATGAATATTATCGTCATCAAGGCTTGGCAAAGCAGTTGATGCTGCATATCATGAAAGAGTACGAAGGTGCCTGTGATTTCATGTATCTCTTTGCCAATGAAACAGTACTTGATTTTTATCCGAAGTTTGGCTTTACACGAATTCATGAAAGTGAATACAGCTTAGATCTTTTCACCAGACCTATTCAACCAAAGCAGACTAGCGTCCAACAGCTGACAATTGAGCAGGATCTAGCACTTCTTGAAGAGTATGCAAAAAATCGTTATATCCATTCTAGTATGATTGCTGTTGAGGAAAATGAAAGCTTATTAATGTTTTATTTTACGTTAGTTTTCCCTCATGCTATTTACTATTTAGAAGAATTTGACACAATAGTATTAATGGAGGAGGAGGAAGGGGTATTAAATATTTATGATATCATCTCTTTACAGGCAACCAATGCAGAGACTGTATTAGCAAGCATTATTAAGGATACAACAAAAAAAGTAGTATTCTATTTTACACCTGACTTTACAATCGAAGGTATGACAGCCAGCATCGCCACAAATGATGACGATGCCTTATTCATTCTCTCGAAAAAACCCTTCTTACAAGGGCACTTTATGTTTCCTTTAACATCCCATTGCTAGGTTGGGTTTCAGAAGGCTGTCTCGGAGCGTTGTGAATTAAAGAATGAGCGCGCTTTTGAATAAAATGTGAGCGACTCCTGTCCCCTTGTCCTTTACCAAAACAGACTTTTTTAATTGACACTATAAATATTGGGCAATTCTCTATAGAATGGTATATATAAAGAAATTTTACTAGGAGGAAAAAATGTATACAGTTGGAGTCATTGGCCCTAATTCATCTGTAGAGCGCATCATTCAATTAGGCAAAGAATACGAAATGACTATGAAGTTCGTCGCATTTCCCTATCATGATTTTCATGAAACCGTAAATATCGTAAAGGATAATCATCACGCTGTTGATGCATGGTTTTTTTCTGGCCAAATTTCGTATATGGTTGCGAAAAATACGTTACAATCAGGTGAAAACTTAGTTTATATTCAACATACTGAATCCGGCATTTATAAATGTCTATTGCATATGGGCTTTTATCAGGGAGAATTTTTGAACAAGGTAAGCATTGATGAAATCACGACTTCACACTTGGAGCAAGCCGTCAAACAGCTAGATTTTGCGCCTAAAGAAATCTATGTGAAAACCTTTGATGTAAATACCAGTACAAAAGAATTAATGGATTTTCATATCGACTTATGGAATCAACAAAAAACAGCAGGTGCTTTGACCTGCTTTGAAGCTGTTTATCGCGGGCTGAAAGAGGCAGGTGTCCCTGCTTATCACATTTCCACTACAGACATGGAAATCCGCCAAACATTACGAATACTGGAAGAAAAACTCAGAGCCTTCTATTTTAAGGATACACAGATCGGTGTGCAAATTATCGAAATCGAACATTTTGATAAAATCTCTGAAAAAGCGAAGAGCTCCTATCATTTACAGTATTTAGAATTAAAATTGAAGGAAACGTTATTGCGATTTTGTGAGCAACTAGATGGCTCCTTGTTAGAAAAAGGAAATGGTCGCTATATCATTTTTAGTTCGAGAGGAGCCATTGAACGTAAAATCAAGGATTTACAGGATACCATCTATCAGCTATCACATGAATCCCATACAACAGTCACTGTCGGAATTGGCTATGGGGTAACCGTTCATTCTGCGGAAATCAATGCACAGCGAGCCATCCAGCTCTCAAAGGAAAAATCGGAGCAACCAATCGTGATTGTCCAAGAAAATGGAACGATAACTGAATCGGCTGGTGAAGAAGATGAAGTGAGCTTTTCATACCGTATTAATGATGACATTTTATTAGAGAAATTAAAAAAAGCCAAAATTAGTTTAAAAAATTACAGTAAATTATACACGCTTATTAAAAAAATGAATTGGCAGGAATTCACCATTAAAGATTTAGCAGCACATCTCTATTGGGATGAAAGTAATGCTAGACGCATTTTAGCCAGTTTATGTGAGGTTGATCTCGTCGAATACACAGGGAAAGACGCACAAATATCCAGAGGACGACCAAGTAAAATTTATCGTTTGAAATAACCATCTAAGTGAGATGGTTATTTTTTTTTGTAAAAAAGTGTTGAAAAATTCAAACGATTAAAATAAAATCATTTTAAGGTAAACACCTTTTAATAACCTTTAATTAATGGTGCATGAAAAATGTGTGCAATGTTTCATCATCTAGAAAGGAGCACAATCTATATTAGTCACCTACACTACATTGCACTGCAGAGTAAAATATGTAAATTTTTTCTGTCAAAACGTCATTTTATTGAAGCGTCCAAATTAAAAGGGTCATACCAATATTCTCTTTTCAGAGAGGGGAACATTCATGAGTCAAGAACAATATTTGAAAAAGAAAATGGGGTTTTGGTCACTTACAACATTATCTCTAGGGGGAATAATAGGATCTAGTTGGCTCTTTGGACCATGGGTAGCTGCTAAATTAGCAGGCCCGGCAGCCATACTTTCTTGGATTATTGGTGCGTTTGTTATCACACTCATAGCGCTTGTTTATGCTGAATTAGGAAGAGTAAAACCTGAAACAGGAGGCCTAGCAAGATATCCGCTTTATTCTCACGGAAAAATGCTTGCTACCGTTACTAGTTATTCAATCTGGTTTGGCTATTGTGCTACAGCTCCCGTAGAATCATCAGGTGTTATTCAATATGCCAATCAGTTTTGGCCAGGGTTATATGATGTAGCAAAAGAACAACTAACAACATCAGGTATTCTTGCAGCGATGGTTTTAATGATATTCTTTGTTGTTTTCAATTATTTTGGGGTGAAATTATTCGCAGTCACGAACAATATCATTACAACCATTAAGTTTGTAGTCCCTGTACTAACGATCATTGCATTTTTTATGACAGGCTTTCATCCAGAGAATTTTTCAAGCCAAGGATTTGCACCAAATGGCTATAGCGCTGGTTTAAGTGCCATTTTAACAACCGGAATATTTTTTGCTTATACTGGGTTTGGTAACGTCATCATGATGAGTGGGGAAGTCGTCAACCCTAGAAGAAATATTCCACTTGCCCTCATTACATCATTAGGTGTTGCGGCAGTATTATATGTGTTACTTCAAATTACATTTATCGGCGCAGTTCCAACAGAAATGTTAGCGAATGGTTGGAGTGGCATTAAATTTGATTCACCATTTGCTAATTTAGCCATGATGGCTAATATGGTTTGGCTATCTTGGATTATTACAGCTGATGCGATGGTTTCGCCAACAGGTTCAGCTCTTACTTATACAGCTGGTACGTCAAGACATGTATTTGGTATGGCGAAAAGTGGATTCCTACCATCTTATTTTGGAACAATTAATAAAAAATTCGGTGTTCCAACACGTGCACTGGCACTCAATTTCCTAGTAGGATTATTATTTTTATTCCCACTGAAAAGCTGGACAGCTATCGTTGCGATTGTAGGAGCTATCGGTATTTTTAAATATGCTTCAGCATGTGTAACGGTTATGGTTTTCCGTAGAGTAGGTCTGACAAAAAATAATGGGCTACCTGGTATGCAATTCATTGCGCCAATGGCATTCGTTTTTGCCACACTGCTTATTTATTGGACAAATTGGAGTAAGGTACAGCTAGCCATTACTGGATTAATAATAGGTATTGTTTGTTATTTAGTAATTTTCTTTATTCAAAAACACCAATCAGTTGAATTTTTTGGTGGTATCTACATTATTATTTATATTTTAATGCTTGTATTGATGTCTTTCTTAGGGAATTTCGGTGGGAAAGGTATCATTCCTGACCCTTATATGTCCGTAATTGTCGCTATATTTGGCTTAGCCTTTTACTATTTTGCTGTTTACAATGGTGTCTGGTATATGCGTAAAAGAGGAAATATTGAGGAATTACAGGAAAGCATTTCTGAAATATCATAACGTTTAATAGATTGATTGAAGGAGAATGAATGATGAAGCTTTGGGGCGGTCGCTTTAGAAAAGAAGAAAACAAATTAATGGAAGATTTTAATAGTTCATTAAAGGTGGATCAAAGACTTTACAAAGAAGATATTAAAGGCAGTATTGCCCATGTCCATATGCTAGTACAATGCAATTTATTGACTGAGAGGGAAGGACAAGATATTGAGAATGCACTTCTTTCCATTTTAGAGGATATTGATAATGGCACATTACAAATTGAAGGAAATTATGAAGATATTCATAGTTTCGTAGAGTCGAATTTGACTCAACGGATCGGTGACACAGGGAAAAAACTTCATACAGCGAGAAGTCGTAATGACCAAGTAGCAACAGATATTAGACTTTATGCAAAAAACAAGGCGTTTGAGGTGATTGCCTCAATTGAAGCGTTACAACAGAGCTTAGAACAAAAAGCAAAAGACAATAACGTTATGATGCCAGGATACACACATCTTCAACGTGCGCAGGTTGTAACGTTTCAACATCATTTGATGGCTTATTATCATATGTTAAACCGCGATAAAAAAAGAATTGTGAAAGCGATAGAAATTATGAACGAAAGCCCGCTTGGATGTGGAGCATTAGCAGGAACTACTCATGCGATTAACCGTGAGATGACAGCTAATGAGCTAGGCTTCTCTAAGCCTGTAGATAATTTCTTAGATGGCGTAAGTGATCGCGACTATTTATTAGAGTTAATGTCAGATTTTTCAATCATTATGATGCATTTAAGTAGATTAAGTGAAGAGCTCATTTTGTGGAGTAGTCAAGAGTTTAGATTTATTACGATTGATGATGCCTATTCTACTGGCAGCAGTATTATGCCACAGAAGAAAAACCCTGATGCCGCTGAGCTGATACGAGGCAAAACAGGACGTGTATATGGTTCACTGACTTCACTCTTAACAACAATGAAGGGCTTACCACTTGCTTACAATAAAGATATGCAAGAAGATAAGGAGCCATTTTTCGATGCATTGGACACCGTATTATCTTGTCTACAAATTATGTCCAACATGATTGCTACGATGAAGGTGAACAGTGAAAACATGAAAAAAGCAGTCAAAGGAGGTTTTCTGAATGCAACAGAGGTCGCTGATTATTTAGTGAGCAAAGGTGTTGCGTTCAGAGATGCACACAGCATCGTGGGTTCCATCGTTATTTATTGTGAAGATCATGACAAAGCCATTGAAGATTTAACAATGGATGAATTGAAAGAATTAAGTTCGTTTATCGATGACGATATCTATGACTATATTGACTATCAAAATATTTTAAATAAGGGGATTAAAGTAGGTTTATTATTATAATGAAGCAGGGAAAACGACTTTGTTGAAATGCATGACGGGTTCTAGGGTGGAAAAAAGACAAGGCATTCATTGAGGATGTGCCACTTGAGCAATGGAAACAATCGGTTATGTCCCTCAAGCTCATAAAAGGTAGCAGAAATTGAAGACAAACACATTGTTCAATTATAAAAATGTGTTTGTCTTTTTATCTATTTTTCTATTTTTAAATTAAAGTTCAAAAAATCTACAGTCTGAGGTTGAGAAATTATTTGTTCACACCATATCTTCTACATTTAAATATTTTGTTTCACAGTAATAGCCTTTGCCGCCAACATAAACTTTTTCTATTTCATTCTTGCTATTGGTTGCTAATTTCACTAATATTTCGGAAGGAGAGTGTAAAGAATAACCTTGTTCAAATACATAGACTTCCTTTTGTAAGTGGTGCTGTTCATAAAGGTAGCAAGCTAATGCACCGTTAGAAGTTCCAGTCGCTGCTTCTTCATTGATGTCGTATAGTGGAGCAAAATTTCTACATATTATTCGATTGTCATTAAACGTATACAGATGCGTCCCGACAACATGATAATACTCGCTGATTTCTTTTATTTTTTCAAAATTAGGTTGCAATGCATGTAATTGTGTTTCGCTTGTTATCGGAATTAAAATATCTTTTAAGCCAGTGGAAACAATTTGTATTGGGTATTTATTGTCTATATCTTTTATGTCAAAACAATCGATAAAGTCGTTTGGAGAAATAATATCATAGAATATCGGTTTGTTTTGTTCCATGAAAATGATGTCATCTTTTATCGTAATAGTAAGAACACCGCTGTTTGTTTCAATTGTATAGCGATCCTTGAAAAGTTTATTTAAATGCATCAGTATCGTGAAAGCGCCAATTGTGGCATGACCACATAAATCAACCTCTTCTTTTGGTGTAAAATACTCTAATTTATAATCAGCCATTTCAGATGCTGATATAAATGCAGTTTCCGCATAGCCCAATTCTTTAGCTATCGCCATTTTTTGAGTAGTAGTCAATGTATGCTCATGCTCATTAAATACCACTCCTGCTTTATTCCCGCCTTGATGATCCTTGCTAAATGCACTTGCAACATAAACGGATATTTTCATAAAACATCTTCCTTCCTCATTTATAGTGAATTGTAGCATAAAAAGAACTACGTAAAAATGTTGTTGGATAAATTTGCTAAAAAGCAAGAGACAAACTATTTTAGCATCTGACATCTTCAAAAATAGAATGTCTACTGTTTGAAAAACGGTTTAAAGACGCCTTACTTCATCTACTAGGAAGAACGCGAATAGTAGCTGATTCCGTCTTTGTTTTAACCTTTAACGTCAGACCCATGATCATGATGATGATCAATAATAAGGTGAAAAGGGCGACGTCAAATGTATTCGTCATATCTTTGATGACACCAACAAGCATAGGAATGATGCCGCTAATGATATAGCCACCGAATTGAATCATCGCTGTCCATTCACTTGCCTCTTTTGGTGTAGTCGTAGCATCTAAAGGTAAAATCATTGCTAATGGGAATAAACCACCAGCACCGATCCCTGTCAACGTCGCACAGAAAATTGGCGAGATGCCGCCCATAATTAACATCAAAATGCCAATAAAGGAGCTTGAAGCACAAAGTAGCATCCAAGGCTTTCTCTTGAAACTATTATTTATTAAGATGGGGATGATAAAGCTACAAATCATTTGCATGACAGAAAAAATAGTGACCGTTGTTGCGGCGTAAGCGTCACTATATCCCATATCCTGTACTTTTGGAGCGAGCCATGTCGCGAGGGAATAATAAACGCCTGATTGTAAACCGAACATGACCATAAGGAGCCAAACATATCGGTTTCCCCAAGGTAGTCGACTTTTTTGACTTGCAGATTTCTCTATGGATTCTTGAGATTTCTTAGATTTTTTAATAATAGGAATCCAAACAATGATCCCCATAAGAGCAAATACCGACCATATCGCTAAAGCTGCATTCCAGGATTGATGAAAAGCATGCATAGCAGGTACAACTAAACCAGCACTTAAAGACGCTCCAATTCCCATACCCGCAGAATATACACCGATCATCGTAGAAGAATATTTAGGAAATTCCTTTTTGATATAGCCTGAAATCAGTGGACCTGTAATAGCAATACCTATCCCACTAAGAATAGCTGTTACTAATAAAAATAAAGGAAAAGTTGCCACTAACCGTAAAGCTGTTGATACACCAATTAATAAAACGGATAGCCCAATCGTCCATTCGATACCCCATCGTTCACTTAGCTTGCCAGCCAATGGTGCAAAAATCCCCATACAAAATACGGGAAGTGCTGTTAATAAACTTACAACAACACTTGTCATCTGCAAATCCATTTGAATATTTTTCAATACCGGCGAGATAGATGTGATCGAAGCTCGTAAATTCATAGATAGTATAAACAAAGAAAAAACGCTCCAAATAATCGGAAAGTTTTTTGATTTCGCCATCACTGAAAACACCTCTTTTAGTTATTATTTGATATACTATAGTTAACTTTTAAATTTAAAAATAAACTATAATTAATCGATTTGTATACTATAATATACTATTTATACAAAGTCAATGGGAGGGGTGCGCAGAATGCAGGAGGAAAATATCGACTTATCTGGACAAGTTGGAGGAAATTTACGGGAAATTCGAAAAAGCAAAAGAATGAGTTTAGAGGAGCTGGCGAATGTCAGCAATGTTAGTAAATTGACGTTAGGGAAAATTGAACGAGGGGAAACGAATCCGACTGTCAATATTCTTTGGAAAATTTGTAGAGGGCTTAATATTCCGCTTGTCGCTTTACTATCTTTTGAAGAAAATATAGAGGTTCATCGTTTTGGCTCAGACTACCAATTCGCAGGTCATAATAACGACTGGTTTGTTGATCCATTATTCAAAACAAATGGGACTGAATGGTTTAGAGGTCGTCTTGAACCGAATAGTGAATACAGCGAGTGTCACCTAGCAGGCTCCGAGGAAATTGTGCTTGTATTAAATGGGCAATTGGAGCTAAAGGTTGGAGAGAAAACCCATCAGCTAAACCAATGGGATGTCATTAAATTCAAGGGTGAAGAACTTCACACGTATATCAATCACTCGGATGAAAAAGTACATTTAATGCTGTCCTTAACATATACAACCCCATGATTGTTCAACAATAATCAAGCAGAAGTTGATCCTATTTTGGGGAGGAAAAAATAATTCTGATTATCGATTTCATCAATGTTTATTTTTTTCATGAATATCAATAAAATCTTCTAGAAGATGTGCTACACGCCAATCATTTAAACGAGGAAATCGATAAAATTGGCGTTATAAAAATATACATTGATAAAGGCAATCCTATATTTATCCCATTCAACTAATCTCAACAATGATTACTTGATATCACAATAAATAAAAGTGTGGACTCTTACTTTGATGGTGAAAATTTCAAAGAATTGTTTACCCTCATTGTCTTTTGACTATATATCATGCGTTTCCATACAAAAATCGTCCTTACTAAGTTAAGTAAGGACGATTTTTTTCTATTTAGATATAACCCCAAATCATACATAATAATGTTCCAAAAATGGTCACGAGCGCAATGATTAAGCCATAATAAATATTGGTATAGATGGCTGGTTTATCATTTGTTTCACCAGCATGCATAAAGACAACTAACTGCAATCCTGCCTGAATAAATGCTGTGACTAATAAAATAGTCATGGTAATCGGAAAAGATAGATTGAAAAAATATACACATGCCGCAATGATCGTAAGGATTATAGACACACCAAACCCCATGACTTGTTTCATCGGGAATAAATCACTCATGTTACACCATTCCTTTCAAGTAAATGAAGCTGAAAATAAAAATCCAGACCACATCTAAAAAGTGCCAGTATAAAGAGAAGATAAACGATTTATTGGCTGTTTCTGGTGTTAAACCACGTTGGATGAGCTGATAGACGATGAACATTCCCCAAAATACCCCAAAGGTAACGTGTGCACCATGTGTTCCTAATGTTGTTAAAAGGGCAGCCGTAAAGGCACTCGTCTGTAAGCTCGCACCAACATGAATATAGTGCATAAACTCGTAAACTTCAAAACCAATAAATACGACACCGAGTACTAATGTCAAAACATAAAACCATATCATTGCTTTCGTATAGCCCTTACGCATAGCATGTATACCTAAGCCAATGGTAAAGCTACTTGTTAAAAGAATAAACGTTTCAAATAAAACAGGTGTAATTTCAAAAATCTCCGCTCCTGTTGGACCATTCCCAGTACGGTCTACTAAAACAAAATAACCTGCGAATAATGTGCCGAAAAGCATAATTTCAGCACCAATAAACACCCAGAAGCCTAATATATTCAATTGATTTTGCTGAGTACTATATTCTAAAGGAAGTGATTGATCGATTTTCATGATTGACTACCTCGCAATTTCGATTCCGTTGCTTTCACTTTTTCGACAGGTACATAGTGTCCTGGATCTTTTTCCAATGAACGGTGAGCCATGCATATAAAAATACCAATGGTTGTGAGAATTGTTGGTATCCACATACCGAAAACAAAGGAGAAGCCCCATGCAAAGAAAATACAGCCTAATATGAAAGGCACACCGCTATTATTCGGCATATGAATCTTTTCATATAGCTCTGGGAACAGATCATGCTGATGATATTTTGCATCCCATAACGCTTCTGTTGAAATCACGTGTGGAACCTTGGCAAAATTATAGTAAGGCACAGGGCTTGGTGTAGCCCACTCTAATGTGCGAGCGTCCCAGGGATCCGACCCAACATTCCTTGGTGAATAACGAATACTGTAAATAACATTGTAAACAATTAAGATAAAACCAATTGTTAAGCCAATTGCACCGATAAACGAAATCATATTCCACAGCCCAAAACCAGTAGAGGCAGAATAAGTGTACATACGGCGTGCTTGTCCATCTAAGCCAGAGACAAACATTGGCATAAAGGCTAGCAACGTACTGATAGCAATAATCCAAGCTGTCCACTTGCCGATTTTTTCATTCAACATAAAGCCAAACATTTTTGGCCAATAGTAATGTAAGCCAGCTAGCATTGCAAAGACAACGCCGGGAATAATCACCATATGGAAGTGGGCAACCAAGAACATTGTGTTATGGTATTGATAGTCGGCAGCTGACATGCCAAGCATTACACCTGTTACGCCACCTATTGTAAAGGTAGGAATAAATAACATGGAGTAAAGCATTGGCGTTGTGAAAACAATTTTTCCTTTCCAAAGGGTGAATAACCAGTTAAAAATTTTAACCCCAGTTGGGACGGCAATGGCCATCGTTGTAATCGAGAAAATACTATTTGTTAAAGCACCTTGTCCCATCGTAAAGAAATGATGTGTCCATACTAAAAACGAAAGGAAGGAAATGATTACCATGGAGCCGACCATTGATTTATAGCCATAGAGATTGCGTCCTGAAAAAGTAGAAATAATCTCACTGTAGATCCCAAAGGCAGGTAAAATCAGGATATAAACCTCAGGATGCCCCCAGACCCAGAAAAAGTTTGCCCACAGCATATCCATACCACCATCGGATGTTGTGAAAAAATTAGTAGCAAATAGTCGGTCAAAAGTTCCCATCGTTAAAGCTACCGTTAAAACTGGAAAAGCAAAAACGATAATCACGTTTGCTACTAATGAAGACCACGTAAACATCGGCATTTTCATAAGTGTCATGCCTGGTGCTCTCATTTTAAGTATTGTCACAATCATATTAATACCAGTAATTAATGTGCCAAGACCTGAAATCTGTAAGGCAAATAAATAATAGTTTGTTCCTACAGATTGACTAAATTCATTATTTGCTAGAGGGAAATAATTCGTCCAGCCAGCATCAGGGGAGCCACCTATAACAAAGGATATATTTAGTAGCATGGCCCCCATGAAAAATAGCCAAAAGCTTAATGCATTCAATCGCGGGAAAGCAACGTCTCTTGCACCGATTTGTAAGGGCACAATATAATTCATAAAGGCCATAATAAAAGGCATGGCCATAAAAATAATCATGACTGTTCCATGTGTTGTGAAGATTTCATTATAATGCTGCGCATCAAGTAATGTATTGTCAGGTACAGCCATTTGGGCACGCATCATAATCGCATCTGCTCCACCACGGAAAAGCATCAGAAGGGCAGAAATTAGATACATAATACCAATACGTTTATGATCAACGGTTGTTAACCATTCACGCCAAAGGTAGCCCCATTTTTTAAAGTAGGTTAAGCCAACTATAATTGCTATCACTGTCAGTCCAATCGCAACCATCGATGCATAGATAGCTGGGCTTGGATGGGGTATAGCAAATCGTTCGAAGTACTCCATATGACTATGTCTCCTTTTAATTAATGATCGTTTTGTTGAGAAGCATGATCTTTAATGTGTGATGTGCCATGCTGATGTCCACCATTCTCACCCTCAGGGGCTGGCAGGAATGTTAAATGTGTACCAGTGTAGGTTGATTGGCCAACGTGTCCTGGTTCTAGCAACGTCTTAAATTTTTCTTCTGTTAATGGTTCAGCTGTTGCTTTTACTTCCTTCACCCAATCATCAAACTCATCCTGAGTCACTGCTGTTACGTTAAACGTATTTTCAGCGAACCCTTTACCATTAAAGTTTGCATTTCTCCCCATATACTCCCCAGGTAGATCCGCAGCCAGATGCAATGTATTCACCATATCGGCCATTGCATATTTTTGACCACCCAGTTGAGGAATCCAGAAACTTGTAATTGGTCCGTAAGAATAAAGTTTAAATTCGATAGGACGCTCTGCAGGAATATACAAATAATTCACCGTTTCAATATCTTCCTCTGGATAGCTAAAATGCCATTTCCAGTTCGATGTTGAAGCATAAATGATTAACGGCTCTTCCTGTTTGTATTTCTCTGGTGTAGATTCCACCTTATAGTTACTTTCAACAGAAATAAAGGATAGGTACGCTACAATTAAAACGGGTATACCTACACAAATGATTTCCACCTTTGTACTCCCTTTAATGTGGGGAGGCTTATAGTCAGGGCTTTGCTTAGATGCACGAAATTTCACTAACATATAAGCTAACAACACAAAAACAATGAGTACGATAAAGGACATAATCCCTATCGAAAGCATAATATCTTTGGCTTGCACTTGAGCTTGAGGTCCTTTTGGATCTAATACTAACAATGGGTCACAGCCTGTTAGCATAGTGACAATAGTGGAAAGACCAATTAATCTGAGCCAACTTTTTTTCATAAACAAACCCCTTTAACTGTTTCATTGAAGTGCTATAGGCTACTACGGGTTTGTATGGAATTCGATTCACAATTGATTTTTATAATAGGGGGACTTCTTTTGAAAGACAAGGCGTTTTCCAAGATAACACAGAATGTTCTCAAACGAGAAAAATAATTTCAGTATAATTTTATAGAGGGAAATGCGCATCAAATAAGGGCTTTTATCAATTAGAATGGATTGAAATTGAAAGTGGATGGTAAAAGTAATAAGGAAATGGATGGTTAGTTTCAAATATTGTTATAGTATGATTGTCTTTTTAGCTTATTTACTAGCGTTAAGAAAGGATAAGGCATAACTGAGGTGAGTAAACATGGATTGGAAACCTGATCGAACAGTAAAAAAAGCGATTTATAAGCAGCTCGCAGAATACATTGAAAAGGGGATTGCAGATGGGACATTCCCGCCCGATAAACCCTTACCATCTGAGCGCTATTTAGCAAACGCTTTGAGTGTAAACAGAAGTACGGTAGTTAATGCATACGATGAATTGGAAGCAATGGGGCTGATTGAACGAAATCGTGGAAGTGGCACAACCATTAGCAAAGACATCTGGGGCATTACGAGGAAACGAATTCCTAGCTGGAATCGCTATATTGAGGCAGGTTCCTTTTTACCGAACCTTCCTGTTACCCAGAAAATTAGAAAAGAGGCTATTGAACATAAATTAATTAATCTAGCTACTGGCGAATTATCAGAGGATCTTTTTCCCAAAGGCGCCTTGAGAGAAATTACCGCAACGCGTTCATTTATCGGTAGCCTTGGGTATGACCATCCTTTAGGGAGTGACATATTACGGACAACTCTTTCACGGCATATTAAAAAAAGCAGAGGAATTGAGACAAAGCCTTCCTCCATACTGATTACTTCAGGAGCGCAGCAAGCCCTACATTTGATTGTCCAATGCCTGTTAAAGCCTGGAGATGCAGTCGCCATAGAAGATCCTTCTTACAACTTTAATCTGCCTATATTTAAAACAGCAGGCTTACAAATCCATTATCTTCCTGTCAATAAGGATGGCATTAACCCGGATGATTTGCAAGTATTATATAAAAAACATCGAATTAAAATGATTTTTCTAAATCCTGATTTTCATAATCCTACGGGATCTTCCTTAGATTTAAAGAAAAGAGAAGCTATTCTAGACATATCCTCTAAATTAGGTATACCAGTAGTAGAAGATGACCCCTATAGCCTAACAGCTTTTTCGGGGGATAAAATGCCTACGCTTAAATCGCTCGATAAGAACGGGAATGTTTTATATATTAGCTCTTTGTCCAAAATTGTAGCCTCAGGCTTACGAATAGGATGGATTGTTGGTCCTACATCTGTAATCGAACGACTATCCGATGCCAAGCAACAAATTGACTTTGGGCATTCTAGTTTCACGCAATGGATTGCCAATGATTTTTTAGAATCCCCTAATTTTAATTTGCATATGAAGCATTTAGTGAAGGAATTAGAAACACGACGAGATACCATTGTACAGAGTCTCGATATGTATTTAAAGGACGAAGTGACGTTTTCCATTCCTCAAGGTGGGATACATTTATGGTGTCATGTTCTCAAGGAATATAACGAAACGCAATTACTTGAGGAATCCATTAAGCGAGGCGTCATTTATGTTCCTGGATCTACGATGGGCTCCAAAAAGGGTTTTGTACGCTTCACTTATGCGAGGGAGGATGTTCATTCAATCAATGAGGGGATTAAAAGGTTTGCACAAGCTCTAAATAGCTTCTAGTAATTTTGTAAATTATAGCCAAGTGGATGGCTGAGAAAGTGCTTAAGTGGATGGTTTAAATTCGCTAGAAAGTATTTAAGATAGAGTCATGGATAACAACTATCCATCAAGGCTAACTACTATCATGGCAGTGTGGATGGATTCACAATTATTCACACAAGTAATGAAATTTTTTATGATCTGGAAGGTGATAGGACAAACCTATTAGTAGCATGAGAAAGATATCAGTGAAGAGGTAGTTCACTTGATTCGCTATAAAAATAGGCAAACACTTTAATCAAGAGATTTAAAAAATTCACAACAAGTATCGTTGGTTTTCTCAGTTTTACCTGTTCAAACAGTCTCAATCGTTAGCTTTAGGCTGCTGATGAGAAAACATCAAGGCAGTCACACCTTATTATATTTTAATTCCCACAAAGGTATAGGGGGAAATAGGCACCCTACTATACGGACACTTAAATCTTAGTTAAAAAAACACCATCCAGCCACTTAGTCTCGATATTCTATCGATGCTAGGTGGCTGCTTTTTTTCATTAAAAGTAGTTGAGTAGTGCAAGAAGACAATTTGGTGGAGCTATCATTAGTGTTTTGCATAATCGCCGCTACACTTACAAGAAGCCGCCACTACATTATGAATTAACACAAGGGAAGGATTATTTAAAAAATAACGACAACAAAAAAAGTCGCATTCCTGTAGTTCAGGGCTCGACTTTTTGGGAAAAAATTTATGAGAAATACATTGAAATATGTATAGTCTTGTGATAAATTTATAGAGATAGACACTGTATAATTATTATACCGCGTATTATCCCTATTTTAATTATACAATACAATCTATTGTGTCGTCAACAATTTTAATTTTTATTTTTTTGAGGGGTGGTTGCGATGAAATCAGCAGGGGCAAAACAGCAGATTGTAGATTGGGGGAACAAACACACGAAGAAGCTCCATTGTTTGAGACAATCAAATGGCTTCCTAAACATGTGAATGAAATTGAAAAAGATAAAGAAAGTAGGACTGATACTATATGTCAGAGAAAACCATTTCAGTTGAGACAAAAGCGCCTTATGGCATGATTGCCATTTTATTTATCGGGGCCTTTGTTGCTATTTTAAATGAGACCTTACTCAACATTGCACTACCAGCCATTATGGACGAATTCGACGTGAAAGCCACTGCAGTACAATGGCTTTCAACAGGCTATATGCTAATTAACGGTATTTTAATTCCTGCCAGCGCATTCTTCATTCAACGCTTTACAGATAAAAAATTATTTATTACAGCGATGGCTCTGTTTACATTAGGTACATTTCTAGCTAGTATTGCACCTGCATTTGGTGTGTTATTAGCAGCACGTATGATTCAAGCTGCAGGCTCAGCAATCATGATGCCTTTATTAATGAATGTGATGCTAACTGCATTTCCAGTTGAAAAGCGAGGAGCTGCAATGGGGATGTTCGGTCTTGTCATGATTACAGCTCCAGCGATCGGGCCGACGCTTTCTGGTTGGATAATCGAGCATTATAGCTGGAGAATGTTATTTGATCTTGTGCTACCAATTGCCATTTTAACTTTAATTTTTGCAGCCTTTAAATTAAAGGATGTGACACCACAACGTGCCATTAAGCTCGATGTGATTTCTCTTATTCTATCAAGCATTGGATTTGGCGGCTTGCTTTATGGCTTTAGTTCCGCAGGTGAAAAAGGATGGGATCATATCCTTGTATATGGAACTATTATTATTGGGACAATTGCTTTAATTACGTTTACCCTTCGTCAGCTACGAATGGATGAGCCCATGCTTGAGTTTCGGATTTTCAAATATCCAATGTTTGCCTTATCCTCAGCCATCTCCATCGTTATTTCGGTGGCGATGTTCTCGGCTATGATTTTAATGCCTATTTACGTACAAACCATTCGTGGTATTTCACCAATGGATTCAGGTCTGCTCATGCTGCCTGGCGCCATTGTGATGGGCATTATGTCTCCGATTACAGGGAAGCTCTTTGATAAATACGGAGCAAGAAGCTTGGCTGTATTTGGCTTGATCATTACCATTGTTACGACATATTACTTCAGTAAAATTAGTATGGATACAGCTTATTCTACATTGGTGCTGCTGTATACATTACGTATGTTTGGGATGTCTATGGTAATGATGCCCGTGATGACAAATGGTTTAAATCAGCTACCAGCACACAATAATCCACACGGTACAGCTATGAACAACACATTACAACAGGTTTCTGGTGCGATTGGTTCTGCGGTGCTGATTACGATTATGAACAATAAAACAACTGCCAAGGCAGAGGAACTGGCTGCAGGTGCGATGAACAATATGAGTGCCAATGCAGCACAGGCTACGACACAGTCTGCCAGCGAAGTAAAACAGCAAATCTTAAACGAAGCCATGCTGCATGGCATCAATTATACGTTCTTCCTTTCCACATTGATTGCGGCCATCGCACTCATACTTGCCTTCTTTATAAAGCGAGTTAAGCCTAACTATGATAATCACACAGGTGGGGAAGTTGCTGGAAAACAGGTAGAGGAATAATAGTAGACGGGTGTTGCTTCAGTTTAGCAACGCCCGTTTTTTCTTAAGAAATTTTATATAGAGGTGGGGAAACCTAGTAAGAATAAAAAAAGGCATTCCATCCATAGATGAAATACCTTTTCTAGTAGCTATTGAGCTAATCGTTGGATAAAGGCTTCTAATTGGACCAATGTGACATTGTCGTTTACTCCGAATGTGCCGTCACCTTTACCTACGGTTACTTTATTCGAAGCAAGGATCCCTACATAATTATTTGCCCAATGTGAGCCTGGAACATCAATAAATTGTTCAGCTGTTCCTTGCTGTGTTAGATGAAATGCTTCCACTAAGACTTTAGATAGTTGTCCACGTGTCATTGGAGAACCAGGATTGAACTTTCCATTATCATCACCCGTAAAAACGCCAATTTTTTTAAGGGCCTCTGCAGCACCTGCATATTTAGACGAAGGCAAAATATCTGGGAAACTTGAATTCGTATTACTCGTATCTAAATGTAATTTATTAGCTAATCGAAGAGCTACCTCACCACGCGATGCATATATGCTAAAGTCAATTTCCGCATCTTTTACTTCTCCATAATCAGAGAAGTTGGCAATACGTTTTGCCCCTACATAACGTGAACCCCAATAGTAGGGGTCATTCACTGTATCTACCTTAACCCCAGAACTTGTAGTAGCTGAGATAAAATTATTGTCACCTATGTATATACCAACGTGTGAAACACCGCTTCCAGATGTATTAAAAAATACGAGATCACCCGTTTTTAAATTGTCTTTTGCGATCGAAGTACCTTGTTGGTATTGAGCTTTAGATGTACGCTCTAATGAAACGCCTAGCTTAGAAAAAACTAATTGTGTATATGCTGAGCAATCCACACCTGTCTTAATATCCGTTCCTCCATATTTATAAGGAGCTCCTATATATGCTTTGGCTGTATTTGTTATATCTGCTATTGTTGCCGCTTTCGCATCATGAATACCCATACCTGTAAAGAACATAAACGATGCGAAAATGGGTAGTAACCATTTTTTCTTCAAATCAATCTTACTCCTCTCAAAAAGCTTTCGCCTTTGAACTAAAGTAAGAATAGCATGAAATAGGGCAGAGTTATTTTTCAATAATATTACCAATTACCCCTAATCACCAAAATTGAAACCTTAATTTTAATTGTGTAAAACTTTTGCAATAATAATGGGCAATTTTACTAAAAATATATGAAATTAATGGATTTACAGGGACATAAGTGTTAATTTAAACGTTTTATCCAATTGAAAAATCGTTATTGTACTAGTGGCTTTCCATCATAACGGTTATTTAAACATTATTATTTTTAGGTGATACTACGTTATGACACTAAGGATAGTGGTAGAAAATTCTGCTTTTAGGTAGCTCCCGTAACTGCAAAGTCGTTTACTGTTAGATAGGAAAAGTTAGCCTTACTTTATGTTTTTGAGCAATGGATAAGTTAAACTATAATAAAATAAGTAGGTTCAACATGAAGAAATACAGCTGCGAGCTAATGAAATAATAAGGAAACATAAATCGAATGAATACTAAAGGAGAAGGAGGTATTCCATTGCAGCAAATTTTTAATGAATTAATAAAACAGGACATCAAGCCATTTCTACTCAAGCTAGGCTTTAAAAAGAAAGGATTGAATTTCTATCGAACAAACGAAAACCTTATCTATCTGATCAATTTCCAAAAATCCTCTGGTAATACAGCCGACACTATGATGTTTTATGTGAACTGTGGGATATATGCGGCAGAGCTAGCACGGCTACAATCAAGAGAAATGGTGACAGCACCCAAAGAAGCAGAATGTCACTTCCGAGCAAGGATTAACTCCATTGTCGAAGATGCACCTGATCGATTTTCCATCACAGCCACTACAAATTTGGACAAATTTACAAAAATATTGCTGCTGGGGTTAGAGGAGGTTCATAATTTCTATGAAACGATGACTTCTGCAAGATCCATTGTTGATTATTATATAGCAGGGCCATTTTTGCACTTGGGCGAAGAAAGTTTTCATTTTTTATTACAAGCCAATGATGTAACAACAGCAAAGCTCTATTTTAATGCATTGCAGAAGAAGCATGGAACCGAACAGAGGTGGTCCATTTTTCAAAATAAATACCAAGCCATTTTCGATCAATACGGTGTGGAATTTGGGGAAAATTAGTCATCAAAACCAGAGCTCATTCTTGAACGAGAATCTGGTTTTATATTTTAGGAGTTGTTCAGTATATTATCTAGTATTCTTCCCGTTATCGGCATAAAAAAATGGAGGATATAACCACCAAAGCAAACTGTTAATAATGTACCGACACCGATGGGGCCATTAAAAATGATAGCTAACATTAAAAATAAAATATAAATAAGGGTTCTTGAGAAGAAAACCGTTTTTCTTGTTAATTCTTTGATGATCAAAGTAAGTCGATCTACAGGAATTGGTGCAAAATTTGTATGTAAATAAGTTGCCGTTCCTAATCCAACCACAACTAATCCAATGGTAAAACAAACAGCTTGGCTAAACCAAAGATCTGGGGTTACTAAATCATGTAATAAAAATAACCACATATCAATCCCTATGCCAGTGATCAATGCGGTGACAAACCCTAAAATTTCAGGTCTTTTTCTAGCTAATAGAGAATTGCTACCTATTAATAGGAGTGCTAAGATGATTTCCCAACTACCTACAGTAAGCCCCACATTTTTAGATAATCCTACTAGAAGTGCATCGAAAGGTGATGTGCCGAGTTTAGATTGAATCGTGAGCGAAATACCTAGCGTTAAAATTAAAATGCCCACTACATAAAAGACATATTTCAACTAATAGACCTCCTCCTACTATTTTTATTGCAAATACAACAAAATTGCGTTAAATTGACTATATACTCTTTTTATTGCATTTGCAATATAAAATCCAGAAAGAGTTTACAACAAAGGAGTGGAATCAATGTCTGTTAAATTAGAGAAGTGTGAACACGCAGATTTAAAACAGCTTCAAGCAATAAGTATTGAAACATTTAATGATACATTTAAAGATCAGAACTCCCCCGAAAATATGAAGGCTTATTTAGAGCGTGCCTTTCATAAGCAACAGCTAGAGAAGGAATTGGCCAATTTGGATTCAGCATTCTATTTTATCTATTATGAGGAAGAAATAGCTGGTTATCTAAAAGTAAATGTCAATGAAGCACAATCCGAACTAATGGGGGATGAGTCATTAGAGGTGGAGAGAATTTATGTTCGACATCAATATCAAGGAAAAGGGCTTGGCAAATACCTTATGAATAAAGCAATAGAGGAGGCTGTGGCTCAAAGCAAAAAAAGCATTTGGCTAGGGGTTTGGGAGAAAAATGACAGTGCCATCGGTTTTTATCAGAAAATAGGCTTTGTCCAAACAGGCGCCCACTCATTTTATATGGGTGACGAAGAACAAATTGACCTTATCATGACAAAAACACTTGCCTAAATTTTATGGCAGAAACGTTGATTCACAACATTTCTGCCTGCTATTTTAATGGCTTCTATTTTTCTTCATCGCCTCAGCCAACGCATCAGCATGTGGATTTTCCTCTTTATAAAGTTCTTTTATTATATTGGCGTAATCACTAGCACTTCGATTTTGACTTAATTTATAGGCTGCCTGTACTTCTTCCACCTTTATTTTAAACCCCTTTATTCCTTTCATTTCTTGTTGCAAAAGCTCAGGAGATAGTTTATCCCACAACACAGGATTTTCACGGAATGACTCATATTTTTCAAGTAAGCTAGTCAAATCTTGTTCTAAAGCTATTCCTTCAATCAGACTTGCCTTTCCATATACATGGACAGCTTGATAATTCCAGGTTGGCACATTTTCATGCTCATACCACGAAGAAGAGATATAGGCATGTGGACCGTTAAATATCACGAGAATGTCTTGTACTTCCTCAAAGGTCTTCCATAAAGGGTTACCATAGGCTAAGTGACCTGTCAGATAATAGTCATCCTCGATTTTTTTCAGCAACACGGGTATATGGGCTGCAATAGGCTTACCTTTTCGAATTGAAACGATTGTTGCAA
Organism: Lysinibacillus sp. A4; assembly: GCF_024919535.1. Classification (NCBI taxonomy): domain Bacteria; kingdom Bacillati; phylum Bacillota; class Bacilli; order Caryophanales; family Bacillaceae; genus Lysinibacillus; species Lysinibacillus sp. A4. The sequence continues at coordinate 34,551 of NZ_JANWTB010000010.1, read as the reverse complement.
AGGAATTATGTTGAATAAATTCTTTGATTTCTTCTAAATCCGATACTTTGTAATACTTAGGAACATACATGGAAATCTCTCCTTATACATAAAATCATCGCGAGCTTTTCGAATAAACAAATAATTGTGCAGGCATGTCTTTACAATTTCTACTCAACAATGTAGATTTTATTATAATCAATCACTGGCACCTCATAAAAGTGCCAATAACGCTATTTCTAAAGGAGCCAAGCATCATGCTCGAAATGACCCCAAACCTGAATAATGAGGAACCACTTTACCTTCAATTATATAACTATATAAAAGCAGAGATCCAAAATGGAAAGATAAGGGCTCAAAGCAAATTGCCGTCTCAGCGTAGTCTAGCTAAACATTTACAGATTAGTCGCAACACGGTAGATGCAGCTTATCAGCAGCTCCTTGCAGAGGGCTATGTGATCAGTAAAGAGCGAGATGGACTATATGTGGTTGATCTTGAAAAAGGTTATTTTCAAGAAGGCCCTCATCATTTTGAACCACAATTAGCGATTCAGCAGAAACAAGAACGACCAGCAATTAAGTACGATTTTAATTATGGAGATATTAATTTAAAAGATTTTCCCTTTAAAATATGGCGTAAATTATCAATGCAGAGCCTTGATGAAGAACAGGCTCAACTCCTTTTATACGGAGATCCACAGGGAGAGCTGGAATTAAGAAATTATATGGCAAGCTATCTTTATGAATCAAGAGGAGTACAATGCAGTGCAGAGCAAATCGTTGTAGGAGCAGGCTTGCAGTTTCTTCTTGGTATCGTATGTAACCTAATTGGACGAAATGAGCTTTTTGCTATGGAAGATCCAGGTTATTATCGTGTTCGTTGCCTGTTAAAAGACAATGGTATAAAGGTGAAACCAATCCCACTTGACGAGCATGGTATTCATATCGATCCGTTAAGAAAAAATAACATTAAGGCTGTTTATGTCACACCCTCCCATCAATTTCCACTGGGAATGGTTATGCCTATTTCAAGAAGATTAGCATTACTAGAATGGGCTAAGGAAGAAGATGCTTATATCATCGAGGATGATTATGATGGAGAATTTCGATATGCTGGAAAACCGATTCCTGCATTACAGGGATTAGATTCAAGTGATCGCGTCATCTATATGGGCACCTTTTCAAAATCTTTGATTCCAGCCATTAAGCTAAGCTATATGATATTACCTAGAAAATTAATGGATTTATTTCATCAGAACAATTACTATGTTCAAACTGTGTCTAGACTTCATCAGCATACGTTACAGCTATTTATAGAGAGTGGGCATTGGGAGAGACACTTAAATAAAACACGAAATAGTTACAAGCGAAGATATGAAGCCTTACTAAAGACCATTCATCAAACTTTCGGGGAAAATGGGAAAATTTATGGAGCCAGCAGTGGCTTACATATTTTACTTGAACCCAATAATAAGATGACTGAAGAGGAGTTAATTGATACAGCAAAAATGGCTGGTGTTAAGGTCTACCCAACATCTGTTTTTTATGCAAATCCCATGGTTGTTAAGCCTGCAAAGGTATTACTTGGATTTGCTAACTTAGCGGAAGTTGAGATAGACACAGGCATTAAGCTATTAAACAATGCTTGGTTTAACAGTTCTACTATGACGTGAAATCTCTTTCAAAGTTCTATTTCCACATTTCCTGTATATATTTATTAGAGATAAGTGGGAGGGGGATATTTATGCAATTTTATTATGGCCATCAAATGCCATTACGTGTATTAGATGAAGCTGAATTTTGGAAACATCAAGAAGAGGAGCATACAGTAGTAATCAGAGAGCTTGTGAAAGATTTGGAGCAGCAATATGTTGAGGCGTTAAAGGAATGGGAAAAAGCTTTCGCCCAAACACATCAGCAAGTTGTGAGATATATAGAAACCGTCAATCGTTCACAGGGACAAGTTTCTCCAGCTTTGTTTCAGGATATTTTACAGCTGACTTCCTTTTGTCTGCAACAGAGTGATCAATTTATCCAGTTTTGCCGAACGCTTATGCAAGAAAGTCAACCGATAAGCGCAAATCCGACAGCTAAAGTTGTATTAAATCATATCATTGTAGAATCCGAATATTTTATCGGAATTGCTCAAACCATTTTATATCAACAAAAATACTAGGTCTTAGCGTCTGGAAAATGGAGTTTGGAGAAAAGTCATTTACCATACTCCATTTTTAAGACGCTATTCCTATTACAATATTAACTGTTCGGAATTTTCTCTTTATATTTAAAAGAGAGGAGACTTAAAGAATAATTTTTAAGTGTATCTGTGTTAACAAAGTCATTTAGAATACTTTCAATTGAATGACAATGTTGATTGATTAAATTAATTTCTTCTATATAATTTGAATCAATCAATACTTCTTTTAATGTTTTAAACACTACTTTCTGCTCGTTAAATAAATAAACCAGCTCAAACCTAGCGTTCAAAATTAGAGTGGTAATCTCAGGAAAAATAATTCGATCCTTTAGTACTTCAAGAATGGAATCCACAGATTTTACTCCTTCAATAGCTTGTAAAGATGAAAATACACCATTTAATAACTCTTCAAAATCAATCTTCATCAAAATCCTCCATCAATCAAAATCCTTTCTGATAATAACATTTTTTTAGAAAAATTTTAATGATTAATATTTTCCTTCAACAATGTGGAAAGTCTAACTAGACAATAGTTAGTTATTGAAAAATAGATCACTTTACATGCTTGCAGAGGCTAATAAAAATCTTTAATCTGCTCACAATCATTTTTTTAAAATAACAACAAATAAAACATCAAGAAAGGTATTATTATTGTTTGTTTAGATTTTGTCCAAAAACAGTATGCTACTATCTCAAAAGGGGTTGATTGTAAAAACAATGAGCAATATGATGTAAAGATACATCATAAATAATCGATCTTTAGGGGCACTGAAAAGAGGTATCTCTGCTTTGTCCATTCAACCATTAGTTAAAAATGCAGTGTTCCATGTTATCTCTAAGAAATTAGAGGGTCGGACCATTGAATTAAGCCTACAAAAGAGAGGGACAATTTGTAAGAATTTAAATCTATGGTAATGGTGTAGGAAATTTAGAAGAAAAATGACAACAATTACTAATGGCTTTATGAATTTCTAAAAGAATTTTAAATTAATACAAAACGCTAGTTGACGAATTTACAGCGAAGAAGGAAAGGGAACAACAATTGTCATTTTATTACCAGAGGGTGGTGGCACATGAATATAATGATCGTTGATGATGAAAAACTGGCCATTGATATTTTAACTATTATGGTTCAACAACTTGCCCAATTTCAGCTTAACATTAAGGGAACATTTACAAATTCAACTGAGGCCCTCCAGTTTCTTGAAAAAGAAATAATTGATGTAGTGTTTTTAGATATTGAAATGAAAGACACACACGGTATGCAACTTGCAAAGCAGCTCCTACACAAGCAACCATCCTTACAAATTATTTTTGTTACAGCTCATACACAATTTGCCGTGGAGGCTTTTGAAGTAGAGGCAACAGATTATTTATTAAAGCCAGTACAGGAAAAACGACTGATTATTGCGCTAACAAAAGCACAGAAAAAAATGGTCGTGACGGTGGCGCAGAGGGATGAGAAGAAAAACTCATTATATGCGCATACATTAGGCAGCTTTTATCTACTGGATGTTCAACATAATGTGATGAAGTGGCGAACAAGAAAAGTACGTGAACTATTTTTATATTTACTATTTCACCAAAAACGGCCTATGTTAAATGCAGTTCTTTTAGAGGAATTGTGGCCAGATTTAAGCGTTGAAAAGGCAGCTAGTAATTTACATACAACTATTTATCATTTAAGAAAGATATTAAAGGACAATGGTATTCAAGATCCCATACTCTTGGTCAATAATCATTATAAATTAAATGCGGAAATTCAAACTGATTATGATGAGCTGAATCAACTATTGGAGCAGGATCAACATGATGAGAAATCCATTCAGCAGTTATTGAATTGCTATGAGGGTGATTTTTTAATAGATGAGGAGTATTTATGGGTTAATCAAATCAGGCTCCGCTTAAAGCAATCTGTATTACATGTGCTTGAACAGTATATTGCACGTACAGACGTTGCCCACACTTTATTAAAGTATAATTGCCTACAAAAGCTTTTAGAGCTAGACGAATACAATGAACAGTATATGTTTCAATTGTTAGAATTCTTAATTCAACAAAATAGGAAACAAGAATGTATAAAATTCTTTGAATCTATAGAGGCAAAATTAGCTGAAATTGATCTCGCTGTGCCAGAAAAATTTTATAGAAAATACAACGAGTTCTTACTCAACGTTTAGAAACGATTTCGGAAAAGTAATTTCTGTTTTAATAGTAGGTAATAATTTTATAAAAAGGAGATGCTTTCGGCATGCAAAAGATTGAAATAATTGAGCTTCACCATATTGAGCAAGATTTGGAGAGGCTTACTGAATTATTGATTATGGTCGTAGATGAAGGAGCATCCGTAGGTTTTTTACCTCCACTCACACAAGAACAAGCGATAAAATATTGGCAATCTGTCTTAGCGTCAGATGTCTTACTGTTCATTGCGAAAATAAATAATGAAATTGCAGGTAGTATTCAATTGCATTTAACTAGCAAACCAAATGGCATTCATCGTGCTGAAATTTGCAAGTTAATGACACATCCCAACTTTAGACGCAACGGTATTGGACGAGCGCTGATGCAACAAGCAGAGGAACGAGCAAAACAAGAAAACCGCTCCTTGCTCGTTTTAGATACGAGAGAAGGGGATCCTTCTAATAAATTATATAAATCATTAGATTATCAAGAAGTAGGGAAAATTCCGCAATATACTATTTCACCAGATGGAGAATTAGAAGCAACCGTAATTTACTATAAATTAATTTAATCTAGGATATCGAATACTGAAAACGTGTAGAAAGGGAGCTAGTATATGAACGAAGCGCAATTATTTATGCAAATGAAAATGTGGCGTAATTGGACTGTTGAATTTCTACGTACGATCCCTGAGAATATTGCTGATCAGATACCCGCTGGACATCATAACAATATTCGTTGGAATGCTGGTCATCTATTAGTTGGTTGGGATCATACCGTTTTTCAAGCTGTCACACAAGAAAGGCATTTGCCCCTATCCTATCATGTAATGTTTCCTAGTGGCAGTAAACCAGATGACTGGACTGAGCAACCGCCAACAATGGATCAAATCATTATGCTCCTAGAGGAACAACCAATTCTTATTGAACAAGCTTGTGCAGGACATCTACATGAACCGCTTAAAGAACCTTTTTTAGGTTTGAAAACATTAGGCGATATGGTTGTCTTTCATATGAACCATGAAAATTTTCACATGGGAATTATAAAAAGTATGATGCAAACGCTCTTAAAGAATGAAGCCTAACTGATGGAATCAGTTGGCTTCATTTTTCTATATATACCACGGTAACAGATCCTCCATTTTCCTACCTGGCTTACTTGTTTTATCTGTTACGATCCATGTGCCGTCTTTCTTTTGCAGCTGATAGCTTACATTTGTACCATCCGCCCTTTTAAAGAGCATATAACCTATATTACCCTTGATAAAAGTGACAGGGTCTATGACATTTTTGTAGGGAATCTTTCGCTCAGGAAATAAAATATGGGTCACTATTTCCTCTGCAATCATAGCAAGGGATTTCATATCATTATTAATTTCAGCTTGATATTGCAATTGATCGTATCGGTAGGAAGTATAAGATGCTAAGTCCAGCTTAAAACTCTGCTGTATATCTATCAGTGTTGCCCTATAGAATGCGTTTATTGCCTTTTCTACATCATCTGCCTCATGTATATAGCGAAGTGTGCTGACACCAGTTGGACTGACTTCAAACGTAATGATTTCCTTACTGTAGGGTGGGGAATGTGCATGCTCAAAGGTCGTAACTTCCACGCTAACTTTAAAGCTAAACTGACTTTCTTTGACAATTTTTGAAATTTTCACATCATACAAGCCATACTGCTTAGGATAGCCGTAGTAATGATCAATTTCCTTTTCAATAAATGGATTAAGGATAGTAATGAATGTGTCCCTGATTAGTTGATCATTAGCTTGTTCACTTTGCGCATAAATCTTACATGGCAGAATGAACATAGTGAAGATAGCCATTAAAACATAAGCAAATTTTTTCATGGAATAGTGACCTTTCTGCAGGATGATACTTTATAGAGTGCACCAATCACAGCAAATTATCGAGCATTTTTAAAGAAAGGGAGTTGAACAATGGAAAAAATAATAATGCCCTTTTTATGTATGCTTTTGTTATTTCCAACAGCTACTTCGGGATCAGAACATGAAGGCTTAAAATGTCCAAATCCAGATGTATTGATGAAAACAACGGAGAAAGACAAAGACGAGCTTAGTCAAGCATTAGCTGACATCATTCCAAAAGTATATGGCTCAAGCTCTGATTATCAGGAGTGGCAAATTGAGGTGATAAAGCCCATGCCCATATTAACTGGCATGGAGGAGAATTACTATAAAATGGCGGTGAACTTCTGTGGAGAAAATGTGGCTAATCACTCCTGGTTTGTTCGATTAAGGTTTCCAAGATTACTGCCAGCGCAAAGTGCATCACTAGGTGAGCTATATATCGTAAAAGAGACAAATTCTAAATGGATCCATTGGTTTCAATATCATTAAAAAGGAAGAATCCATAAATGGATTCTTCTCTTTATGACATCGCTATCGTTTTCGTTGCTACAGTTTGTTGAAATGCCTGATCATGCTCAACAATCACCATTGTGAGATGAGAGCTTTTTATGAGCTCTTCAATCTGCATGCGTGAATAGATATCAATAAAATTGAGTGGTTCATCCCAAATATATAAATGAGCCTTCTCACACAAGCTTTTAGCAATCAGCAGCTTTTTCTTTTGCCCACCAGAATAATGAGAGATATCCTTCTCAAATTGAATACGCTCAAAATCCATCTTGCGCAGGATTGATTTAAATAACGTCTCATCAATACCATGCTCTTCAATAAATTCCGATAGCAATCCCTTTAAATGGGATGTATCCTGCTGAACATAGGAAATGACTAGACCTGAAGCTAGCTTTATGGAGCCTGTATGATGGAGGGGCATACCTAGAATAAGTTTTAACATACTACTTTTTCCGCTTCCATTTTTGCCATCTAAAACAACTCGATCCCCTTGTGCCACTTTGAAGCTAATAGGCTTATTCACGATATGGTCATCGTACCGAATCGATACATCCGTGACAACAACCATTTCTTTTGATGGATATGCCAATGGCTCTACTTTCAATGACTCGGTTTTTTCAACATTTTTTAGCAGTTTTGATTTTTCCTCAATAGCTCTTTGTTGTCTGGATTCCAGGTTCTTCGCTCGTTTCATCATCTTGGCTGCTTTATGTCCAACAAAGCCTTTGTCCAGTTTGGAACCTGAATTGGTTGTGCCGTTTTTGGAGGCTTCCACTTGATTAGACCAACCTGACGAACGCTTTGAGGATTGTTTTAATCGGTCGATATCTTTTTGCAGTCGTTGATTGGTTACTTCTTCGTGTTCCTGCTGACGATCAAAATTTAACTTCCAAGAAGAATAATTTCCACTTTGAACGTCAATATTGGCTCTATTAATCGATAGGATATGGTCAACACAGCCATCTAAAAAGCTTCTGTCATGTGAAATTAAAATAAATCCTTTTTTCCTGCGAAGATAATCGGAAACCGTCTTTCTTGCATCCGTGTCTAGGTGATTGGTTGGTTCATCAATTAATAAAAATTGACCCTCTGTCAAAAACAACGCAGCAAGCAGCACCTTTGTTTGTTCACCATTAGATAATGTTTTAAAAGGACGATACATGACCTCCGCATCTACATGTAGGTAAGCTATTTCACGTAGACATTCCCAATCTTCTGCCTGAGGACAAATTTCCTCAAATATTTCATGGGTATATTTATTTGGATCAGAAACTGGATAGGGGAAATAAGTGAAGTCTACAGAAGAGATGATTTTTCCGCTATACTCATAATTTCCTAATAACAACTGAAAGAATGTTGTTTTACCTCGTCCGTTTCTACCGATAAATCCAAGTTTCCAATCCGTATCGATTTGAAAGTTGACATTCTCAAAAATATTGTCAAAGCTGCTTGGATAAGAAAAAGTTAGGTTTTGTACTTGTATCATGGACATGATAATTCCTCCTTTGTATTGCAACAGTTTACTTTTCATACAAAGTCGGTCTATCCATCTATGGTTGATTTCTCCGTATAAGTAGATGGATATTAACGACTTATACGGAGTGTTACATGCGTTACAATCGTTTCTGAATCGCTCATATTTTTCCTCTCCTTTATGGGTAAATGAAAGGTACAAAATCAACTATGAAAGCAAGAAAAAATCCCTCCAACTGTGCATTGGAAGGATTAGTCTTTCTCTGAATAAATGCGATTTGCCATTTGTGTCATGACAAATAAAATGCAAACTGATAGTTAAAATGGATAGACTAACCCTATATTTTGTGTTTGAAATCATTCAATTCAAATAAAAATATAGTTTAGTTCTTCATTGTCCATTCATCAGTCCTCTCATAATTGTCTTTTTATAGTAACAAATTTTTTTACAGAATACAATGTAACCTTATTTTCAATTCTAAACTGTCATTCTCTAACTAATGCCGCTAGCTACAAGTAGAAATAGAAAACACTACATAGAGTACTGCGTAATGATGCTTAAGACAAGCAATACAGCAACGATTAATTAACATTTTTAATTCAGAAATTAATTTTATTTATTTTTTAATTGAAATTATTAATTTTATTATTTACATATTTAATTTCTTTGTTATATAATCAGCTTAACTTAAAGGAAGGAGTTCACTATGGCTTATCAAGTAATCACAAATTGTCCTGTCTGCAGTAAAACATTGAAAATTACGAAGTTACAGTGTTCTCATTGTCACACGACCATTGAAAATGAGTTTGAATTGTCGAAGCTAGCATCCTTATCACAGGATCAGCTTCATTTTGTGGAAGTATTTTTAACCTGCCGAGGAAATATTAAAGAGGTTGAAAAGGAACTGGGGGTTTCGTATCCAACAGTTCGAGGCAAGCTAAATGATATTATTTCATCCCTTGGCTATGCTCAAAAGAAGAAAAATGAAGTAGATGAGAAAAAAATTGTAAGCATGCTGGAAAATGGCGAAATCACAACAGATGAAGCCATAAAGCTCTTAAAAGACGAATAGGGAGGAACGACCATGAAAGAGGAAATTACAAAAGTGTTAACGATGATTCAAGAAGGCAAAATTGATGCGGATAAAGGATCAGAGCTGATTCAAGTGCTACAACAGAAAGAAGAATCAGAGAATAAATTTGTGGAAAAAACAAAGTATTTAGATAAAACGTTAAAGGTCCGTGTTGTATCCACCGAAAATGATAATGTCACGGTAAATTTACCAATTAAACTTGTCAAAGCCGTATTGATGGCAGGACACAGCATCGCTGCAAGTATTCCGCAATCGGAAAAATACGTAAAAGATATCGACATCAATCTTCTTCTTGAAGCAATTGAAAATGAACTAGATGGACAAATTGTAGATATAAAATCAGCAAACGGGGATTCCGTTGCAGTCTTCATTGAGTAGAGGCGACGAATGATGCATGTAAAAGTGAAAGCAAAAGACGTTCGCTTTACCGTCCCTGTTCCCTATACTGTGCTAACCATTGTCCTCTCCATTTTAACTTCTAAATGGATTCAGCAACAAGCCAATAAGTGGACAAAGGTATACTTCGATAAAAAGAAAATAGACTTTACCTTTCCGCTCATCGACAAAGAAATGCTAAAGCCGATTATCAAGGAACTACAAAATTATAAAGGACTTGTGCTAGTCGATGTCAAAGCTCAGGACGGGACTGAGGTTAAGGTTAGACTATAATCCCAATGATAGAATGGTAAGAGCATGTTATGATAAAAGCATGCTCTTTATTAATGTAATGATCATTATTTCAGGACTTACGATAGAGACAACTAATTTTCAATGGTACATAAAATAGAAGATTTCTTAAAACTACAAATTAGAATTCAAGATCCATTTTAATAGAAAATCACGTACATCGTTAAAAATAGATTTTTGATTTGGGTATAAGTGCTTAGTGGTAATCTATTTGGAACTACATAATTTAAAATACTGAATAATCCAAAAATAAAGAAGTTTAGAATCTTGATTTACTTTTCATTTGAAGGATGGTACACTTAAAACTATTGAACAACAACTATATATTGTGTTCGTTTTACAAAGGTACTACTACATGTAGTTTAAAAGGGAAGTTCGGTACAATTCCGACGCTGTCCCCGCAACTGTGAAGCTGACGATGATTACAACCACTGTGCATTGGCATGGGAAGGGAATCAGAGAATGAAGCAAAGCCAGGAGACCTGCCTTTATAAAACAAATTTATCATTTCTTCGGGGATTAAGAGATGGGAACGTCAGTATTTTTGGTATGTTAACGTTTCCATTTAGCCTATCTCTCTAGAGGAGATAGGCTTTTTTATTTTATGAAAAGAGGGATTTCTATGAAACTTTATACGAAAACAATTTGTCCAAAATGCCTATGGGTAAAATCTGAACTACAACGTGCAGGACTTGAAGCTGAAATTGTTAACATCGATCACGATGAACAAGCAAAGCAAACGATTATTGACGCAGGTTTTTTAAGTGTGCCTGTTTTAGAGATGAATGAAACTTTTATAGGAGATGTTCAGGAAATTGTTTCTCAAATTGAGTTGATTGCCCTATGATTGTTTACGCGAGTCGTACAGGTAATGTCCGAAATGTTGTATCCAAATTAAAGGCAGAATGTATCGAGCTCTCGGAAGAATTGCGATTGAACAAGCCATATCTCTTAATTACCTACACAGATGGTTTAGGTGACATTCCAGCAAAGGTACAACGTTTCTTAGAAAAAAACAGGGATTTTTGTAAAGGAGTAGTTGCCAGTGGTAATAGTAACTTCGGTCATCATGTATTTGGTGCTGCTGGTGAGAAAATCGCTGCTACCTATCATGTACCCTTAGTAAGGAAATTAGATTTACGAGGTAATCAAACGGATTACGAAGCAATACAAACGTTTTATGAAACGAGGGTAATGAGATGAAAACCTATTTAAAGCTTAATAATGACGTACTGAATCGTTATAGTACAACTGGATTACTGGAGTTAGAAAAGGACCGTGAAGCTACGCGCCGCTACTTTTTAGAGTATGTTAACGTACGTTTGCGTTATTTTATAGATATTGAAGAAAAAATCCGCTATTTAGTTGATGAGGGCTACTATGAGAAAGCCTTTATCGACATGTACGAAATGGAATTTATTAAGAAGCTGTACAAGAAAGCCTATGATTATAATTTCCGCTTTCCATCCTTTATGAGCGCAAGCAAATTTTACGATAGCTATGCTATGAAAAGTCGTGATGGGGAAGAGATCTTAGAAAAGTATGAGGATCGTATTGTCATTATTGCTTTGTATTTAGCTCAAGGAAACACGGCTTTAGCAGAACGCTCTGTCGAAGCAATGATGGAAGCCTATCAGCCTGCAACACCAACTGCTTTAAATAGTGGTAAGAAAGCACGTGGTGAATTAGTCAGCTGCTTTAAATTATCAATGGATGACTCCATGAATAGTATTGCTGAAAATATTGGCTATTGTTTAGAGCTATCACGCCTTGGTGGTGGAGTTGGGGTCAACTTAACAGATTTACGTCCATTAGGTGATCCAATTAAAGAGATATTAAATCGTGCAAGTGGTGTCATCCCAGTAGCGAAACTGTTAGAAAATTCTTTCAGTTATTCGAATCAGTTAGGGCAACGAAATGGCTCAGGTGTTGTCTATCTAAATATTTTCCATGCAGACGTAGAAAATTTCATTTCATCAAAAAAACCAAATGCTGATGATAAAATTCGCCTCGCTACCCTTTCAACAGGGATTATTATACCTAGTATTTTCTTCGAACTGATGAAACGTGATAAGGATATTGTTTTGTTTAGCCCATATGATATTTTTAAAGAATATGGCAAACGTATGTCTGAAATTTCTATTTCAGACATGTACTACGAGCTACTTGATAACCCTAAAATTCGTAAAATTAAACGTTTAAATGCACGAAAGCTTTACACAGAGGTGAAAAAAGCACAATTTGAATCAGGCTATCCGTTTGAAATCTTTGATGATAATGTCAATAAGGTACATCCTTTAAAAAATATTGGACGTGTCAAAATGTCCAATTTATGTACAGAAATCTTACAAGTACAAGAGACAAGTATCATTACGGACCAGGATCAACCAAATGACTATGGATTAGATGTATCGTGTAACTTAGGTTCCATCGATATCCATGCAGCAAGTAAAGTCAATGATTTCGGCGCATTAGTCGATACAGCCATGCACCTATTAACGAATGTATCGCAAATGACACACATTAAGAATGTTCCGTCTGTTGCAAAAGCCAATCAATTAATGCATTCTGTAGGGCTTGGCTGTATGAACCTCCATGGGCATCTCGTGACAGAAGGCATCCTGTACGGCTCAAAAGATTCCATTGATTTCATGGATCACTTTATGGAAGCGATGAACTATTATTCTCTGAACTCTTCGATGGAAATGGCGAAAGAAAAAGCTGCAACCTTCTACCGATTTGAGGACAGTGATTATGCATCAGGTAGCTATTTTGACCAATATATCAATAAAACTGAAGAAGAACTATCGCCTGCTGTGTTGAAGGCGCTTGGCAATATTCCAATCATCACAAACAAGATGTGGGAAACGTTAAAGCAGGATGTAATGCAGTACGGTCTATTCCATTCCTATCGTTTGGCTATTGCCCCAACTGGTAGTATTTCATATATTCGTAGCTGTACGGCTTCAATCGCACCATGTACAGAGCGCGTAGAGGTTCGTGATTACGCCGATAGTAGAACCATTTATCCAATGCCTCATTTAACAAATGACAATAGTCATTTATATGTGGAGGCGTATGATGTAAATCCGTATGATTTAATTGATTTATATGCAGCTTCTCAAAAGCACGTTGACCAAGGTATTTCCATGACGCTTTATGTAACGGACAATTGGACAACCGAACAATTGGCTAAAGTATACATTTATGCGTGGATAAAGGGCATTAAGTCTGTTTACTATGTTCGTCAACGATTACAAAGCTTAGAGGAGTGTGTAGCATGTCAAATATAATTTATGAGGCAGTCAATTGGAATAAGGCAACAAGTGAGCTTGCCCAAATCTTTTGGGACCAGCAATGGAAGCAAATTTGGTTTCCAGAAGAAATTGCGGTCAGCAAAGATATTAAACAATGGAAAAGCTTTGAGCATCAGGACACATATAAAAAAGTATTTGCAGGATTAACCTTACTGGATACTGTACAAACAAATATCGGGATGAATCGTGTTGCTGCTTATACAGACGATTTACAGGAAAAGGCTGTCCTAACCGTTTTTGATGCATTCGAGGCGATACATGCCAAGTCCTATTCTTATATTTTCACAACGCTTTGTACAAACGAAGAAATCGACGAGCTATTTGAATGGGTCAAGAAAAATGAATTTCTACAGTATAAGGCCAATAAAATAGCAGACATTTATAATAGTATTGAAGAAGGCAATCCAGAGAGCTTATGGAAAGCGATGTTTTCATCCGTTATGCTTGAATCTTTCCTGTTTTATTCTGGCTTTTTCTATCCACTATACTTAGGAGGACAAGGCTTCCTACGAAACAGTGCCGAGATTATTTCACTCATCTTGCGCGATGAATCTATCCATGGGGTAGCAGTTGGATTTTTTGCTCAAAATTTATTCAAGCAATTTTCAAAGGAAAAGCAAGAAGAGCTACATTTATGGGGCTATGAGCTATTATTAGATTTATATCAAAATGAAATGAAGTATACAGATGATATTTATGCGGAAACAGGATTATCACCTGAAGTGCGAGCGTATGTACGCTATAATGCTAATAAAGCTTTAATGAATGTCGGCTTTGAAGCCATGTTCCCAGAAGAGGAAGTCAATCCAATTGTGATGAATGGTATTCGTAATGAAGGCTCCACATATGATTTCTTTTCACAAAAGGGTGCTACCTATGCCAAGGCAAAAGTTGCGCCAATCACAGATGACACATTCAATTTTAATCGTTAAGGATGAAGAACAATGAATCTAGAAGTAAAAATTAAAAAAGTTCACGCTGATGCCATGCTACCGATACAAGCCAACCCTGGTGATGCAGGCATGGACCTCTATTCCATAGAAGCAGTAGAAATCCCAGCAGGCGTAGCCAAACTCATTAAGACAGGTATTCAGATTGAGTTACCTAAGGGAACGGAAGCCCAAATTCGACCAAGAAGTGGACTAGCATTAAAGCATAGTGTAACCGTACTGAATAGCCCAGGCACTATAGATGAAGGCTATAGAGGCGAAATCGGTGTTATTTTAATCAACCATGGTCAAGAACCGTTTATCGTAGAAAAATCAATGCGCATTGCTCAAATGGTTATACAATTTGTTCCTTCTATTCAATTAGTGGAAGTAGATGAATTATCTCAAACGGTCCGTGGAGAATCTGGATTTGGTGCAAGTGGTACGAAATAGTGTACCTAAATATAAACCTCATAAAGTTTACTTAAAAATTCTGCGAAAATGCAGGATTTTTTTGTTACCGTTGCTCATAGCAGAAGGAAATAATAGGGTTCATATGGAATGAAGTCATGATAGCGAATTAAAGGAGTTAATAATCATGAAAAAAATATGTTCAGGTATTTTCCTTATGTTGATTGTCTTTGTTACATCTATCACAACTGCTACAGCAGCTAGTAGTCAACTAAAAGTGGACGGTATGACAGTACAAACGGTTGTGAAGCCCGAAATAAAAAACAATCGAACAATGGTACCTTTACGCGTGATTAGTGAAAATTTAGGGGCTAAGGTGCATTGGTCGGATGGGCAAGTGATACTGACCCAAAGTGAGATGAAAGTCAGTTTAAAGTTAAACAGTAGTAAAGCCACAGTAAATGGAAAAACGGTATTATTGGATGCAAAGCCCTACTTAAAGAATGGACGCACCATTGTACCATTACGTTTTCTAGCAGAAACCTTTGGCTGTAAAGTTCAATACAATCATTTAACGATCACAATCGATACAGAGCCATTGATGATTAAGGGTGTGGAAGTGAAAGCATTACTTCATGAATACCACATGACAATGGGGGGAGTAGTCGAGCAAATCAATGGCAATGCCTATATGGAAGAAATGCACCGTATATTTACTAAAAATATGGGCAAGAAGATAAAACAGCCTAACGACTACACATGGTCTGTCCATAGCACCGTAATTGGGGGCTATTATAAAATGGGCCAATATGATTTCCTGAACAAGGAAGGTAGTAGCATAGCACGTTATGATCTCTATTCGTTGGTGCAATCTTCAGATAAACCTTTGACTGGACAGCCAGACGTGTTGATTTATGACGCAGCTGTTGACCAATGGTATGAGTTTAACAAAACTGCCAGTGACTCTATTTATTCGTTAATGGAAACTGCTACGAGAAATGGCTTTGTGACAGTTATTAGTAATACAGTTCCTTGATTATGAATCCATTAAAAACGCAATAGAAGAGCACATCTATAAATAAGATGTGCTCTTCTTATTTTAGTGAGGATAAAAAATGCTAATCATTTTTATTTAGAAAAGTACTAGGCATGACTACAAGGACTACTGTTCCACGAGCACAAAGCGAATCCTGCGCGTAAACTTCAGTTTCTACTTTCCATTTCTTCGGATGAATTTCTTCAACAGTGCCAATTGCCTTTAAGGGAACATCTTGGGGTGTTGGCTTGAGGAAATCTACATTAAGGTTAGCCGTTACAAATCGAGGTGGCTCCGCTCCATCACCAATTTCATGTCCATTTTTACGATGCAAGGCAAGCGCTGCTGACCCTGTTCCATGGCAATCAATTAATGAAGCAATTAAACCACCATAGATAAATCCTGGAATACCCATATATTTTGATTCAGGTGTATAGATTGTAATCGTCTTATCACCATGCCACCCCGTGCGAAGATGATGACCATCATCATTCAAACGGCCACACCCATAACACCAAGCGATATCATCTGGATAAATATCTTGAATTGCTTTTTCTACTTTTAATTCTTCCATTCTTCTCTCCCCAATACTCTAGTATTATTTGTTTCTAATCGAACGTTAATCATTTAAGTATAATTAATCATTTCCATTCCATCAATAAAAATCTAAATATTCCGTCTATTTAAACTATGTAAAAAAGCACTACCATAAAGTTGGACAAGTTTTATTAATGACAGATGGGGAGGGCTGGTATCAGGAAGAAGGAAAAGCTGCATAGCTTGTAAAACGCTGGCATGGTGCAACAAAGGAAAGATGGTATACTAGGATCGTTACATTTTTCTTTTACCGTGCTGAAGAAGGAATTAAAGGAGTCAAAAGGTATGTCATTAGAAAATATAATCGATTGTATTTGCAAGGAAGCAACTAATAAAGACAGTAAAAAATTAGAAGAATTACTAGAGCAATTGTATGATTATGGAAGTGCTAAAATACTTGATATTTACCCTTATCAGATAAAAAGTAATGAAAAATATAGTCAAGTAGAAGTATTCTTCGATAAATTAGAGATGGTCGATTTCCAACAAAAAACGCAGGATTATCATTCATACCAGAAAAGCCTAGAAAAATTTGAGAGTTTTTTTGAATTGATGTGGTTAAAATCATCTCAATTTTATGCATTTTATTATTTACCAGAACCTTTATATAAGGATCAATTGTATTATAAAGTCTACGAGAATGAGTGGAATAAAATTATACCTAAAGATCTTACAGAAGGCATTTTATTAAACATTGATGAATACACAATGTTAATTTCACTAATAAAATTAGCTGTTTCGGACCATCTCCATTTACATTTTATTTTACCTGAGGAGAATATTGTATTTAGTGGGAATGGCTTAGCCTTTTTAATTTACAGCCAACATAATCTTGAGTTATTAGAAAAGGTTGCTAATACGGAGGGGCTCTATGTCCGTTGAAAAAGTGAGAGAACATTCCCAGCAACATGAAGCTAGATAATATGGAACATACCCTAAAAAAATAGCAACAATCTATATTACTACAGATTGTTGCTACTATTATTTAAAAATCATTTATTTTGCTCTCGATAATTAATGGCCTCTTTAAATTCATCGGTAGCTAGGATATTGTAAAACATATTTCTACTGTTTACGTTTGCTATTGTCCCAGTGATTGTATTATCAATCCATAGATAGTATTCATCATCGTTTAGTTTAATTTTGTACTGCGGAGCAATGTCGTTATCGACCTCACCGAATTCTCTAGCTTTTTTAAATGTTTTTTCTATAATTTTAATATCTTTCGCATCGGAGATTTGTTGTAAAGTATCAGGTTGCACTTCATCGAAATTAATTAATTCTTGAATTTCTATCACCTTTGATGCTTCTTTCTGATCGTTGCAAGCAACTAACGCTAAAGAACAAAGCATTAACAACAAAATTGTTTTTATTTTCACCTTATCTTCACCCCTTTTTGTTCAATCTAGTATATTCCCTTCTGAATATTTCTTCAAACTGCAAAACCCTCAAAATATTTACAAATTCTAACAGTCTAAAAAGGTTTAACCGTAGCATAAAAACTTTTCTGAGAGCTTTCCCCTTGAATGGAATTTATAGTATGCTGATTAAAAGGGAGGAGAGGGATTTTATGGTTAAACAATTGATTGTTGGGGATACAACACAGGAATTGGCTTCTACTCGTCGCATGCTGGAACGCTTGCCCGACGAGCATATGACATGGAGGCCACATGAGAAATCAATGACATTAGGAGGTCTGGCCACGCACCTAATCAATCTGCTAAACTGGCAAATGGCTATTTTACAGTACTCAGACTTTGATCTTTCCACCGTTCCGTTGCGCCGAGAGGCATTAGAAAAGCGAGCTGACATTCTGGATGAGTTCGATGCAAACGTAAAAAAAGTGGAAATGATGCTTACTGAATGTGATGAGAAAACGCTCGGAGAGGAATGGACGCTACGTCACGGTGATCATATTATTCGCCAGGAGCCCCGAGCCATTGCGTTCCGCAACTTCGGATTAAGCCACATGATCCATCATCGGGCACAGCTTGGGGTATACTTGCGACTTCTCGATATTCCAGTACCAGGCATCTACGGCCCCTCTGCAGACGAAGAAGCCTAGTAAACTACTTCCATGAATCGCTATTTAGAAAGGTATGAGGTGTTCGATTGACTAAGATAATGACGAAAACAGAACGATTAATTATTCGATTAATGGAAGAGGAAGATTACTCTTCTTGGCTAACGCAATATGAAAATCGTTTACCTTCTCAGCATAAATACGATGAAGGTAAATTAGATATGAGCATCTGTACGAAAGAATGGTTTGGTGATTTAGTTACTAAGCATCATCAGATGGCTGAGGATGATAAGGTGTATGTATTTGGCGTGTTTAGAAAAACAGATAATATGCATATTGGTTTTGTAGACTTTTCAACCATTATGAGGGAAGAATTTCAATGGGCTAGGATCGGGTATACCATTCATAATCATTTTTGGAGAAAAGGTTATGGTAAAGAGGCTGTAAAGGCAGCGATTGATCTAGCATTTGAAAAATTAAATTATCATCGAATAGAAGCTCATATAAACCTCGACAATACGGCATCTATAAAATTAGCAGAAAATGTTGGGATGCTTTATGAATGCACAAGGAAAGGATTCATATACGAGGACAACAAGTGGACTGATCAGCTGGTTTATTTTATAAATGCAGATGACATATAAAAGGGAGGAGCTGTATGTACGACATGGAGAACTCTTTAGAAGTGCAAAAGAAAGAGGATATAAAAATTTCGATTGTCATACCAGCCCATAATGAAGAAAAATACATTGGAAAATGCTTAGAATCTATTTTAAAGGCTTCCAAATCCTTTCAAAATCAAGTAGAGATTATTGTTGTTTTAAATCGCTGTACAGATAGAACAGAGGAAATTGCAAAATCGTATAATTGTATCTTACTAAAAAATAGCGATAAGAACCTTTCGAAGATTAGGAACGCTGGCGTTGATATAGCAAGAGGGGAAATCATCGTCACAATTGATGCCGATACACAGATGAACGAACATGTGTTATCGAAGGCAGTGGAGAACTTAAGCACAGGTAAGTACATTGGCGGGGGCGTTACAGGAAAGTTTGAAAGAATGTCCTTAGGAATTTTTGTTTCGGCTTTGTTATTAATCGGACCACTATTTTTAAAATATGGTGCAATTTCTGTAGGCATCTTTTGGTGCTACAAAAAAGATTTTCAAGCAATTAATGGATTTAATGAAAATATGCTCATGGCAGAAGATGCCGATTTTGCTAAACGATTAAAAGATTGGGGAAAAAAGAACGAAAAAAAATACGGAACAATTCAAAATGGAATGATCACTTCCAGCAGAAAATTTGATAAGCATGGAGACTGGGTTTTACTTAAACGTCCTAAAATGATCCTAGCATACCTTAAAGGTACAGATCAGAAACATGCGAATGAAGCATATTATGAAAATGAAGATAGATAAAAAGAAACCGTAACGTTAATCGAACAAGGATTAACGTTTTTTTGTTATCACACTAGCTGGAAAAAAGAAAAGAATTGAATAATTTTTTATAATAAATTATTCTTTATTACACCAATATTGATGATTCATTTTAGCGAAAGGATGGGGATTGATATAGCTGACGTCAATGTGTCAAACCCTAACAATCAGAATGATGAATAACTTTGAAGATTTAATAGAAAAAGAGTATGCCAATATAGCAGGCATCGCTATTAGAAAAGATAATCATTTAATTTACGAAAAATATTTTGATGGGTACACCCAAGATGATGCTTTGCATATAGCATCTGTCACTAAAAGTATCATCTCCATTCTTATTGGAATAGCAATTGATAAAGGATATATGAAAAATATAGAACAGCATGTGTTAGATTTTTTTCCAAATTATACAGTGAAACGTGGCGAAAAAACCATTCAAAACATCACCATAACAAATTTGTTGTCAATGACTGCACCCTATAAATACAAGTCAGAACCTTATACGAAAGTATATTCAAGTGATGACTGGGTAAAAGCTGCATTGGATTTGCTAGGGGGCAAAGGTAGTATTGGGGTGTTTAACTATTCTACCGTTGGCACACATATTTTATCAGGTGTTCTTACAACTGCCACTGGTCAATCTGTTCTTGATTTCGCTACAGAAAACTTGTTTAAACCTCTTGCAATCAAAGCTCCCACAAATACAACTATACAAAATAAAGAAGACTATTTCGCTTTTCTGAAGGATAAATATGTCACTGGCTGGATAGTAGATCCTAAGGAAGTAAATACCGCTGGTTGGGGACTTACGTTAACAACCCGGGATATGGCCAAAATAGGTCAGCTCTATTTAAATGGGGGTGTATGGAACGGTCGCCAAATCCTTTCTTCTCAATGGATAGAGGACAGCACTAAAGTACAAAGTCGATCAGGAAAGCTGACCTATGGTTATTTGTGGTGGATACTTGATGATTGCTATGCAGCTTTGGGGGATGGTGGAAATGTAATATTCATAAATCCTCAAAAGAAGATGGTCATTTCGATTGCTTCGCGCTTTATGCCACGTGCCAAGGATCGTGTTGAATTGATTAGAAAACATATGATGCCATTGTTTGAATAACAGCTAGGGATAATAAAAAATTATGGTAAATACACTCCATTTTGATCCTCTTCAATCAAAATGGAGTTTTTATATTGAATGAAGGGTATTAATGAATCAATTTTATCAATCATCCTTAATGGGCATAAAAGCATGTGAAAAATTACAAGCCATCCAAAACAGTTTTGGGGATCCGTTCAGCTTTGTTCAAAATGACATTTTTAAAATCAATTAAAGTTTCGCTTTATTGATCAAAATTTTTTTAAACTCACAAAAATACTTGCAACACCCATTGTAGTACTGTATAGTACTAATTATGACAAAGGTAAAATTAATGAATCAAAAACGTGTAATTGAAGTAGCTGCAACATTATTTTTAGAAAAAGGGTTTGCTTATACAAGCATGGATGAATTAGTTCGTGTAAGCAAAGTTTCAAAGTCTAATGTGTATTATCACTTCTCTAATAAGGAAGAATTGTTGGAAGGGGTCGTTGATTATTGGATTGAAATGTATCAATCTGCAATAGATGACTTACTATCTCAAAATCATTTATTAGTTGAAGATCGTATCAAACTGTTTTTAAAGCAAATAACACAAGGAGTTCAGACGAGAGAATATAAGGGGAGCTGTCCATTTATTACGCTTTATATTCAAAGTCCTACAAATGCCACAAAAGTAAAAGAAAAAATAGGTCTTTTTTTTAAAGGCTTACAAACGAAAGTTTCTCTATTCCTTAAACAAGGGGTAGAGAATGGTGAATTTAGAAAGACAATAAATATTGACGAGGTTGCATCTCTTTTTATTACAAATCTTGAAGGAGCGCTATTTATTTCAGAGACACTAGAGGATGCAACTGTAATCATGAAAACAGCAGATCATTTGTTTAACTTGCTTCGGTAAAAGAAGCATTTTTTTTACATCAAATTAGTACTAAACAGTACTACTAGGAGGATTTTTATGAGAACAGTATTTTTAACGGGTGGAACAGGTTTTATTGGAAAGCAATTAGTGAAGGAATTAGTCAAAGAGGATGTGAACATTCTTCTTTTAGTGAGGTCGAAAAGTAAAGCAACACAGATTTTTCAGGAAAGAGGCATCTTAAAAGAGGAAAATATGCACTTTATTGAAGGTGATTTAACGAAAATAGACTTAGGTCTAAGTGCTGAAGATAAGGAATTGGTATTGAAAACGGATGTGATTATTCACGCAGGAGGCTCCATGGATATTCAAGCGACAAACAAAGAGGCAACTTCTGTATTTTTGAATGGCGCCAAACATATTAGTGAATTCGCTAAAAGTATTCATCAATTGAAGGGCTTACAGCAATTTATTCATGTTGTAGGTTACATGAGTCCCTTTGATGATAATAATAGCAAGGTTACGATAGATGTATTTAAAGAAGGAAACAAATTTTTAAAAATAAAAAATCCATATGAGAAAACAAAATTTTTAGCAGATCTTTATATCCGTCAACAGGCATCAGCAGTAGGTTATCCGCTGTCTGTCATTAATCCGCCAACTGTGGTTGGTAGTAGTAAAACAGGGAGTACAGAGCAGATAGCAGGATTAGGTTTGCTTGTGACAAGTATGCGAAGAGGGCTCATGCCAGTGATTCCTGGAGATAAGGGATATAGGTTGCCACTGATTTCAAACGATGAGTTTGCGAAGTTTATTGTGCAGGTTTTCAGATTGGAGCAGCCGTCTATTCAAACATATACACTTGTTGATGACAAAGAGAACGATCCGAACATTGCTGAATTATTAGGTGTTATGTCGGAAAGTATGAATATGAGAGCACCAAAAATCTCTGTTCCAATGCCGCTTATGAAAACAATAATGAAAAGTGGAGTAAGTAAAATAACAAACATTCCTTCTGATGGACTGAATTTTATCACAAAACGAACATTTTCAAATGGTTCGGTGAAAACCATGAGGGGGGGAGATTGGTTTAAGAGGATGAGTGTCATGAACTTTTTCCCTGCCGTAGTAGCTGATCTGGATTATCGATTGATGTATCAAAATGGGGAGCATCATCATTTATTTGAGCGAACATTATGCGATAACAATACCCTTTACCAATTACACGGAGAGGGAAAACCGTTTATTTTATTACATGGTTTATTGAGTGATGGGGAGGATTTATTTCCTTTAGCGCTAGAGCTTCATGAAAAAACGGGTCAACCTGTATGGATCTTGGATCTTCCAGGTTTGGGACGTTCTCCTTTTAAACGAGAGAAAAATCTTTTAAATATCTATTTGAATGTAGTAAAAAAGTTATTGGAGAAAGCTACTAACGGCGCCCATCTAATTGGCCATTCATTTGGTGCGTATATTCTTTTGGAAGCATTAGTACAAAAGTACATAGATAAGAAGTATACAATTACTTTACTTCAGCCACCTATTACTAAAAAAAATGCTACATCGATAAATGTTCCTCAATTTATGAACAAATGGACATTGAAATTGGCAACTACTCATTTGATAGAGCGATACTTATTAAGTAATGGTTTATTTGAAAATACAGAGAGCATCCCTGAACATTATATTGAAAAACTAAGTAAAAGTTTTACTTCTCCTAGAATTTTAAATACTACCGTTCAGCTTAACACTTTACTATCGAAAAACGTTCAAGGTGATTTCAATGAAGTAACAACGTATAATCTTCACATTATTTGGGGGGATGCTGACAGAGGCTATTGTGCTCCTTCACATCTGGGTAAGGTTGATTTTGTTCCATATGGACATCATTTTCCTCTTAGCCATCCGAGTGAAACGGCTAATTTGGTCATAAAAAACAGTAATGAATTTGCAAAAGAAGCTAATATCTTGCTTCGGTAAAACTACTATTTGTCCTTTCTACAGGTAGCAGTGAAAACTACTGATATATTACAGTCGAAAAAGGATACACCTAACCAGTTGTCGAAATTTATTTGACGACTGGTTATTTAATCTTGTTCTTCAGAAGAAATTATACTGAACTTCCATGTTGTTTATTTTATAAGTAGTTAATCATACAATAAATCAAGTTGAAAAGGTAAATTTTGGTGTCCAAAACCTATGTGACCTTTTACATTCATTTTGTCTCACTATTATTAGTATACTTTTCAATGAAATATAACTTCCTATAATTTATATTATGTAAACTAAAATTATTTTGCGTGGAGGAGGGCCTTGATTCATCAACTACCCATATGTACAAGGACACAAAGATGTCTCATTTCGGGACACAAAGTACGCACATTCACAATTTAATGGAAAATTATAAAAATCTGGACACAAAGTTTACACACTTGTATACGGACAAGAAACTACAGACATTTTGGACAAGAAAGTCCAGACGTAAGATAATTCCCTACTTTTTGGACAAGAAACTACAGACAAACTCACAATTTCAAAAGCTAAAAAGGACAAGAAAGTCCAGACAGTTCATTTTTTAAAAAAATAAAAAGGACAAGAATGTCCGGACATTCTTACTTTTCCCTGTACATACTGTATTTTAAGTATTTACCACTAAATCAGAGTGATGTAAAACGCAGTGACATTCAGTCTCACGTACCTTTGGTCAACTCGATTGCTCTCACACAGCGCAATATGAAACCCTTTTATATTGGTTTATTCTTTCTTTACTAATTTTAATCTATCATAACCGTTTACAAATAAACAAAGTGTCTTATCTGCGACCCGTAAACTATAAGGAAAAACGAAGTTAATTATCACATAATCGTTCAATCGTTTAACATTTGCATAGTATAGCATTATATACACAGCATTTAAAACCACGTCCTTACTCAGGACGTGGTTAAAATATTTGAGATTGGAACATCAAATTACTTTATTATCACTTGTTACTCAACAGTTTAACGTCGGAAATCCGCATTTCGCTAGTGGTGCCCCTAATTTGACTGACTAAGCAATAGTTCAGGAAATAAATAATGTATGATATGCATAGTTAAACGTCGAGTCTCTCCTTTATATGGATAGATGTGCATATACATAGATGGATTAAAGTTGGCTTCAATAATTCCATAAGCATTTTTATTACCATTTTCAATAATCAAATCAATACCACAAATTTTAGCTCCCAATGAAGCTACTGCATCCACTGCTATTTTTTTATAATCATCAGGAATTAGATCCGTCACATTAATCGAGTCTCCACCTGTACTAATATTGGAATTTTCACGCAGAAAGATGATTTCATCCATTTTAGGAATCGAATTGACTTGATATCCTTGAGCTTTAAGCATAAGATTCTCTAATTCACCTAACTGGATAATTTCTAAAGGTGTCCGATGGTCTCTTCCTCTTAACGGGTTACGATTCTTTTGCATGACTAACTCTTCGATTGTATGTTTACCGTCACCTTTAACATTCGCAGGAACTCTTAGTAAAACAGCTTTTACTCGATCATTTAATACAAAAAATCGATATTCTGTTCCTTTTAGAAATTCTTCTACTAATATGGAAGAGTCTTCTTTAAATGCTAATATAATGGCTTTTTGATAATCTTCATAATTTGAGCCTTCTTTGAAGATTGATATTCCTAATCCATAGTTTGTTGTTTTCGGCTTCACAACAAAAGGTTTGGAGGAAAAGAGATCATAGCTACGTAGAGCCTGTTCAATTGTCTGAAATTCCTTCCCTTTCGGCACACGAAATCCATGTTGTTGAAGAATTTTCTTTGTTACTGTTTTATTTTCCATAATTAAAGTGGATACATAATTATCTTTACTTGTTATATTACCATTTTTTACATATTAAACATGTTCTTTTAATTTCAGCTTCAGAAATTGGTCTTGTCGATCCAAGATTTCTACTTGGATTCCTTGTTGGATCGCATCAAACATTAAAATCTGAGTAGACAACTCCATGTCAGTAAATCCTGCTAATTGATATGGCTTATCCCATGATTTTTTATAATTTTCTTTAGCAATCGACGTAGCCAATTGACGTTGACTGCATTTTTCACTTTCTTCAAAAAGTCTTCCAGCTAAAGTCTTACTTGGATCCATTAGCATTTCTTTCAGATGAACAAATAACGTATCTGAAATAGTCAAATTTAAAATTGTTGCTAAATGTTTCATCTCATCAATCATTTTTTTTGCTTCTTTTTCAAATTGTGTATGCTCTAATGGATGCTCAAGAGCCACTATATTATTGTAACATTCGCCTATTTTTACCCACTCATCACTATTTTCCCCTTCATCTTTCCATAGTAAATAAATTAAGAAAAGATGGAGAAATTCTGCTTGTTCATAGCTAATGCCGTATGTTTCAAAAGGATTTAAATCTATATTTCGCAATTCAATATATTTAATACCGTTATCCTCTAGTTCTGAAACATGATGTCCTCCTCTTAAACGGACAGGTGAATAAAATTCTCTTTCTGTTGATAGAAGCCCTCTTTTAACCATTGAAGAAAGGTCTGATACATAATTCTGTATACTACTATATGACACTTGAACATCTTTCGAATTCGTATAACCATATTTACTGCTTCTAATGCTTCTTACTACCTCATTCAATAAATTTTCTTCAAAGAAATTCTTTTCACTTCTAGGAGAAGCTCCATAAAAATAAGTAACTAACCATCGATAGTGCAAATAGTTTCTTGTAGCTTTTAGATAAATCTCTGTTTTAAAATGCTGATACTCTTTAATCTCCGATTGTGCGTTAAATAATGCTTGAATTAACTCATCGCCAAACTCGAAGTTAAAATGAACACCGCAAAGCATTTGTTTACGACGGCCATAAGAATTCGATAATGATTGTCGATATCGAACATTTTCAGCACTTTTCAATTTCGCCATTACAATATCTTCGTCTTTCTCTGGTAACTGTGGCGGCATGCTTAATGGCCAAAGCATTTCATTCTCACCCATAGAACGATAAGCAACATCATGGATTGCTGCTAAATAATCAAAAAGTTCGTTCAATGTATCAGTAACAGGTGTAATTAATTCCATCTGTAATTCTGAAAAATCCCGCTGAATATACGGATGGTCATCTTGTTGAGAAATACTTTTAGGATGATCCGTTTTAGCTAAATTTCCGGATAAATCTACTCGTTTACTTTCTTTTTCAATCCCATAATGAGCTTTTAATAAGTATGGTTTCACATGGTCATTAACTAACATTTTTTTATAATCCATTTTAAAAATAGCCCCCAATTTGCTCACCCCTTCAGCTGTTTCTTATATATTATTTAGTTACCTGCAATGCACGACAAAAGGAAATGATCGAGAATATCCACATTCTGCTAAAATGTGGATATAAAAGAAATTATCTTAAGTACTCCATATGGAAAGCGAAATGCTCCTCTAAAAAAGTTGCAATAAAGAAATAACTATGATCATAACCTTCAGCTTTCTTGTAATGTACTACCTGATTATTTTCCCTTGCATTCTTTAAAAAATTTGTTTCGTCTAATTGTTTTGGATAAAACTCATCTTGCATTCCTTGCGTAATGAGAATAGGCGGCATACCAGCTTCTTTGACCAGTTCTGACGCATCCCATTCTTTCCAGGAAGCTTTATCTTCACCTAAATAAGTTGAGAACGCATTTATTCCCCATTGGACTTCACTAGGATTTGAAATAGGCGAAAAGGCAGAAATCGCTTTGAATATGGTAGCATTTTTCATACCAATCACTAATGCGCCATGTCCCCCCATGGAGTGACCCATTATACTTTGTTCACCTGAATAATGAGGTATTAAAGATGTCGCAATGGCAGTTAATTCATCTACTATATACGTATACATGTTATAGTGCTTTGCCCAAGGATCTTGTGTCGCATTTAAATAAAAACCTGCCCCTTGTCCAAGATCCCATCCCTCATTATTAGCAACATTATCCCCACGTGGTGAAGTATCCGGAATAATTACTGCCACTTGATATTTTTCAGCTAATCTTTGAAATCCACTTTTTTGACTAAAATTATCATCTGTACAAGTTAAGCCAGATAGCCACCAAATTAGGGGGATTTTTTTTTCTTCTTTATTTGCTGGTAAGTAGATACTAAATGTCATATCACATTTTAAACTTTGTGAATAATGACGGTATTTATATTGCTCACCGCCGAAAGAGCGATGTTTTTCAATAAGTTTAAGACTCACTTTCTCACTCTCCATATGTTAACATCGTACGAATGGACTCCCCCTTATGAAGTAAATCAAATGCTTCATTGATGTCTGTAAAGTTTAAGTGGTGTGTGATAAACGAATCGATATCGATTTCACCATTCATATAATCATCAACCATTCCTGGAAGCTGCGTTCTGCCTTTCACACCTCCAAAGGCAGAACCACGCCATACTCGACCTGTTACTAGTTGAAATGGACGAGTATGAATCTCTTTACCTGCGCCTGCTACACCGATAATCGTACTTTCACCCCAACCTTTATGACAACATTCCAGAGCAGACCTCATTACTTCAACATTTCCAATACACTCGAAGCTATAATCTACTCCTCCATCCGTCATTTCAACAATGACTTCTTGAATTGGTTTATCAAATTTAGATGGATTTAGAAAATCAGTTGCACCCATTTTTTTAGCTAATTCATATTTATCCTCCTTTAAGTCAATAGCAATAATTCGGCTTGCTTTTGCTTGAACCAAACCTTGAATAGCAGCTAATCCAATGGCTCCTAAACCAAATACGGCTGTCACAGCTCCTTCTTGCACTTTTGCTGTGTTGTGTACAGCGCCAATCCCTGTAGTAACACCGCATCCAAATAGACCAACTTTATCAAGCGGCGCTTCTTTGTTAATTTTCGCTAAAGAGATTTCAGGCACGACTGTATATTCACTGAATGTGCTTGTTCCCATGTAGTGATAAATAGGTTCACCATTATATGAGAAACGAGTTGTTCCGTCAGGCATTAAACCTTTACCCTGAGTTTCTCGTACTGCACTACATAGGTTTGTTTTACCAGAACGACAGAATTTACATTCTCCACATTCAGCCGTGTATAGTGGAATAACATGGTCCCCAGGTTTTACTAAAGTAACTTCATCACCTACAGCAATGACTATCCCAGCACCTTCATGACCTAGTACAGCAGGAAATACGCCTTCTGGATCATCACCTGATAAGGTAAATGCATCTGTATGGCAGACAGAAGTATATAGAATTTTTACTAATACCTCTTTTGCCTTTGGTTCTTCAACATCTATTTCTACAATTTCTAGTGGCTCACCTGGTTTAAATGCCACAGCAGCTCTACTCTTCAAATGAATACCTTCTTTCTTTTCCTTACTAATAATTACTTTTCCCATGATTACACTTTATGATAAACTATACAATACTGACTTTTTTGTCACTATAAATGAAACATTAATAGTAAAGGGGTAACAATATATGGAAATCCATTATAAAGAAAAAACTTTTTTCACTGGCAAAGATTTGGCTTTATCCGTTATAGGCGGACGTTGGAAAATAGCTATTATATGGTGTTTACTCCAACAGTCTCCTTTAAGGTTAAGTGAAATACAGCGATACCTTCCCGATGTCAATCAACGTATGTTAATTAGACAATTAAGGGAATTAGAAGAAGATCAAATCATTGTTAGAGATGTATACCCTGTTGTGCCTCCTAGAGTAGAGTATCAACTAAGTGAAATTGGTTTACGCTTAGAACCTGTTGTAAATTCCATTTGTGATTGGGGAGATAATTTCAGAGAATTTTTGAAAGAAAATGCTGATAAAACTTCAGTTGAATAACGAGCTCACAAACGATTTTAAAATGAAAGCCACGAAACGCTGATATGAAGGCGTTTCGTGGCTTTTTGAATGTTCCCAAACAATTATTTTTGGTGATGAAAATTTGCATTTAGCACTATAAAATATATAAATAATTCTTCTCAATTAATATTTACATAAAATGTTTTTTTCGATTACCTAAAGTATGTTGCTTAATACGATGGTATTCCCCTATAAAAAATGCTTTTTTGTCCAAGGTCTTTTTTAAAGAAAATCCATTTACTTAGCCCTTAGACGATAATAAAAAACACAGGATAACTCCTGCTAAGACTACACATATTACAATATACTTCGTGGGTTAAGAACTATTGACTCATCTATAAATATTTTCGTTATTACCCAAGCCAGCCTGATTCTTTATCACTAGCAATATTCATAGTGCCATTAGTCAGCAAAAATAATAGCGGAAAAAAAGTAAGATATTTAATAATGGAGCTTGCTGGTGTGTAAATCCATCCGTATCTGGTAAAGCTAAATGTTGAATCATACAAATCGTTATGATAGTGGCAAATAGAAGCGTTACAATTTGACGTCAGCGACTCCCTATTAGCTAGTTATATTCGAGTGAAATTATTTAAAAGCTCATTAATGCTCTTGTACTCCCCAATTGTTAGAAGAATGGATGGAGCGTAAGGCTTGTTGTATGGAACACCTTTGATGTCTTAGGTGGTTATGTTGTATAAATACTTAACATTCAAAGAGCTAAAAATCGAATTAATATGGAATTTTACCGTACTTTCAAAGATGCATTTTTTTATAGAGATGAGGAATGTACATGTTTCGGAAAATACAATCAAATGAAAATAAGCCTATTTCTCAATCAAACGTAGAATTAAAAATATCAATAGAGTCTCTAAAAAAAGCCCTCGTTCAAATGGATGATGCTGAATTTGTCGAGCTTAACATTTCTGAAAATCAACACGTTGTTCTTATCTACATAAGAACCTTAATTGACCAAGAAAGATTAAATGAAAGCATTGTAAAACCTTTATCTAATTGTTCCAAACAGTCCATTCAAGAATGCTTTGTTCATTCAACAATAAACTCCATTTCTACTTTAAATGAAGCAAAAACGCAGCTGTTTACAGGATCTGTTGTGTTATTTGACACTTCGTTAAACCTTTGGTTCGCTATCCCATTAAAAAATCCCCTTGGACGTGCAATTGAGCCATCGGATACCGAAACCATCCTATTAGGAGCAAAAGACAGCTTCAGTGAACAGCTTGAACAAAATATTACGCTTATTCGGAAACGCATTCCAACACATGAACTGAAAACAGAGAAGTTCACCGTCGGTTCTTTAAGTGAGACAAATGTTGTCTTATTGTACATAGAAGGACTGACCAATCCAGAATTTGTTTCAATTGCTAAAAAGAAAATTTTGGAAATTAATTATGATCTCTTCTTTGAATCATCTCAAGTAGCTGCATTTATTGAGGAAAATCCAGACAGTATTTTTCCTCAGTTTCAGCAGACTGACCGACCTGATGTTGTTGCTTATTCTCTGGGAATAGGAAAAATTTCGATCCTGGTAGACAATACACCTTTTGCGCTGGTTGCCCCAATTACTATGTTTCATTTGTTCCAATCACCAGAGGATTATATTAATCGATGGGTCGTTGCGAGTTTTTTGCGCATCATAAGATATGTAAGTTTTATTCTTTCTATCACATTAATTCCCTTCTACGTGGCACTAACAACTCATCACTATCAAATGATTCCTTTACAAACGCTTTTCGTCTTGGTGGAATCAAGGAGCAAGCTTCCATTCACTCCTTTTTGGGAAGCATTTATAATGTTGATTTTTATTGAAATTATAAAAGAAGCAAGTTTAAGGATGCCAACAAAGACTGGTCAAACACTTGGGGTTATTGGGGGGATTGTAATTGGTCAAGCCGCAGTTGAGGCTGGTTTGGCTAGTAAAGTGTTAATTGTCATGGTAGGGATTTCAACTATCGCATCCTTTCTTGTTCCTAATTACCTTGTGACAAAGGCAAATTCATTAATTCAATTCATTCTTCTTGTGTGTTCTTCGTTTCTAGGGATTATAGGGATTGTTCTTGCGATGATTATCATTTTAGCTCACCTTAATGGATTATCTTCACTAAGGCAGCCATATTTATCTCCTGTAGCTCCTTTCTACGGAAAAGATTGGCTTGATTTATTCATTAGAGGGCCTTTAGTTAAAATGAAGGAACGGCCGGAACATCTTAAACCACTGAAGAAGAAAAGATATCAAGCTAGGAGATGAACTGATGGAAGCCCTTCAATTATTTAATAAGAATGAAACCTATAACGGGTTCTATATCATGTTGATGGTTAATCGCCTCCAATTACTTTACTTTTTCTTAATTATGCCGAGGTATTTAATCCATCCATATATGGTTTGGGTTATTATATTGGTCGGCTTATTGTCCCAACTAAACATTCTTCTTTTATCCAGATGGTTTTTAACCCGGTTTTCTAGCGACGGTTATAACGGATTTGTCCAATTATTCGGAAAAGAACTTGTACGTTTTCTTTCTTTGGTCGGTCTGTTCTTTATCCTGCTTAAACTTTTCGTTATTATGTTAGGCTTCACCGAAATAGTACAAATATTTATGTTTCCAGCTACAGATTCCAATTGGCTTATCTTTTTTATACTGTTGACTTGTTTGTATGTAGCTTGGAAGGGTGTTGGAAAAACGATACGTTTTGTCATAATTTCTTTTTTTTGTACATTTTGGATGTTCTTATTCTTTGTATTTTTCTTCTTTCCTCCAATAGCTCATCTCAGTGATTTGTACCCTATTATTCCAATGGAATTAACAAGGGATTCCTGGAAAGGAATATTATTAATATTATCTTCTTTTTCAGGGCCTGAATTTCTGGTTTTTTTAGGACCATGGTTTAAAGCAAATAATAGGACATTTCGTTATTTGTCTTATGGAAATGCGCTAACCGTTATAGAGTATGTAACCTTTTATATGGCATCCTTATTCTATTTCGGTTCCAATTATTTAAGCAAAACCCCATTTCCAATTGTCACTATGGCCCGTTACTTTCAAAATCCAGTAATTGAACGTATTGATATGGTCATGCTTGCCTTAGAATTATTTAACATCGTCTTTGCGGGATCAATTTTTCTTCTGTTTTTTTATGGAGCATCTAAAGTAGTTAACGAGAAAGTGTATAAACCTTCCAGTCGTATAGGCTTTTTTTTCAGTGTATTTATAATTTTTATTGGAATGTTACTTGTGAATGAATGGATTTGGAAGTCAGATGAAAAACAAGTTGTTTTACTTAATCTTCAAATTATTGCAGGAAGCTTAAGTTATTTTGCGGTTCCAATTATTATTATCGTAGCTATGAAGATAAAGGGAGTTCATAAACATGATACTACGAAAGAAGATTGCTAAAAAATTCTCAATTTTATTTATTGCAGTATGGTTAACTGGATGTGCCCCATTTACTGAAAATAACATTATTGAAGAGCTTGCTCCAGTCACATTTTTATCACTTCGTAAAGGGGATGAAGGTAAAATAAAAATTAGTACGATATTGCCTCCTCTAAGCAAAGAAAAAAAGAGTGTGATGACGCGAGAAGTAAGCTTAATAAAAGAAGGATTAATGGTCTTTAACTCAAACTTTTACCAGGAAATGAAATCTGGGCAAATGAGAATGCTGATTATTAATGAAGACATTGGTAAAGAAGGAATTATGTCCATTATTAATGTGTTATTAAATGATCCTGATATTTCTTTAAGAATTTATTTAGTTGTTGTAAAAGGAAATTTTGAAGGTTACTTGGAAAATCAATTGGATAAACAAGACAATCTTGATTACTCTTTTTACCGAATGCTGAAGCATTATGAGGAAAAGAATCAGGGCGAAATTAGCGTTGTTAATTTACATGAATTTAAAAATTTATTATATACGCCTTATTCAGATCCTTTCTTACCTGTATTTAAAATAGAAAATGACGCTATCAGTTATGAAGGTACAGCCCTGTTTCAAAATGATAAACTAGTTGAAATAATAACAACTTTTGATGATCGCATCTTCCAACTGTTAAAAGATGATTACTACTTATCAGTTCTGCCAATCCCAGATTTAGAAGTTGTTCTAGGTCATGTTAGGTCTAATACGAAAGTAGAGATCAATAATAGCTTGTCTACAATGACCTATACAGTGAATTTAGACTCGAGAATTGAAGAATACCGGGGAGAAAAGCAAATTTTTGAACCAAAGGAATTAGAAGATTTGAAAAAAGAAATCCAATTCAAACTTGAAAAACAAACACAAGAGCTAATAAAAAAGATGCAAGAATTAAAGGTAGATCCATTACAGCTAGGTATTCATACATTAAAACCTTTTTCAAAACCAATGGATGAAAAAGAATGGATTGAAATATTCAAGAAGATGGATATTAAGATTGATTATCAGTTAAATATTGTGCCTTTGACAGATTAGAACACAAACGGTAATTATAAAATAAAAAAACGCGCTCACTTCCAGCCTGCCCTCCTCCAATAACAACTGTATCTAACAGCTCTTTCATTTTTATTCCCTTTAAATTATTTGTAATTTGGAAGTATTTATCTTAAAAATAAAAACCAATAATTTTAACCCTATTGTTATTAAATGCTTATTTTGTTCTTAATATAAAAAATAAACCACTCTACTGAGTGGTTTCAGACTGTAGACAAAAGCCCTCGAGAAGTTCACTCTCAAGGGCTTTTATCATTTTTCTTCCTATGTCGTCTTGATATTTGGTCATACATTACCAAATACAACATACGCTTCGAGCATAGTTGCTCTCTTAAGCTACTTGCCACGTCCAAGTAGCCAGTTTCTTTAAATTCATGGCAGCAAAAGTAAGCATCGCCTGCATGGACAATTTTTTCAGACCTCTTAAGGTTGTCCATCGCATACCATGCTTTTCTTTTGCATCGGCAA
>NZ_JANWTB010000009.1:0-176468 GCF_024919535.1 Lysinibacillus sp. A4 | reverse complement strand
ATTCATTTTTATAATTACTATCGTTATCAGAAACGATTAAGCGGTTTAAGTCCGTTAGAATTCAGGACTCAAGCCGCTTAATACATTTTTTATTATTTCAACTGTCTACTTGACGGGGTGCAGTTCACTTTGGGGGCGAGGGCGGTTTATTTTTTTAGTAATAGCAAATGACAATGCAATTACAGAAACGATAAGTGTTGAAAAACGTATAGCCATCATCATTGCTTTGCCCTTACCAACAGCTTACACCCCGCGATTCTACAATACTAGTGACCGAACGATTAATACATATGTAAAATGAAGAGGGAAAGCAATAGCCAGTATATAATCATAAAAAAAGCTTATCAATCTTATATGACCAATAAGCATGAGATGAATTAAGATAGATAAGTTTGTTTTTAAAGTTAATTCCCGATTCAACTGAGAGCCATTTAGTCAACGACCTCAAATTGCATCGTTTCAAAATTTAGCTCCATTGGAATGTAATGCGATACGATCATCATTAATGGGAATGCCAGCGTCACTGTATACGCATATACGTGTATGAATTGTAGCGGATCAACCTGTGCATATGTTACCATCACCCAATGAGCGAGCACATACGGAACATAGAAAACGATAAAAAAGTAAGCTAGGCATCTGGAGGTTTGTTGCATACTCGAATAAAAGCCTGATGCAATATATAATAACATGTCTCTTGTTTCTTCTTTCATAATACAATCGCCTCTATAATATTTAATGTTTCTTCTATTGTATTATAAAAATAGTGTACTGCGATATTCTCTAATACACCATAAGACATGTTTTTAATTGTTTAGAAATTAACTTTATTATAGTATAAATAGCAGCATACACCCTTCGTATTTATCCATGTATTAGATCTCCCCTACCCATTTTGAGCAAAAAAAAGAGATGCAAAATATGCATCTACTCTATTTTTCGCCAATCAATAATCTCAATAATTGCATTTGAAAACTGATTGTACAAGATTAACCAATTGCCAGCGATATTTAGTTGAATCATTATTTCACCGTTAATATTTTCTCGAAATACAAGAACAATAATAGAGAGTTCATTATTTTCGTAACGCTTAAATACCCCAGCTTTCACCATGTAGTCATTAAAATGGCATTCTACATATTGTTTTTCATCTAGCTGAGCGTCAAGTAGCATTCGTATCGTCTGAGCCACATGCTTGTACAGCTTATGTGTATTGAATTCGTCTTGTAGTGCTACTGCTAAATCGTGCTTAATTTGTTGTGCTAGCAAAGAATCGCTCCTTTCATAACGTGTTCGTATTATCATTCTACATGCTTTGAATCGCGATATTAAATTGGTATGTGAATAAACTAGATTGTCGAATATATTAAACGTTCTCCACAAGACAAATAGGAAAAGAGTGTTTTTAATCTATTTTATTTTACCTGGGGTACTGACAACTAAACGGAAAAATTGTACGTATAGTTACAGCCGACCAACACTAGAAAATATAAAATACAGAAAATAAAGTAGAGCAAACGTTCGTTTTATGGTATGTTAAAAGTGCTTCAAAAGCGATTAGCGAGAAAAGTAAACCACTATTCAACTTGGAGGGAGAGGGCGGTTTACCTTTTTAGTGAAAGTGATTACGGATGATAGAACATCCGTAGTTTTTTATGCTTAATTTAAATCGAAGGCATGAGAGTTGCGGTTACTCCATGCAAAAGGCACTCACCGATTTGATTTTTAGAGAGTCTTACAAGGAGTTCTGTCAGATTTATGAGGATTTACATCGTTAAACAAATCAAAGTACCCAAACGTGCTTTGGGCACTTTGATTTGTAAGTAAATATTATCCTTTATTTCGAAGCTTACTAATTGAGCTATTTTCGTTCAAGCAGAGCAATCGCCTTATCAATTTTCTTAATCGTGTTATCATATCCAAAATTAGTTACTTTTGTGTGAGGCTGTGTAGATTTTCTCTTTATAGTACGTTTCAAGCCCATGTTTGTCCCTCCCTCCTGTATAGCTTTTTCATTAAAATTCTCCTTTAAGACAAGGTTGATTCAATTTTAACATTAAATAACTCTCTGAGATGCTGCGAAAAATCATTTTAAAGAAGACCGTTCGATCCACTTGTTTTGTATGGTGATAATATATAAATAGAATCTCAAAGAAAAGTTACCAAACGACGCTTTGGGAATGTTCAAAGAGTTAACTATCTGATAACCTCCACATTCAGTTCTAGTATTATCAAATTATTAATTAAAAAAGTGAGCGTAACGAAACCCACTTATATTAGATTGAGAGGACGTTAATTCACATCCCCTCATCAGTTTAAAATCTTTACAGTTTTAATTTGACACAAAAAAACTTATATGGTAGTATTTTATAAAATTAATCCATAACTTGGAAAAGTAGATAAGCTTACCCGCTTATGAAAATAATCCTCTATCAGTTATGAAGAACGTTTATTTAATTATCTATTTCGTTTTCGTAGATATTATTAAATCCGTAATCTTCTTATGAGGAGAGTTACGGATTTTTTTATTTGAAAATGAAGGAGGAATTAATATGACACCACAAGTAAAAGAAAGTCTTAGAAATCGAGAATTAAATCAATTTGCTGCTACTATTGCAACAATTGGTGGTACAGGGAACGGAAAAAGTTTATTTACGGCCTTATTTTCTGATGAAAGGGCTGATGAACTTTTTCAATTAATAATTGGTACTACTAATACAACTTTAAGAAATAGAAAATTAATTTACAGTAACGCTGAGTGGTTGAAAGACTCTGTAGTTGTAGCAATTAAACCTAATGAGGAATTCATAGATAAAGATTTTTATAATAATAAAATCATTATCGAGTCTGTTTCAGATGTAATTGTTAATCTAGGTGCAAATTTTAAGGCTACGGAATCGGAATTCTATAATAAATTTAAAGAATCTATTAACTTAATTTTTAATTCTAACGACAATACAAAAGCTGTCTTAAAACTTTTATCTAAAAGTACTATTAATGAAATTATTGATAAAATTGTTTCGAAATTTCAAGAAATAAAATTCTTTCAAAATCATAGTTTTGAAATTTACAATAGTGCTAAAAATGAACTTGAACTTAAAGATTCTAAAATTCGATCAAATCTTTTAAAGAACAACGTTTTTAATAATGTTTCTATAAAATTCAATGAAATTCAAATTCCAAATTACTATGAAATTTTAGACAAAATAAACGAATATTTAGAGTCATTATTTTTTGAATTTTTCGATAAAAATAATATTTCAAAAGATGGTTTTTACTTTAACACAATAGATTTAGATAAACTTGAAGACTCTAGCTTCTTTATCGAACATTTCTTCACAGATAATAATGTAGCAGAAGGGAATCAATTATCTATTGAGGTTTTGGCGTCAGAAATTCTTATTTATTCACCATTAAATGACTATGTTAGTGAGATTATCAGTGACCTAGATAAGAATGAACGATTACTTAACAAAAATGGTGATATAACTGTATGCTTGCTCGACTCAAGAGGATTATTCCATGATATAGATAGTGATCAAACTCAATACTTCCAAAATCTCTTGTATGACCAAAAATTCGACCTGTCTGTACTGTTGGCCCCTTTAGAATCTGATACTAACACTTATAAATTACGTGAAGTTTATAAGCAAGGTTTGAAAAATTACAAAAAAAATATTCCTATTGTTTTACTACAAAACAAGGTTGATTTATTCATTGAACAATTAAATAAACCTTCATTGAATAAAGGTAGATTTTCACAGCCTTCAGTTAAAAAACAGTTATCTAAAGATCAGATAATTTTGGCAGTAGATGAAAAATCAGAAAGCTTACGATTAGATATATTAGAGAATGCTAAAATTAAGTCAGATATTCTATATACAATTCCTTGTGCGTTAGTGAATGACTTACCTGATGAACTTTGGGAAGATTATAATGCAGGTAATGCAATTAAAAACATATTTAAATTACTAATTAATTCATTAGAGTTAAGAAGTAATTATAGTAGGTTTGAATTCAATATTGATGGAGACTTAGATATATATTGGGAATTTAATGAACATAAATCAAATAATGTATTCTCATTACAGTTAGAAAATCCAGTTGTTGTAGAAAACGTATTTTTAAAAGTACTTGCTAATATTGCAAAAGAAATGGGGAAAGTTATCCACGGAAAGAGTTATGAAGCGTTGGTGTTACGTTTAAAAGAAGGCTATGGTTACAGTTCAAATATAAAAGATGAAAGTTACTACGCATATAGTAGTGGGATTAAAAATATATATGTTGAATTTCCAGGGCTTTTTAAAAATATATTAACAGATGAACTTTTAGATTTTCTTATTAGTTCGGAATATATCTCATTCAAAGGTGGAAAATTCTCTGAAGAAGATAATGCCGAAATTCTAAAGCTTATCAAACAACGCTACTTATATTATTCAAAAAATAAATTTACTGCTGTACTCCTTTATGACAAAGCATTACAACAAGCAAGAGCCAATAAATTTGGTTACAGCCAAATTTACAATGAATTCCTTAAAAATACACAATTAAGAGTTGAATTACCTTTATTATTTAAAGATGAATATATTGAAGCCTTTAATAAATCTTTAAATGATGCTATAAAATTCGTCACAGATATGTATGTACGTTATATTTAGAATCGTTTGCTGAAAAAAGATTTATAAATCATACAACTTCATACAAAATAACGTTCTCAAATCTCAATTTGGGAACACGTTGAAAGCGATAAATACTGATTTAACAGTAATTATCGCTTTTTTTATGGATATTACTAAGTTAATAAGTTAGTCTTTTTTTATGAATGTAAAAAAAAACTTGATTATTTCACATTAAAGAGTTAGTATTTAATTAAGTTAAATGAAAGGGATGATGATTTATGTTATGGATGGTTAGAGCTTTTCCAGATCAAACAGACCGTATGACAGAGTTCTTAGAGGATAATATTATTGCTGTACATTGGGGCATTGGAGATTTAACAGGATGTTCAACTAAAAAAGATGTTGAAAATGTAGTAGCCCAGGCAAATTTAATGCCTAGAGATGCAAGTTTAAAAGTAGGATTATTAGATCGCTTTGTTAATCAAATGAAAATAGGTGATTATTGCATCGTTCCATACAATGATGTATTTTACACAGGTATTATAAAAAGTGATTATTATTTCGATCCGAATTCTCAAAAGTTCGAGCATCAACGTAAAGTAGAATGGCTATTTGACGGAGAACCATTTAATCGTAATGAGCTTCCTGAAGCAATCCAAGTATCTATAAAATCGCAATTAGGGTTAATAGATATGGCTAAACATAGATCAATATTTATTAAATATTTAAATCAAAAGCAAGGTATCGGGATAAATGATTTGTCGGATGAATTTAATGAAATTTCTTTAATCGAAGATGAATTAAATTCATTAGTAATTGATGCAATGAAAATAATTAAAGATGAAATAAATAGCGATGATCCAGATAGACGATTAAAGGCAGCCATCGCTGTAATGGAATTAAACAATAAATAGCACGAAAATCAATCTATACAAAAAAACGTTCCCAAATCAAAGTTTGGGGATACAAAGGAACACTTAAAATGTTGTTACATCAATGTTTTAAGTGTTTTTTAATATTCCAATCAAATACACCTTTTTATGCAGGATCGTTTGAACTTAGATACAATAAAGCTTTCAATGCTATTCGAAAGAAATTACACCGGAACATATTTTGAATAAAATCTTGCATATACAGCCGATTCCTTAACGTTAAAAGTCATCATTTATGGCTGCGTTTAATAAATCTTTATTCCAAGTCAACAAGAGAAGTGTATAGGTTGCATTATATTCTTCTGCCGATAAATCAAATGCTTTCTCACTATGTATTTTTGGTACTGTGATGCATACTCCTTCCAACTAAACACCCTTTTTAGAATTTATGCGTGCAAGATCTAATTACAGAAATATACAATTCCTATTACTTAAGATAATATTTTTGTCTGTTAGAACTCTAAATTACATAACGAACAATTCTCCATAATCCCCTCTCTTCGAATCCTAAGTTTTCAATTAAACAACATTGCTACCTAATTCAAATGTTCAGAAGTAAACAATTTTAATTATCTAAATTCTAAATTCTGTCCGACTTAAAAAGCTGATAAATAGCTGATTTGATGTGTCCCACACTTTTTTTGTTATTATCTTATCTGCAAATTTATAGAGTAGGATATTAACACTTTAGCAACCTTCATTGCTTAATAACACTTACTATCTATTACGGAGGAACAAACAAATGGAAAACTTAACTACACAAAACCTTGAAAAGCACATTGTAACAGAGCTTGAATTTACTCTTGATAATAACTTTGAACAAATCTTTGAAAAATGCTTATTGATTAGAGGTGTAACGATAGTTAACTTTGTCGAAGCGAGCGATTCCTAAAAACGAAAGTTAATCACTTTTTAACCAATATACAAGAATAAAAAAATAATAGAAAACACAAAAGGAGATCATTTTAATGACAACAATGAACAAAGCTGTTAAAGGTACAAAAAATCAAATTGAAAAATTATTCTATACACCAGATGAATCGGACGAGTTCATTCAAAAGTTGAAAGCTACAGATGATATTTCAAAAATCGCAATTTTTCTAGTGTTTGTAAATTTAGGTTTACGCAAAGGGGAACTTCTTGCACTGCAATGGCAAGACATTGATTTTCAAAACAAAAAAATCCGTATTCATCAAGCAGTTGGTACGGACGAATGGAATAAGCCTAATATTAAAAGTAAGAAGAACTCGTATGAAAGAACGCTTGATATTGATGAAGAAACTTTGCAAGCATTATTTAAATGGCAGGAACTACAAGCAGAGCAATTAAAGTTGCAAAATCTTGAGCATCAAGGCGAAAAGCAGCTTATCTTCACAAACAGTAAAAATACCTTTTACAATAACTACAAATTAATCACTTGGTTAAAAAAGTTCCAAACTCAACACGGACTAAAACTTGTTCCAGTTCACGGTTTACGTCACACTTGTGCTGCTCGCATGTATTACCAAACAAAAGATGTTGAATTTATCCAACACCTCTTAGGTCACACAAATATAAAAACAACAATAGATTTGTATATTCATTGCATCCCTGAATTAGGCAATATATTAGTAAAGTCATTTAATCAAACTGTATAAATGATTGTTAATTGAATCTCAATCCGTGCTAAAGTACATTTAATTGTATTTTGGCACTTGTTCTTTCTCTATTTTTACAGGGTTTCACAATAAGTAATGGAATACTTTATTTGATTGCCATTGAGCACTCAATAATTTTGATGGAATGTGCTAATAATGTTTTGCAAATAACTAACCAGAGTACTTATTTTTAGTAATCGGATAGTGGTAAATTTCAATATCTGAATCAATGAAGCCTCTTCGCCTTGCCCCCTGCAATGTTTGATACATATTCTCTCTACCAACTGGGTTATCCGTATGAAGATATATTTTATTTGCCCGTAACCCTTTTTCACAAATATATTTAACTAAGTCATAACCTGTTGGCAATAAATTACCTTTTAGATCCTCTCCTAAATCATGGTCAAGAGAAAGGATATCTACTTCGTGATTTTCAAGTAAGTGAATTGCTTCTTGAAACGTTCTTGCCACGACAAAACCACTCGGACAATCTCTTAAATCATCAACATAAAGATTTATCTTTTGTGTACCCAAAATCATCACACCCTTAATGCATCGTTTGTTTCAATTGTGTAGTGTAATAAAAGATTTTGCAAACATTCAACCACTAATTACGAATAGCCTTTTTGCTACCACCATTATTTCTCCCTTAAAGGCTCCCAAAATAAAGGAAGTTTATTCATTGGGAAACCATTTTTTATAAGCTATACTTACAATATAGTTAATCGCAGCATTAACTGTACCCTAGTTTCCCTGTATGGTTCTAGGAGGCATATTAATGAAAGACCCTATTAAATCATATACAAAAAAAGATGGCAAGACCTACTACATGTTTAAGCTTTATTTAGGAATAGATAGCCTAACAGGCAAACAAATTCACGTTACTAGACGCGGCTTTCAAACAAAAAAAGAGGCTAGTCTCACTTTAGCTCAATTAAGAGTCGAAGTTAGTAAAGGGGAATATAAGAAGCCTATAACTGAAACATACGAGGATCTATATAATGTCTGGATTCAGCACTACGAAAGAACGGTTGAAGAAAGTACCTTTGTCAAAACAATAGGAATTTTCAGGAATCATATTCTACCTGCATTAGGTCACTACCGAATTGAGAAATTGAGTATAGCAATCTGCCAAGGCTTCGTTGATGACTGTTCCTTGAAACTAAAAAGATTTCGAATGGTTAAAACTTACGCTTCTAAAGTAATTGATTTTGCTATTAAGCGTGAGTACATCAGTTCTAATCCATTCAAGCTAGTGGATCTTCCAAAAATCAAAACCTCTGCTGTATTAGATACCGAGGTCAACTATTATTCAAAAGAGCAGCTAATTAACTTTCTTCAATGCTTAAAGCAATATGGTAACGCTCAAATAACCGCATTTTACTACCTGCTTGCTTTTTCAGGTATTCGTAAAGGAGAGGCTCTTGCATTAACCTGGGCAGATATAAATTTCGATACAAAGGAACTGCTCATTACAAAAGCTCTTTCAAGAGGTAAAAAAAACAAGCTTTATATCAAATCAACGAAAACCGATACGATACGCCAGCTTTTAATCGATGATGAAACATGTCACATCTTATCTGAATGGAAGCAACTTCAACTACAAAAGTTTCCAAAAGTTAGTGACAAAAATCAGTTAATGTTTGCTAACGAACAAAATAAGTTCTTGCAGCAAACAATTCCTAGAAGATGGCTTATGAAAATTATCGATAAATACAACTTACCTTACACACATGTCCATTCTTTTCGACATGTGCACTGCTCTTTGCTTTTCGAAGCGGGTGCAAGTGTCAAAGAAGTACAAGAACGATTAGGTCACACAGATGTGCAAACAACGCTCAACATTTATACGCACCTATCAAAGCGTGCAAAAAACGAAACAATTAATAAATTTGTTACGTACTTGAACTCATAAATTTGACCCAAAAGTGACCAGATTTTTGACCAGTTTTCGATAAAAAGCCCAGAAAACTCAGTACAACTAAAAAGAAAAAACCCTTGATATACAAGGGTTTTGACCACTCTAGACAACTCTAGAAAATATATGTATGGAGACGGCGGGAGTCGAACCCGCGTCCAGAAACTCCAATACTTCAGCTTCTACGCGTGTAGTTTGCCTATTTACGATTCACGTAACATTATGCCGACAAACAGGCGTCCTGTACGCTAACCTGGAAATCTCTTGCCGATGACTCAGGTGGCACCATCGACCGTATCCCACTAAAGTTGGGCCCCACGTTCTCTACATGGGCGATAGAGAGGCAGAGCGCTTACGAGCTTACGCTGCGAAAGCTAAGTTTTGTTGTTTGCCAGTTATTATATAACTGTCGTTGATGACGGAGCCGAGCCCTCCGACGCGCGACCAAAGCTTGAACCATCCCTGTCGAATCCGTAACGTCCCCGGATATAATCCGGTTATAAACCGTTCGGACAACGCTGCACAAGGCAGGTTGTAAATGAACATCGTATGAGTAGATGCTCACTGGCATGTGTTACTATTATAAAATAAATAGCTTAAAACATCAAGTAGAGACACTTTATAAGTTGGATCAGCGTTCTTATAGAAGCCTTGGAAAAGTTGAGCATCTCTACTTTTCTAACATTCTAGTTTATCGCGATTTTTTTTCCTTTGAAGAAGTCTTTCCTCTAAATTGCTTGTGCCGATTATAACGCCTGAAATAATAATTAAACTGCCGATAAATTGCTGCAGTGTAATGATTTCATGTAAAAATAAGGCCGCTCCAATGAGTGCGAATATGGTATTGAAATTCACAAAAATTGCGGATTCCGCTGCACCAATGTGTTTTATACATAAGTTATATAGTGTATGTCCGATCGAAGTGGCTAAAATAGCAGACATGAAAAATACGAGCCATATGAAAGGGCTGAAGGATACAAAAGCCCCGTAGCTTCGAAGGCTTGTAGCGAATGTGAAAATTAAT
This sequence comes from Lysinibacillus sp. A4, assembly GCF_024919535.1. Lineage (NCBI taxonomy): Bacteria > Bacillati > Bacillota > Bacilli > Caryophanales > Bacillaceae > Lysinibacillus > Lysinibacillus sp. A4. Next base: position 166,338 of record NZ_JANWTB010000009.1, on the reverse strand, counting down.
AAGAGTGATGAGCCTATGAGAAGCATCCAGCCTGTCATCAGCATGGGAGAGATGACTTCCGTGGCACGGCGAATTGCAATAAAGCTAAAGGCCTGCAAAAAGAATGACATAAAGACGAGAAAATCACCTAGCTGTAAATTCGTTAGCTCGGTAATGTCGTCCACCACTGCGAATAGCACGCCAACTCCACCAAGTGCAAAGCCAATTAATTTAGATTTTGTCATAACCGTGTCTTTAAATAATACGGCAATAAGTGCCGTGAAAAGTGGACTTAAGCCACTAATAATGGCTGTTTTCATGGCTGTTGTTTGAACGATGCCATATGCTAAAAAGACATGGTGACAAATGACGCCGAAAAAACAACCAATGAATATGTACTTAAATGGCATTCCTTTTACATAAAGCGGCTGCTTCGTTAGCTTTAAAATAATAAAAATCGTAATAGCTGCAAGAAAAATACGCGCCGTTTGTATCGTTAATGGATCGCCATTGGAAACAATTACTTTTAGCCATGTAACATTCATGCCCCAAAGAAACATAACGAAAACTAAAATGGAATAAACCTTTGCATTTGCCAAGTCATCACCTCCTGTTTTATTCGATCGCAAGATAAGTAGCCTCTCTATGTTCAATGGGACATCAGGCTAACACCTGCAGCAGGACCCAAATTGAAATTCCCCTCAATAAAGTAGCATTTATAATAAGTCTAGTAGACTATTCATAAGAAAGTAGGCCGCCAGGAAAGACATCGCCTTCCAAACAGCCTACCATACTTCATCCCCATCCTTAAGCAGTTCTCACCTTTTGATACATGTATGTTCCATCTTTCATTTCATCTAGCTGTACGAGGTCACCGATTTGGACACTTTCTTGAATACGCACTGTTAGCTTGGCTGTTGAATCATTTAGCTGTACTAGTGCCACAGTATACGGTGCCAAATGGGCATATTCTGCTGGTGCAATATGAATGACCGTAAAGCTGTACACGGTTCCCTCATCTGGGACTTCTCGTTCGTTTTTAATTTCTTGGCGGCAGGTGCTGCAATACACTTTTTTCGTTACTGACTCTACACCACAGCATTCATAAACCTTCATCTGCTACACCCTTTCTAATATGTGGACTACCGAATAAGAACCAGTGCCACCTAAATTTTGTGCAAGTGCTAATCGCGGTCGTTTTTCTAGCTGGTTTGGTGCGTGTCCGCGTAATTGTAGTACTAATTGGTAAAACTGCGCCACACCTGTTGCGCCAATAGGATGTCCTCTTGATAAAAGCCCTCCGCTTGTATTGACAGGCTTTTCTCCGTTCACGCGCGTTTTTCCTTGCTCAATAGCTAGCCAGCCTTCTAATTTCGGGAAAAAACCAAGCTCTTCAATGGCCAACATTTCTGTCATGGAGAAGCAATCGTGAATTTCCACAACATCAATATCCTCAGGACCAACCCCTGCTTTTTCATAGGCTTGCTGACCTGAAATGCGAATCGCTGGTAATGATAGTAAATCAATGGCATCCTGCATCATTGTCGGTCCTGACGCCTGTGCAGATGCTACTATTTTAATATCCGATGGCTTACGAGATAACACAACTGCTGCTGCTCCATCTGTAATCGGTGAACAATCGAATAAGCCAAGTGGATCGGTAATCATGCGTGCGTTCATTATTTCTTCGAGTGTTGCTGGTTTTTGGAATTGGGCTAATGGATTTTGCAATGCATTTTCACGGTTTTTCAACGCTAATTTTGCTAAATGGGATTTATTTGCACCTGTCTCATGGAAATAGCGGTTTGCGACTACACCAAAAAATCCTGGGAAGGTTAGACCCGCATAACGTTCGTTAGTCGTCTGATCCATTGCAGAGTTAATAAATTGCGTGACAGTGGCGGTTGGGGCATGCTTCATTTTTTCTACACCAACAACTAAAACGCTTTCATATTCGCCACTTAATATACCTAAAATACCTTGTCGTAATGCAATACCACCTGATGCACAGGCACCCTCTAATTTGGCTGTGGGGATGGGGCCGAGCCCTAGGTCATTTGCTACGATTGCACCTAGAATTTCTTGATTGGCTAAGCTACCTCCCATATAGTTACCAACAAAAACCGCATCGATTTTTAAGTCTCTTGCCTCATCTAGCGCCTCTCGACTAGCAGTGAGCATTAAATCCTTCAATGAAGCATTTTCATTGTTACCGAACTTCGTCATGCTTACACTATGAACATATACCGTCATTGTGTCACCTCCATATGCTGTTTTACTAGCTCACGTTTTAAAATCTTCCCATAGGAGCTTTTTGGTAGGGCTTCTACTACGAAAATTTCTTTTGGCTTTTTAAAGCTCGCTAAATGTTGCTGACAAAGCTCGATTAAAGCATCCTTCTCAATTTCTCCACGGCCGTTTGGCACGACATAGGCGACAATGGATTCACCCCATTTGTCATCTGGAATACCAATTACACATGTTTCCTTGACGAATTCATGCTTGTTCAACACTTCCTCTACTTCTCGCGGATAGATATTTACACCACCTGAAATAATGACCTCCTTTTTGCGGTCCACGATCGATAGGTAGCCATGCTCATCTAGCTTGCCTAAATCGCCTGTATGAAGCCAGCCATCACGCAATGTTTCGGCAGTCGCCTTTTCGTTATTCCAATAGCCTTGCATAATAAGCGGGCCCTTTGCCGTAATTTCGCCTATTTCTCCTACTGGACATTCATTGCCCTCAGCATCCACGATTTTCACATCAACAAATGGTCCAATTCTACCACATGAATCAAGGCGAGATGGTAAATCCTCGCGTGGCATCATAGAAATGCACATCGGTCCCTCTACTTGACCATAGGTTTCTACAAATTTTGTTCCTACTTTGTCTAGTGCCTCTTGCAACTTAGCGGCAGCGATCGGTGAGCCTGCCATATTAATCGACTTAATGGTACGAAGCTTCTGCGGGTTGAACTGATCGTGCTGAATCATAAGGTTGACCATCGTTGGGACTAGGAAAATGATTGAAATACGGTCCTGCTCTAATAAATGAACAAATTGCTCTGGCTCAAATTTATCGTAAATAACTTGTGTTAAGCCATAGAGCCATGCCACATGACTTAAAAAGTTTGCCCCGTGTGTCAGTGGTGCGACGTGACCGAGCATATCCGTATAGTCAACTTCACACGCTATTGCTAAGGATAGGGCTCCACTAACCATATTGCGATGTGATAGCATAACGCCCTTCGGATTACCTGTCGTTCCTGAAGTATACATAATGGCCATCGTATCATTTTCTTCCACTTCATTTTCATGGGACTGTCCTTTAAACTGTTTCACGACTAGCTCATACGGTTCTCCACAATAAAGAATTGGAAAGTCAATTTGTAGCGGATCAATTAATGATTTTTCACCAATCATCAGACTGATACCTGAATCCTTCACCTGATACTCATGTTCTTTCGGATGCAAGCGGTAATTAAGTGGGACTTTAATAAGACCATATAAAGAAACAGCTACATCAAGCTCTATATGCTCTAATCGATTTGACATTAAAATACCTACGCGCTCTCCTTTTTGTAAGTTAAGGCTTTTAAAATAAGCTGTTAGTGCATAGGCACGTTCCATCAAATCGGCATAGGAAATCGCACGATCTTTGAATTTAACTGCTATTTTATCTGGATACGCTCGAGCCGATTTCAGTGCTAATTGGCCAATTGTACTCATTTATCTTCCCCCTATTCATCAAAATGAAAAATTAGAACCCCAAATTGTTGATCCTTCCGTCTTTTCGGTATCGCCTCTCTTAATGGATAGAGGATGAATTCGACTGTGATAGCGATTTCATTTTCTCCTTCAAGAAAATGTCCACCAGTAAAATGTTGATCACAATCGACAAAAGATCCATGGAAATGAATATCTAAATCATTCGTCTCCATATCTATCCCAATAAACCCTAAACCAGAAATAAGTTCGACCGGAGAGGTAGTTTGCCGTTTTGGTGAATAAACAATGGTCCCTTGCTTTTCACCTCTTTGAACTTGGACATAGGTAGCCTGCTTTAGGGATCCCATGCATTGAAATTGCCCTCCCTTTACCCCAAAGTGATTGCAAACCTCTTTCATCCCAGTAAATAAATCCGTTCCTGCTTTCAATCTTCCGATAATTCTATCCGTAGGTCGGTCATACAAAGCTTGCCAACGAGAATTATCCAATACTAATCCCTCCATCTACCTTTAACACCTGAGCAGTTGCATAGCTAGCCTCCCTCGATGCAAAGTATAAGACAGCACTTGCAATATCATCAGGTGTGCCGATACGCTTAATAACCTGCTGATCTAAATTGTATGGAACCCCTGTTGTAATACCTGTTAAGGTTGCGCCTGGTGCCACGGAGTTACAAGTAATATTAAGTGGGCCAAGCTCTTTTGCTACCCATTTCGTAAGGGCAATTACCCCTCCTTTTGAGGCAGCATAAGCTGGACCTGATCGACCTGTACCATCTTCACCAGATGTAACACCACCGTTTAAACCTGAAACTGAGCTAATATTAATAATCCGACCATATTGAGCATCCTTCATATGTGGGTACACACATGCCTGGGTAAACATAAATGTTGCTTTTAAGTTCGTATCAAGATCACGCGACCATTCCTCAAAAGTCATTGTTTCAATATTTTTGCGACTACATGTCCCAGCATTGTTCACCAAAATATGAATCTCTCCATACTTTTCAACTGTGCGATTGACTGTTGCTTTCACAAACTCTGCATCACGAATATCTCCTAAGCATTCTAAATAGCTATCATGTGCTAGTTTTTCAATTGTCTTCTCACATGAATTTAAGTCAACTAAAACAACATGTACCCCTTGCTTTGAAAGCTGGACCGCAACTGCTTGTCCAATCCCACTTGCTGCTCCTGTAACAATCGCTACATCATCTTTTAATGTCATCATAGTTTTCCCCTTTGCTATTTAATATTTAATAAATCTGGTAAAAATGTTGATAGAGAAGGTATATAGGTTACAAGTAATAAAACGATAACCGAAGCAACAATAAACGGGACCACCCCTTTGGAAATTTGAATGATATTAGCCTTTGACATACTTGCTGCAACATATAAATTCAAGCCAACAGGTGGTGTAAATAAGCCGATTGCTAAGTTAATTGTCATAAACACGCCAAATACAGCTGGGTCTACATCGAGCATTAACATAATTGGAAGCAATATCGGGACGAATATATAAAACGCAGAAATGGCATCAATAAATGCACCCGCAATTAATAAAATAATATTTACGAGTAGTAAAATAATGATTTTATTCTCTGTTAAACCTAAAACCGTATTTGAAATAGTAGAGGCGATTTGCTCTGTTGTGACAATATAGGCAAAGACAGAGGCGGCACTTACGATAATCATTACAACAGCTGTTTGTAACGCCGACTCAATAAAAATACGATACATCATTTTTATGTAGCCTTTTCGATGAATGAACAGTCCGACAATTAGTCCATATACAACCGCAATAACTGCCGCTTCTGTTGGTGTGAAAAACCCTCCATAGATACCACCTAAGATAATGACAGGAATCATTAATCCTGGTAGTGCCTTTATAAATGCATCCCAACGTTCTTTTCCTGTACTTTTTTGCTTAGTTGCTTCCACAGAGTCATTAAAAATACCCTTTTGAATATCACGTTTGCGGACATACATCCCAGCAATAAATAAACCGATACCTACTAAAATACCTGGTATAACCCCTGCCATAAAAAGACGGTTAATTGTAATTGGGATTTGATCTCCTGCTACTACTGCAAAAATAATGAAGGCAATCGATGGGGGAATAATAATACCTATCGCACCCGCACTCGCCACTAATCCACCAGCAGTTTCTTTACGGTAGCCGTTTTTCACCATTGCTGGAATGAGAATACCTCCAATTGCAGCAACTGTGGCTGGACCAGACCCTGAAATAGCAGCGAAGAAAATCGCTACTAATACCGTTACAAGTACAATCCCACCTTTACGATGTCCTACTAATGTTTGTGCAAAGTCGATTAAACGCTTAGAAATTCCGATATGGTCCATAATGACACCAGCTAAAATAAAGAATGGAATCGCTAATAGCGTAAACTTTGCCACGCTCGTATACATAATATCTGTTAGTGCCTCAAAACCAGATAGTCCTTGTGATGTAAATAGGACTACCATTGAGGCTACCGCTAAGGAAGCAGCGATTGGTACCCTTAAAAATACGAGCAATATAAAGGTGCCAAAAAGTAATAATGCTATCATACGAGCTCATCCCCTTTCGCTCCATTCCCTTCATTACTCACTGCTTTATACTCTTCAACCATTGCTTGAACTGTACGAATTAAGCACAGTAATGCACCTAGTGGTAATGCCGAAGATAAAATCCACTGCGGCATCCCTAAGGCTGGTGTTGTTTGATTAATCTGCATTTGGAACAATACCATATCAATGCCGTAATAAAGTAATACTGCAAACAATACACCACTCGCTACTGATGAAATAATAACAATCGCCTTTTTTGTCAGCTTGTTCCCTTTATCGAACAATAAGGTAAAACCAAGGTGTGCGTATCTCCGCACACCTAATGCTGTACCAACAAATGTAAGCAATACTAACAAATTAACTGTGATTTCTTCTGTAAAAGAAAGGGATAAGTTGACTAAATTACGAGAAACAATGTTTACAAATGTTATAAATGTAATCGCTGCAAATGTAACGCTTAATATAATCTCTTCAAAGTAGTCTAAGAATTTCATATGTTTCCCCCTTATGGCGTAAACGCTTTCAGTAAATCTTCTCCCCAAATATCTGTGTATTTATCATAAATAGGCTGAACAGCTTTTTTAAACGCTTCCAATTCTGCATCTGTTGGGGTATAAACATTCATTCCTTTAGCTTTCAAATCTTCAATTTGTGACGCTTCTTTTTCACGTGCAATTTTCACTTGATATGCAGCTGCCTCTTTACCCAGGCGATCAAATAATTCACGGTCTGCATCACTTAAAGAATCATAGAGCTTTTTATTCATACCTAACACTAATGGATCATATGAATAGTTCCACAATGTTAAGTAATCCTGAACTTCGTCAAGCTTTGACGAAGCAATAACATCAATAGGATTTTCTTGCCCATCAATCGTTCCTTGCTGCAATGCTGTAAACACTTCTGAGAATGTCATTGTTGCAGGATCTGTTCCTAATGAACGGTATAAATCTGTGTACATGGTAATACCAGGTATACGAATCTTTAATCCATTTAAATCTTCTGGTAGCTTAATTTCACGCTTACTATTCGTTATTTGACGGAAACCATTTTCTCCATAGCCTAAAGCTTGTACACCCTTTTCAGCTAAAAGTTCTTTAAGCTTTTCTCCCCCTTCTCCATTAAACACTTTATCTACCTCTGAATGATCCTTAAGTAAAAAAGGTGCACTTGTCACACCAAAACGTTGATCTAAAATCGAATAAATAATCGTAGAGTTAAATGTTAAATCGATTGAACCCTTTGCTAAGCCTTCAACAGCCTTACCCGAATCTCCCCCAGATAATTGTTCATTCGTAAATACTTCAATTTTAATGCGACCATCTGTTTCTTTATCCATATCATCTGCCAGTTTTTTTGCTGCCTCATACCATGTTGATGAATCTGATACTGTGACAGACATTTTTAATTTATATGACTTTTCTTTATCATCAGCATCCCCGCTACTGCTACCACCACAGGCAGCTAGTATTGCTGATACAATCAAGAGCATAGCCAAGAGAAGATTTCTCCCTTTTAAAAATTTCCTCATAAAATATATCCCCCTACTCTTTTTATATTAGATTCTATAATTATTTTATAATTCCGAAAAATCTAAATATATATTCCTAGGGGATAAAAAGTTACATGATAATTGAGTGATTTTTGTCTCTAATAAATAAAAAACATACAAATAACAGCATTTTAAGTATTTCATTAAACGCTTTTTCTTTTTCGAAACAGCAAAATAGCAATCATTAATTCCAATTTATTTTCATTATTATTAATATCGATCTTTAAAAGCTTTTCTATTTTTTTCAAGCGATATTTTAATGTATTTTTATGAATATGAAGGGCATCAGCAATTTCCTGTAAGCCCCCTTTACTTTTTAGCCACATTTCTAGATTGTATATTAGTTCTTCTTCCTCTATTAAAGAGCCAATTGTTCTGCCGATGAAATGGCCAACCTTTTGTTCATCAAGGTCGGACAATAGTAACTCTAATTTCAAATCCTCTTCAAATACTATTTGTCTATTTTCTATAGCAACCGTTAACGCTATATTTGCTTCATTATAGGATTCATTTAGCTCAAAGAAGGAGTGTGAGTTGCCGACACCTATAAATATATCTTCATCATAAAGCTTGATAAGTTTGCGGTTAAATGAATGAAGTGTTTGCTCTAAATGAATACGCGTTATGTTTGGGACAAGCAGTACTAACTTATCAAAGCTCCATTGAAAAATATGTAATTGAGGATGGATTATTTGAATTGCACGCAAATAATCCACCCCCTTCTCATCGATTCTCCTATTCAATTGAATTATAATAATTCGATTGTAGAGCTCTGTATCAATATTTAACATTTCTGCTCGTTGCTCTAGCAACAATTGATTTACCTGACCATTTAATAAATCTAGCAGGAAGAGCTCAAACATTTTAGTCTCTCGTTCTTTTTTACGGTGCATTAAAAAATCTTCCACAAAAAACTGTGTAATTTTCTGAACAAGCTTCCCGTATTTTTCTATTTCCACAGGTTGTCCAGTAACACCAATTACTCCGATTGATGTATCTTCAATAACTAATGGCATGACAAGACCCTCCCGCACACCCTTCAATTGAACCGACAGTTCCTTCGTCATATGCATGACTTCTTTGTTTTTCATGGCTATTAAAGCACCCTCATGAAATTGATTCATCCTCGACATGTCTGTGCTGGCAATAATAAATCCATTATGATCGATTACAACAACATTTTGATCAATTAACTCACCAAGCTCTCTTACAATTTTTGTGCCAATTATTTGCAAATCAAACATTGTGCCACCCCCCATAAAGATTAATATACTGATTATGCCGAAAATTTAGTATATTTTAGCTATTTTACTACAGTTTTCTATGCTCTTGTAGATAAAATCAACAATATGTGCGGCTTGCATGCTTGCTTCTAGATTTTCTTTATGGATACCAGATTGAATTTGCAGCAAGCAACCAGGATTGGCTGTGACAATCACTGTAGGCTGTAGCGCCTTAATCGTAGCCATTTTTGTAGTTAAAATATTATCTGCTGATGCAGGCTGCAATAAATTATATATTCCTGCTGAACCACAACATGTATTGGCATTTGGCAGCTCTTTAAAGTGCACATTCGGTAGGGCCTGTAAAATCATTCTTGGCTCATTGAAGATTTTATTAACATTGCGTAAATGGCAGGAGTCCTGATAGGTTACAAGAGTCTTGTTTACTTGTTGTGGCAAGGTTGCTAAATAATCCAGTAGCCCAGCTTTGACAAGCAGACTTGAAATATCAATTGTCTTCGTTGAAAATCGAACTGCTTTTTCACGATAGCGTTCATCACTCTGTAAGTGCTTTTCATATTCCTTTAAGAAAGCACCACAACCACCTGCGTTATTAACAATATAGGTATAATCATCTGAATCAAATAGCTCTACATTACGAATTAAGTTTTGCTTACCACGCTTTAGCTCCCCACTATGCCCATGGAGAGCCCCGCAGCAACTTTGATTATCTGGAATAACGACATCAACACCAAGCATTTGTAGCAAGGACACCGTTTTTTCATTTGTTTCCTTATAAAGTGTATCCATTAGACAGCCTGTAAAAAAGGCCACCTTCATCGAAGCTGTTTTTACCTTCTTTAGTGGCTGTACCTTTTTAGCTACGGGTGGTAAAGATGCCTCCATTGTTTTTAAATGCTTTGGGAATAAATTTAAAAAGCCAATTTTCCGTACAGCTTTTTGTAGACCTGTTTTTTGATAAAGATGCACTAGACTAACTGCATGCTCCATATTTTTTTGCTTGACGAAAAGATGATTGAAAACAATTTTTCTTGTTGTTTTTTCTACGAAGGAAGATTGCTTCACTTCTTGTACGGCTTCACGGGTTTGCTCGATTAAAGCACCATACTGTACACCAGCTGGACATGCCGGCTCACATGCGCGACATCCTAAACATAAATCGAATGATTGTTCTACAGATGCATCGAAAGGTACAATCCCGTCACGTACTGCCTTCATTAAGGCAATGCGTCCACGTGGTGATTGTGCCTCATCCTGCTCCATGTGAAGATAGGTCGGACAGCTTGGCAAACAGAAGCCACATCTCATACAGTCGAGCAATAGATTTTCATCGACATGTGTCTGGAAGGATTGCTGCATTTGCTGTTGTACGTTAGTTACCACCATGTACCACCACTCTTTTCTTCGTTTCTTTAGCAAAGACTTTGCCAGGATTCATAATATGGTTAGGATCGAAAGTTTGCTTAATGTTTTTCATTACATTGATACCAATAGGACCAATTTTCCATTCTAAATAAGGTGCTTTCATTTCACCTACACCGTGCTCCCCTGTAATCGTGCCACCTAGCGACAGTGCTGCCTCAAAAATTTCCGAAAATGCCGCTTCCACACGGTGCATCTCCACTTCATCTCGCAAGTCTGTTAAACATGTAGGATGCAAATTTCCATCCCCTGCATGACCAAATGTGGCAATATTGACATTGTACTTTTCGGATATATCATTAATTCTCATCACCATTTTGGCCAGCTCTGATCGTGGTACTGTGGCATCCTCTAAAATAACTGTCGGTTTTAATTTTGCTAATGCTGATAAAGCGACACGTCTTGCTGTTTTAATTTGCTCCGCTTCCTGTGCATCTTTTGCAATTTGCGTAAAGAGAGCTCCATTTTCTTCAGCGATTCGTACCATTTCTTTGACATCTTGTTCTACTTGATGCATTTCACCATCCTGCTCAAGTAATAGCATTGCTTCTACATCTGTTGAGAGTCCAATTTTCATATATTGCTCGACGGCGCTAATTGTTTTTTTATCAAGAAATTCTAGCGTTACGGGAATGATTTTATTGGCAATAATACTAGAGACTGTTCTTGCTGCATCCTCTAAGGATTCAAAGTATGCGATGCTCGTCATTTTATATTGGGGCAACGGAATAAGCTTTAAAGTAATCGCTGTTACGACACCCAATGTTCCCTCTGCTCCAACAAATAATGATGTGAGGTCATAGCCCGCTACGTCCTTTGCTAGTTTGCCACCTGTTTCTAAAATATCCCCGTTTGGTAAAACAACTTGTAGACCTTTGACATAATCCTTTGTTACACCATATTTTAAGCCACGCAAGCCACCTGAGTTTTCACTAACATTGCCACCAATCGTAGAAATTCTCATGGAGCTTGGATCAGGAGGGTAAAATAAACCATGTGCTTCGACGAATGTACAAAGATTCTCAGATATAATGCCAGGCTGGACTGTAATCGTTAAATTTTCCTTATCGAAATTTAAAATTTGATCCATTCTATTAAATAAAATCACTACGCCCCCATCGTAAGGCACCGTTCCTGCTGCAAGATTTGTTCCAGAGCCTCGCGGAATAATTGAAATTCTATATTCATTACATACTTTAATTACCTCAGCAATTTCCTCTGCATTCCCTGGTGAAATGACAAGATCAGGTAAGCGCTGAAAATTTGCCGTTGCATCATAGGAATATGCTAAAAGCTGTGCAGTTGAGTTTTTAATGTATTTTTCACCAACAATATGCGTAATTTTTTCGATAACTGTTTTATTCATAAGACTCACCTCGAAATGAGATATTTATTACTACAATTTTAATTGTTAGAATTTTCTAAACATATGTCTTGTAAGATAAAAAAGTGTAATAAATTTTAATTTTTTTTGTGTTATAAGACCAAAAAAATAGAAGTTATCGGACAAATTCCAATCAACTTCAAAATTTATACTATTCTTCCATAAAATATAAAAGGCTGATGAGAAAGTGGCACTTGCCTGCTTTCTCATCAGCCTTTTTAACGCTGGCGTTCCTTGAAGGCACGTTCCATCTCGCGTTTGGCTTCTTTTTTGCGCATGTCGCTACGCTTATCGTAATCTTTTTTCCCTTTACCAATGCCGATAAGGAGCTTGGCATAGCCATCCTTGATGTACATTTTCAATGGAACGATTGTGTAGCCGTCACGTTTTACGGCATCGACTAGCTCGCCGATTTGCTTTTTGTGGAGCAGCAGCTTTCGGGTGCGTAGTGGATCGTGATTGAAACGGTTGCCTTGTTCAAAGGCGCTAACGTGCATATTGTTGATCCATGCCTCACCATTGCGGACGCGGACAAAGGAGTCTTTCAGTTGGACTTTACCTGCACGGATGGATTTGATTTCTGTACCTGTTAGGACCATGCCTGCTTCGATTGTTTCTTCGATGAAGTAGTCGTGGCCTGCTTTTTTGTTTTGTGCTAATACTTTACCAGAACCTTTTGCCATATCTTTCACCCTCTACTTAAAAGGTTGAGCTTAAGCGAAAGCACCCTTTCAATGAATACTTTCACTTAGGCTTATTTACGTTTTGTTTTTTTCTTTTTGCCTTTTTTGGCAATGCCCTCATAGAACTTTTGCTTTTGCTTCACGCGTTTTTTAGGACCTGGGCTTGAGTCATCTTTGCGGCGTCCACGTGGATCACGGTCACTTTCGCGTCGTTCACCTTGCTTTGATGAGCTACGAGTTCCACGGTCATCCTCTTGACGACCGCCTCTACGATTGCCACCACGTCCGCCTTTTTCCTCATCACTGCGTGTGCTTCGGCGACTGCGTCCACCTTTGTTATCGCTGTAATTTTTACGTGCATGAATAACAGTTGGTGCTGCTTTGCGTGTTCGTCCATATGAAGTTACCATTCCAACGATTTCAAAGTCAATGGATGACTCCTCAATAATGACATTTGCTACACGAACTGTCACTTCATCCCCAATACGGAATTGGCGATTCGTTCGTTCCCCGATCATAATCATTTGACGATCATCGAAGCGGTAGTAATCATCAGTCATATTGCTAATATGGACAAGTCCTTCGATGGTGTTTGGTAGCTCCACGAAAATACCGAAGTTTGTAATGGATGAAACAATCCCTTCGAATTCTTCGCCAATTTTGTCGGACATATATTGTGCTTTTTTCAGTGCGTCTGTATCACGTTCTGCATCAACAGCACGACGTTCACGCTCAGACGTGTGGTCAGCAATTTCATCCATCGCCATACTCCACTGTGCAATGGTTTCTCTCGATGTATCCTTGTTAATTAAATACGTACGAATTAAACGGTGTACAACTAAGTCAGGATAACGACGAATTGGTGATGTGAAGTGTGTATAGAAATCCGTTGATAAGCCAAAGTGTCCAAGACTTTCAGGGTAGTACTTCGCCTGCTGCATTGAACGTAGGAGCATCGTAGAGATAACAGGCTCCTCTGGCATCCCTTCAATAGCCTTCAAAACATCCTGTAATGCCTTAGGATGAACGGTATTACCAGTACCTTTAATTAAAATACCGAAGTTCGTGACAAATTCAAAGAAGCGTTGAAGCTTTTCAGGCTTTGGATCTTCGTGAATACGGTATAGAAACGGTACATTCATCCAGTGGAAGTGCTCTGCCACTGTTTCATTGGCAGCTAGCATGAAATCTTCAATTAATTTCTCCGCTACTGTTCGTTCACGTAATTCAATATCCACTGGCCATCCTTCTTCGTTTACGATCACCTTAGATTCTTTGAAGTCAAAGTCAATAGCTCCTCGCATTTCGCGTTTACGGCGTAAAATACCAGACAGCTCAGCCATGTTTTTAAACATTGGAACAAGTGGCTCATAGCGTTCAATTAATGCCTCATCCTGCTCCTCTAAAATCTTGTAAACGTCCTTATATGTCATACGTTCAGTCGTTTTAATGACGCTTTGGAAAATTTCATGTGCAACCACATTACCATTCGCATCAATAATCATTTCACAGGAGAGTGTTAAACGGTCAACCTGTGGATTTAATGAACAAATGCCGTTTGATAAACGATGTGGAATCATTGGAATGACACGGTCTGTTAAATAAACACTTGTCGCACGATCATAAGCTTCAATGTCAATGACCGAGCCTTGCGTTACATAATAACTTACGTCTGCAATATGTACGCCAAGTTTATACGTTCCATCTACATTTTTCGTTACGGTTACGGCATCATCTAAATCCTTTGCATCTGCACCATCAATTGTCACAATCGTTTCATGACGTAAATCACGACGCCCTACTAAATCGGCCTCGGTAATTTCATCTGGCACACGCTGTGCCGCAGCAATGACTTCATCTGGGAATTCAGGTGGAATGTCATGCTTATACAAAATGGATAAAATATCCACACCTGGATCATTTTTATGCCCTAAAATTTTTGTAATATAGCCTGTAGCAGATTTTAAATCCTCTGGCCATGTTGCTACCTCAACAACAACTTTATGTCCATCGACAGCTCCTAATGTATCTCCTTTGGCAATAAAGATATCCATTGGTAGCTTTTTATCGTCTAGAACAACAAAGCCGAAGCCACGGTTAGCTTGGAATGTGCCGACAAAGCTTGTTTGACCACGCTCGACAACCTTTGTTACCGTACCCTCACGTCGATCACCAAATGATTCCTTTAAAACACGAATCAGAACGATGTCTCCGTTAATGGCACCGTTAATTTCATGCGGCGGAATGAACACATCATCCATGCCCTCGACATCAGGTGTCACGAAGCCAAAGCCCTTCGCATGTCCGATAAATTTACCTCTTAGTAAATTCATACGCTCTGGTAGGCCATAGCGATTGGAGCGAGAGCGTACAACTAAGCCTTGCCCCTCCATGCGGACAAGTGTTTTCACAAGCTCCTTGAACTCCTCCGCATCCTCAAAGCCGAATTCATCCTCGATTTCACCGACGGTTAGTGGTTTATAATCATCTTTGCTGAAAAAATCGAGTAAACGACTTTGTAGTGTATCCTTTTGATCTTTCATACATATTCCCTCCTTCATGAGAAAATCCTATTTATTATTTATTGTGCCCAATTTAGGCTTTCTAAAAAGCGATAAATGTCCTCATGTAATTGATCTTTTTCTTGATCTAATGTAATAACATGTTTTGAGTTTTCATACCACTTGATGTGCTTTTCAAGTGACTCAGTTTGATTATATATAATGTTGGCAGATTCTGTCTCTATTACTTCATCATTTGTAGCTTGTACGACGAAAATAGGCGCGTAAATCATGTCAATTTCTTGACGAGTGCGAGCTATAAATTCTCGTAGCTGCTGGAGAGATGGCATGCCTTTGTCAGCAATGCTTGCAACTTCAGCTTCAATTTGTTCTTCCTGTTTCCCTTGGAACTTTTTATAGTCCCTTGCATATTTCAAAACACCCTCAAACATAACGTCGGTTGTACGCATTGTCATAGGGGCACACATTGTCACAATGCCTTTAACAGGATTATTTAATGCAACGTTTAATGCCATAACACCGCCTAATGAAAGGCCAGCAACGGCTATTTCCTGATAGCCAGCATCCTGTAACTGTTTGTAGGCGGCAATAACATCCTGCCACCAGTCTGCTGGACCTGTTGTGATTAGTTCTTCTGGTTCCACACCGTGACCTTTATAGTGAGGTGCTAATGTAGTATACCCTTTTTTCTCTAAAAATCTACCAAGCATTCGTACGTCTGCAGAGCTTCCTGTGAAGCCGTGTAATAATAAAACAGCACGAGGTCCTGCCTGAAAGAAAAATGGCTGTGATAATGATTTGTTCACTGTAAGCACTCCTTCATTCTAAAACACTTATACATACTATACCCATTCTCGTCATCTCGATGATGCCTAGCAGATGACATTGGTTATTGTGTTACAATTCATTTTTTACTACTGAGAGAGAAATTACCATTTAACTATGATAAAAGAAAACGCCCAACCAATTCGGTTAGGCGATATATCTTCAACTATTAGATTTTTGTAATAGCGATTGCTAATAAAAAGAACACTATAGCTAACACAATTGTTGCACGGTGAAGGATTAAATCCATACCACGTGCTTTTTGCTTTCCAAATAGTTGCTCAGCTCCACCCGAGATGGCACCTGATAAGCCTGCACTTTTACTAGATTGAAGTAATACCACAACGATTAACGCCAATGATACGATAACTAATGAAACTAATACTACTGTATGCATTCACTGCACCTCCCGAACTTTGAAACATCACAACAGACTACATTATAACAAAAAAAGGTTGTGATGACAAACTTCGCTTTATGTTTTGCTGGAAATTCTCCGCCTCATACTTCCACCCTTGTCGACTTATGCTACTATTTGTGGATGTCACTCCCAATAAATTAAATTATAATGGCAAAAATGAACTTTTTTTGGAGGGTGGGAAAATGAATAAAAAAATAACAGCGCTGCTAGTACTATGCTGCATGATTCCCTTTCTTACGGCATGCTCAAAGGCCATTGACCTACTTCTTGAGGAAGAGGATGTAACAACTACAACCTTAGCAGAAGATACAGAGAATGATATGAAGAAACCAGAAAGTAAAGCGCTATCTGCCTCTTTTTCACCTAATGATCTTTTCTCAACCTCATTATTTAAGGATGATCCTGCCTTACTACAATTCACTAAAAAAGTTGAAAAACAAGTAGCAAAGTTTGAACAGCACTTTGAAGTCCCTTATACTGGGAAGCTAAACTTCGAAGATTTTGAGGTGCAGCTGAATGACTTAAATAGCCTGCTTTCCTTCGTCGATCCCTATACAGCTGGTTATTTTCTTACTTATGAATGGACGGCTTGGGAAATAGATAATGGCTATTTGGTAGAGTTGTCGATTGATTACTTAACAGATGCCAAAAAGGAGCAAAAGGTCGATCAATATGTAGAGGCTTTTGCTGACCAGTATATTACGACAGATATGACAGATTTTGAACGTGCTAAAATCATTAATGATACGGTCGTACAGTTAGCCACTTATACAGAACAAGGCTCTACTGAGGGACAGACGGTTTTTGAGCTGATAGACGAGGAAACTGCGGTATGTCAAGCCTATGCTCTACTAGCTTATCGCCTACTATTAGCTTCAGATGTAGAAGCGAAATACGTATATGGCTATAGTGAGGATCAGCTGCATGCTTGGAATTTAGTCAGTATCGATGGCAATTGGTATCATCTTGATACAACGTGGAATGACGTGGATTCAGCGGAGCCTTATGCGATTTCCTATGAATACTTTTTAGTCAGTGATGAAAAACTAAGACAAGATCATTTATGGGTAAATGAAAATTATTTTACTGCTACAAATAACAATTATAATTTTATGCATGATATGTGGTATGCCAATACTGTGGACGATGTGATTTATTATAATAGTATCAATGATAATATGGTCTATTCTTATAATTTAGACACAAATGAAAACAATCAAATTACAGAAACGGCATGCTATTATTTAGCTACTTATGATGATTCCATTTATTGCAGTGACTATGACAATGCTGGTTATTTAACAAAAATAAATGTCCAGGACGGTTCGGAAGAAGTCTTGCTTGAAGATGAAGTCCTCAACTTGTACATTGAAGAAGACATTTTATATTATGAAACAATTGATGGCGCACAACATCAGGAAAATTTATAATGCCCCAAAAGAATCTGTGTGACTTTTACACAGATTCTTTCCTTCCCCAATATTTACATAATTACCATATTCCATTAACAAACCTTTAACGCTAGCTTTACACCATTCCTTTACACTTACAATTGAATTCACCTAAAGGAGGAAAATCATGAAATACGCAAAAAAATGGACTTCATTGTTCTTAGCAAGTGCAGTGACTTTATCCGCAGTTAGTATCCCACAGCAAGAGGTACATGCAGCCGAAGTAAAGAAACCGACGAATGTCATTATGCTTGTGATGGATGGTAGCAGTAATAATGCTGTCACTCTTTCTCGCTGGTATAAAGGTGAAAGCCTAGCAATGGATGAAATTTTATCGGGTGCTATGCGCACATATTCTGCTGAATCTGCCATTACTGATTCTGCACCAGCTGCGACAGCATTAGCAACTGGGCATAAATCGAACGATAAATATATAGGTGTGCTGCCCTCTGTGATCAACTCCCCTGGATTAGCCCAAATCGCTAAGGAAGATGCCTTCCGACCTGTAGCCAATGTGCTAGAAGGAGCTAAGCAGCAAGGTATGGCCACTGGATTAATTTCTACTTCCGAAATTCAACATGCTACACCTGCTGGTTTTTCTGCCCATGTCAACAATAGAAGTCAATATGGGGATATAGCAGAGCAGCAGGTTTATCAAAATATTGATGTTGTCTTAGGCGGTGGTCTGGAATCACTATCACCAGGCACATCGAAAAATGCTCGTCAAGATGGCGAGGATTTAATCAAGGTTTTGAATGAAAAAAATTATGATCTCGTTAAAACGCGCGATGAGCTATTTAACAGTCAATCCTCAAAAATTTGGGGAAGCTTTGCGCCAAGTGCACTTGCTTATGATTTAGATCGTGCTAAAACAAGAGCATCTGAGCCTACACTTGCTGAAATGACAAATAAAGCAATCAATACGCTGAAAAAGGATGAGGATGGCTTCTTCCTCTTTGTAGAAGGTAGTAAGGTTGACTGGGCTGCACATGCCAATGATACTATTGGTATCATTAGCGATATTTTATCATTCGATGATGCAGTGAAAGAAGCGGTTGATTTTGCGAAGGAAGATGGTAATACTTTAGTCATCGCAGTAACTGATCATGGAAATAGTGGCATTACGATGGGGAACGCTAACACTACTAGTACCTATTCCAGCATTCCAGTTTCTGCCTACATCGACCCGTTAAAAAAAGCTACAATGACCATTGAAGGAGCTTTAAGCCAACTAAAAGAAGATCGCTCTAATTTAGTTGAGGTCGCTGCTCTTTATGGCTTAGATTCATTAACGGAGGACGAGCTTAAAACATTACAGTCTGCTAAAGACTTAGGCAATGAAATGGTAAAAATGCTAGCCAATCGTGCAAACATTGGTTATACAACAGGTGGTCATACGGGGGAAGATGTATTCTTATATTCATTTGGTCCTTCTAAATTGACAGGATTAGTAGAAAACACTGATTTAGCCCATACAATGGCACGCTTTATGGGCTTTGACTTAAACACATTAACAAATGATTTATATGTGCCTGCAACGAAGGCATTTACGGAAAAAGGATTTACAACAAAAATTGACTTATCGGATAAAGAAAACCCAACATTTATTGCACAAAAAGCAGATATCACAGTGAAAATTCCAGTCAACAAAAACACGATGACGTATGAACAAACTTCCTCAAACACGGCAAAGACTCATACATTTGATACAATCAATGTCTACAATGGCTCTGAATTTTATGTATCTAAAAAAGTTATTAATGAAGTGAAATAAAAATAATAGCACGAACATAAGTTGAGATTATTCCCTTATGTTCGTGCTTTTTTTACATAAGTAAACCAGCCAATAATTTGTAAACTCTACATATTCCCCCAAAACCTTAAATTTACCTTAAATTAATCTTATGATTTACTGAATTCATCTTAATTCAGCAACATTTTTCTCCACATTCCGTCAAATCAGTGTTAAAAACATAAGGTAAGGATTTTTAACTAGTAAATTACTATTTTTTTGAAAGTTTAATCCTATACTTTTTTTCATTGGAGGTGGACAAATGCAATCCATCAAGAATAATGAGTATTTACGCTTCATTGGCTTCACGCTGTTTTATTTGATTGTTTTGGTACTGCTGTTTCTTATACATGGCTTCCATGATATGAACGCTGGACCATTTATATATACGGAATTTTAAATAAAGGAGATTAAAATATGTTAAGTATTTTGGCAGCTATTGAACGTGTGGCCCTCCAGCAGCCACAAAAAACTGCTTATCAGACACACAATGCCTCCTTAACTTATAGTGAGCTTTGGCATTTATCAGATCGTCTTGCCGATTATTTAATGAAGCTTAAGTTGCGGAGACAACAACCTATAGTCATTTATGGACATATGTCCCCCCTACAAATTGTTGCGTTTATCGGAGCTGTAAAGGCTGGCCATCCATATGTACCTGTTGATTCGTCAACACCATCCGAAAGATTACAGGTCATTACAGAAGCTTCTGGAGCAGGTTTAGTATTGACAACAGAGCTATTACAGATGCCGTTGAATCTGCCAGTTATGGCAGTGCATGATATTCTGGATGCCTCCTCAAAGGACGTGATCCTATCATCCGCAACATGGGTTCGAGATGAGGATATCCATTATATTATTTACACTTCTGGTTCAACAGGTCAACCAAAAGGGGTACAAATAACAGCTAGTAATCTAACACACTTTGTTAGGTGGATGCAGGAACACTTCCCTTTACAGCAAGACGGCGTATTTTTAAATCAAGCACCTTATTCCTTTGATTTATCTGTTATGGATCTCTACCCAGCTCTTGTAGGTGGACACACACTTTATGCGATTACACAGCAAGAAATTGCTAATCCAAAAGCCTTGTTTGATTCTTTAGCGACGTCAAATACTCGTGTATGGACTTCTACACCTTCTTTTGCCAAGATGTGTTTGATGAACAAAGAATGGGATCAAAAACTCATGCCTAGGTTGGATACTTTTTTATTTTGCGGAGAGGTTTTACCGATAGCGGTATGTAACGAGTTGATGTTCCGTTTTCCACAGGCAACAATTTATAATTTATATGGTCCTACGGAAACAACCGTCGCTGTATCCTATGTAAAGGTGTCGAAAGAGCTAGTAGCACGCTTCGAACAATTACCGATTGCCCCTATAACGGAGCCAAACGTATCTGTAGCCGAGGATGGAGAAATTATTATTTCAGGGCCAACCGTTAGTGCCGGGTATTTGGGAGCGCCTAAATTAACAGCTAAAGCTTTTCCGATCGTTAATGGCGATCGCATCTATCAAACGGGTGATATAGGCTATGTGCAGGATGGTTATTTGTTCTTTTCAGGTCGTAAGGATTTCCAAGTGAAATTACATGGCTACCGTCTTGAGATTGAAGAGATTGAAAAACAAATCAGTAACCTGCCACCTGTTTCAAGCTGTGTTGTTGTACCTGTTTATAAAGAGAAGGAAATCATTTCTCTTAGTGCCCATATTGTTTTACGTGAGCCATTAACAGACGCTGCTTTTAAAACAACAAAGCAATTGAAGGCTCTTTTATCGGCGTACTTACCTGCCTATATGATACCGAAAACATTTAAATATATGGACGCTTTACCACTAAATCCAAATGGTAAGGTAGATCGTAAAGGATTGGCGGTTATGGAGACAGTATGACGCCTTATGGAAATATAGCATTTTTTGTGATCATCGGACTTTTATTATTACCTACCATCCTCTTAGGGTTACGAGGCAAATCTTCGAAACGTTATAATCTTTTTGTATCGGTCATTGTCTTAGCATTAATCTTCGGACATTCATTAAATGGGACGATCTCGCTCGTACTATTTACTGTCTTTCAGGTTGTACTTATTGTGGCTTATCAGCGTTACCGACTTCAGCAAAATAGCGGTACCATTTTTATAATAGCAGTGCTTTTATCCATATTACCCCTGATTCTTGTGAAGGTTTTGCCAATTCTCGGGTTACATCATGTATTTGGCTTCCTTGGTGTGTCCTACATTACGTTTAAAGCGGTACAAATGATTTTAGAAACCCGTGATGGCTTGATGAAAGAGAAAATTTCTGTAGTAGAGCTAGTCTATTTCTTATTATTCTTTCCTACCGTATCATCGGGACCTATTGATCGTTGGCGTCGTTTTACAAAGGATTTTCATACCGTACCTTCCTCGGGAGATTACCAAAAGCTGCTATTGAGTGGCATTAATTATATTTTTGTCGGCTTTTTATATAAGTTTATTTTGGCTTATTTAATTTACAACTACACGCTTATTTATTTGCCTAACCATACGTATAACTATTTGACACCTTTTCAGGGGCAGCTAGCGTATATGTATATGTATAGCTTTTACTTATTCTTTGATTTTGCTGGCTATAGTGCATTTGCTGTTGGTGTGAGCAGACTAATGGGTATCCAAACACCAATTAACTTTAATCGCCCATTCGCCAGCCGTAATATTAAAGATTTTTGGAATCGTTGGCATATGAGCCTTTCCTTCTGGTTTAGGGATTATGTCTATATGCGCTTTGTCCTTTGGATGACAAAGAAAAAATGGCTAAAAAATAAATTTGCTATTTCGTATATAGGCTTCTTTTTACTATTCTTTTTAATGGGTATTTGGCATGGTCTGGAATGGCACTTTGTGGTCTATGGACTCTATCATGCCCTATTGATTATCAGCTTTGATAAATTTGAACGCTGGAATAAAAAGCATAAGCGTTGGCCAAAAAATAAATGGACGCATGCTATTGGCGTAATTATTACGTTTCATGCTGTATGCTTCGGCTTCTATATTTTTTCTGGCACATTATTTTAAACAAAGGGCTGTAAGAGCCTGTTCACTAAAGGAGAATTATTAATGGATCAACAACAAGTTTTAGAAATGCTAGTCGAGTTATGTGAAGATGAAATTATTGTAGAAAACCCAGATATTGATTTATTTGAAGAAGGTTTACTAGATTCGTTTGGAACAATTAATTTACTAGTCGAAATTGAAAATCGTTTTAATATTTCTGTCCCTATTACTGATTTCAATCGTGAAGAATGGAATACGCCTAATCGAATTGCAGGGAAATTAGCTGAAAGACAATGATCAAAAAAGGCTTTCTTTCTTTATTTATTGCATGTGCTCTTTTTACTGGCTTTGTCTTTTTTCCTAATGCTTGGATTAAAGCCTGGATATCCAATGAGGATGTGGAGCAAGCCAAAACGAACATGTCTCCACTTGTATTTCAGGGCACCTATTTACAGGAGCGAATGTTGCAGGAGCCTAATTCCATGCCACTTTATGGCTCCTCGGAATTAAACCGTTTTGATCCGTTCCATCCATACAATTATACGCGAGCAACTGATGCTCCGTATTCGACATTTATGATTGGGCGTGGAGGCATGCAGTCCATTACCCACTTCTTGAATTTTGCAGCACAAGAAAAGAATTTAAAGGATAAAAAAGTGGTCTTTATCATCTCCCCGCAGTGGTTTACAGAGAAGGGCATGGGTGAATTTCACTTTTCACCGAATTATTCCATGTTACATGCTTATGATTTAGCCTTTAATCAGGAAATGGATGCCAACCTTCGTAAAAGAGCAATGGAGCGCCTACTAGAATTTGATACTGTCAAACGAGATCGCCTCTTAAAGACCATGTATCAATATCAAATGTCTAACGGCAAGGAAAAACCAATTACTGGACGTATGGCTATGGTCGCGGGGCGTTTCCACAAGGAGTTACTAGAAAAGAAGGACTTATATTATTCCCTTTTCCCACGTAAAGGTCATGCATTAAAAAGTAATGACAAGCTCATTGCCAATCAAAGCTTTGAGCAACAATTGCAGCATGCAGAGGCATATGGGAAGAAGCGTGTATCCAATGACTATATGATTGAAGATCGCGCCTATCAACGACTTGTAAATGCTAAATTTTCAACGTTTAAAGATATACGAAAAAAAGAGGATTATACAAACTCTCCTGAATATGAGGATTTCCAACTCGTGATAGATGTTTTAAAGGATGCAGGTGCGAAGCCACTATTCGTCTCCATTCCAGTTAATGGCTATTGGTATGATTATAATGGCTATCCTGAGGATCGTCGTCAAAAGTATTACGATAAAATGGAGCAAGTATTACAGGATTCAAGGGTTGCTTATGTTGATTTTTCAGATCATGAATATGATCCTTATTTTATAATGGATACAATTCATCTTGCCTGGAAGGGCTGGGTCTATCTCGATCATGAACTAGATCAGCATTGGGCACAGCCATAACAATAGTCAGGACAGTCTAATATAGTAGACTGTCCTTTCTTATTATCGTAAGACGCCTTTTATGTAAAGCGCCTTTTGTTCACTTATCTTGCTATAGCTGTCACACTAAAAAGCATTCTTACCTCTTGTGCTACGATGTTGAAACCTGCACCGTATTGGCCTGCTCGTGCCGCTTCTTTCTTCGTTCATAAATAAAACCCTCCACCGATAATGTTTTTGTATCCTAGTAATTGGTGGATTTTGTGTAATAAATATTAATGGTAACAAACAGAAAAATTTGCATACAATTTAAAAATTCACCTATTTTTCATCTGTGTAAAATTGTTCAATATACTGCTCTTCTTCCTCGGGCGATAATAAACGAGTTGCTCTTCCTGAATTTGTTGTGTCATCGCCACCTTGCAATTCCCAAATTTTGTTATGGTCGTCAACGGCGTTTGAAAAGTCACCTTTCGACCATCTTTCTAATATTGAAATGTAAAGATCTTTATATTTATAATCGTTCATTTTAACTACAGTTAACAATCGGTCAACTTTTTCTTGTGTTATTCGCTCACGACCCCATTGAGAAGCAGCTTTCACTTTTTGGTGAGACATGCTATGGATAGTTTCATTTACTTTGCTTTCCATTAAATTGTCAGGATAAAGCAATTCTTCTTTTGTAACTTTTTTATCTTCAAGCGCTACTCCGTCAACAACAATAGTGGCTCTTTCTTTTTTGGCAACAGTTTTTTCCATTTGTTCGGTGGATTTAATGTAACCAAAAATCCCTCCAAAAATTATCAATATTGCAATGATAACAATTGCAGATTTTGTTTTTCTCTTCATGTTATTAACTCCTCATTGTAATTTATATCATTATATCATTATGTAATTATGTATTGGTTTATATTATGTAATTAGGATAATAATAACAGAGTGTTCAATGACTATAGTACGAACACTGTTCGTAGATAATGGTATATACTTTGTATACAGCATGTTAACCAATGCAAAATTGCGTTCTATATTTAAATACACCTAATACAATTTTGTATGCGTTAATCCGTCACAGGTGCTCTCTATAGAGGAGAGTACCTCTGCTGAGGTATCTAACATTTTGCAAGGTACATAACGTTTTTGTTTTGCGACTCCCTCCAAGGGTCTGAATAATGTTACGATAATGTGCCTACCTTTCATCACACAACGATTCGGCGCGTGCCATGATGTTTAATGTGACATATTCTTCCGCCACCAAATACGTGTAAAACGACCTCAACGATTTAATTACAGCCTTAATGTAAGTCGCCTTTTTACCAATTTTTAATTGATGTTGCATATATTTTTTTACTTGAACTGTAGAAATGTCTTCCATTTCATTCATCTTATGAAACTCGTCCAGATATTGAATGAAGTGAGTTGTATTGTAGTTATAAGTTTCTGTTGTTCTGATTGACTAATTTTTAATCTGTAATTCGAATGTAAATTCCTTCAACAAATCTTTAATAAGCTCGAAAAAAACCCCCAATCTACAAGTGTTTTATTACACTTATAAATCAGAGGTTGTTAAATGTACAACATGGTTCAAAGATAAAAGCTGTATTTTACTAAGTTCAAACCATTTTCTCTTCAATCAAATACTTATTTTAAGTTATAGAATGAATTTAAACCAAGGTACTCTGCTGTTGAACCAAGTTGATCTTCGATGCGAAGAAGTTGGTTGTATTTAGCTACACGGTCTGTACGTGATGGAGCACCTGTTTTAATTTGACCAGCATTTGTTGCAACAGCGATATCAGCAATTGTCGCATCTTCTGATTCACCAGAACGGTGAGAAATAACCGCTGTGTAGCCTGCACGTTTGGCCATTTCGATTGCTTCAAATGTTTCAGTTAACGTACCGATTTGGTTTACTTTGATCAGGATTGCATTGCCTACACCTTGCTCAATACCTGCTGATAACTTTTTCGTATTTGTTACAAATAGGTCATCACCTACTAATTGTACGCGTTTGCCGATACGGTCTGTTAATAGCTTGTGTCCAGCCCAGTCGTTTTCATCTAAGCCATCTTCAATTGAAATGATTGGGTATTTATTTGTTAACTCTTCGTACCAATCCACCATTTCTTCAGAAGTTTTGACAACACCTTCACCATCTAAGTGGTATTTGCCATCTTCTTTATTGAATAGTTCAGAGGATGCTACGTCCATTGCAAGTTTCACTTCGTCACCTGGTTTGTAGCCTGCTTTTTCAATCGCTTCTAAGATCACTGTAATTGCTTCTTCGTTAGAGCCAAGGTTTGGTGCGAAACCACCTTCATCACCTACTGCTGTGTTGTAGCCTTTTGCTTTTAGAACAGCTTTTAGGCTATGGAAAATCTCCGCGCCAATACGTAATGCATGACGGAATGATTCTGCACCAACAGGCATAACCATGAATTCCTGAATGTCAACATTGTTATCTGCGTGAGCACCACCGTTTAGGATGTTCATCATTGGTACTGGTAATTGCTTAGAATTGAACCCACCAAGATATTGATAAAGAGGTACATCTAAATAATCTGCCGCAGCATGTGCAACTGCCATGGATACACCTAGAATTGCGTTGGCACCAAGCTTGCCTTTGTTTTCTGTGCCATCTAGCTCGATTAAAGCTTTGTCGATGACTACTTGATCAAGAACAGAATAGTTACCTTCTAATTCTTCCGCAATAATTGTGTTTACATTTTCAACTGCTTTTAATACACCTTTGCCTAGGTAACGAGATTTGTCACCATCGCGTAATTCTACCGCTTCGTATTCACCTGTTGATGCACCTGATGGTACGATTGCGCGGCCAAATGCGCCTGATTCTGTAAATACTTCAACCTCTACTGTTGGGTTCCCACGTGAGTCTAAAACTTCGCGCGCATAAACTTGTGTAATAAATGGCATAATTAATTCTCCTCTTTTTCAATTAATGATTGTCCTGTCATTTCAGTAGGCTGTGACACCTCTAATAATTCTAACATGGTTGGCGCTAAATCGGCTAAAATACCACCATTTCTTAACATTATATTTGATTTTGTCACAATTACTGGAACAGGATTTGTTGTATGAGCTGTCATTGGCTCACCTGCTAAAGTTAACACTTCATCAGAGTTGCCATGGTCAGCTGTAATAATAGCTGCGCCACCTTTTGCAAGGAGTGCGTCTACTACTTTCCCTAAGCATTCATCTACTGCTTCAATGGCTTTAATTGTTGGCTCCAGCATTCCACTATGACCAACCATATCAGGGTTGGCAAAGTTAAGAATAATGCCATCAAATTTTTCAGCCGCAATTTCTGCAAGTAAGGCTTCTGTCACCTCATAGGCAGACATTTCAGGTTTTAAATCGTATGTCGCCACCTTTGGAGAAGCAATTAAAATACGTTCCTCACCAGGGAATTTTTCCTCACGTCCACCACTCATAAAGAATGTAACATGTGGATATTTTTCAGTTTCCGCAATCCGCAACTGTGTTTTCCCATTCGTCGCTAATACTTCACCAATTGTATTTTTCAAGTTGTCATTTTCATAAGCAACCTGTGCGTTGACTTCATCACTATAGTGGGTGAAGGACACAAATTTTAAATTCTTTGGATGATTTGCAGATATAGCAAAGCCATCGAATGCTTCATTTGTAAAAACTGTTGACAGCTGAATGGCACGATCGGGACGGAAGTTAAAGAAAATCACTGCATCATGATCGCCAATTGTTGCTACTGGCTCACCATGCTCTTGAATGCTAAATGGGATGACAAATTCATCTGTTACCTCACGCTCATAGGATGCTGCTACACCACTTTTAGCACTCTCTGCTGCTTGGCCAACACCATCTACCAATACATTATACGTAAGTGCAACACGATCCCAACGCTTGTCACGATCCATAGCGTAGTAACGTCCATGTATGGAAGCAAATTGCCCTATGCCTATTTCAGCCATTTGCTTTTCCGTTTCTTCGATATAGTCTAATGCTGTTGTTGGACCAACATCACGACCATCTAAGAAGCCATGTACATAAACTTCCTCTAATCCCTGCTGTTTAGCTAGCTTTAATAGTGCAAACATATGCTCATAATGACTATGAACACCACCGTCTGATAATAAGCCCATAACATGTAGCTTTGACTGATGAGCTTTCACATGTGCTACTGCATCTAAAAAGGCTTGATTCGTGAAGAAATCTCCATCACGAATAGATTTATTTAAGCGTGTTAAGCTTTGATAGACGATACGTCCTGCACCGATATTTAAGTGCCCCACCTCAGAATTCCCCATCTGTCCTTCAGGTAATCCAACGGCTTCTCCCGCTGCTGTTAATGTCGCATGAGGAAATTGATGCCAATATCGATCAAAATTAGGCTTATTGGCCTGTGCTACTGCATTCCCGAATGTTTCATCTCGAAATGCAAAGCCATCTAAAATAATTAATGCTACTGGCTTTTTAGGCATTTGCTGCCGCCTCCAATAATGTTAAATAAGATTCTGGTTGTAAGCTTGCTCCACCAACTAAAGCACCATCAATATGTTCTTTCGATAAAAGCTCCTGAATGTTATCAGGCTTAACACTGCCACCATATTGAATACGCACAGCATTCGCAGTTTCAGCATTATATAGCTCTTCTACTACTGCTCGAATCGCTCCGCATACTTGATTTGCATCGTCTGCCGTAGCCGTTTTACCAGTACCAATCGCCCAAATCGGTTCATACGCAATGACCATATGCTCTACTTGCTGTGCTTCAAACCCAGCAAGTGCCGCTTTAATTTGGCCTGCCACTTTTTGCTCTGTTGTGCCTGCTTCACGTTCTTCGAGTGTTTCGCCACAGCAAATAATAGGTACGATAGTATGTGCAAGTGCTGCAGCTACCTTCTTATTAATCGCTTCATCTGTTTCATTGTAGTATTCGCGACGTTCAGAGTGTCCTAAAATGACATAGTCAACATCCACACTTGCTAGCTGCGCTGGACTAATTTCACCCGTAAAAGCACCTTCATTTTCATAGTGCATAGTTTGTGCACCAATTGCCAGCTCTGACTCACTAGCAACTTGTACAAGTGTAGGTAGGTAAAGAGCTGGTGCGCAAATAACAGCATCTACTTTGTCATTGGAAGGAAGTTTTTCTTGTACAGCATCTACAAACTGAATAGCCTCTTCAAATGTTTTAAACATTTTCCAGTTACCTGCAATAATTGGTTTACGCATCATTTTGCCTCCGATTAGCTTATTTATCGTTTAGTGCTACAATCCCTGGAAGCTCTTTGCCTTCCATTAATTCTAAGGAAGCACCACCACCTGTAGAAATGTGATCCATCTTATCTGCTACCTCAAATTTTTCAACTGCTGCAGCTGAATCACCGCCACCGATTACTGTGTAGCCAGCTGTTGTTGCCATTGCATCAGCAACTGTTTTTGTGCCGTTTGCAAATTTGTCCATTTCAAAGACACCCATTGGTCCATTCCAAATGATTAATTTAGAGTTTTTGATAACTTCTGCATAGTTTGCAGCCGTTTTAGGTCCAACATCTAGGCCCATCCAATCAGCGGGAATAGCATCTACATCAACGATTTGTGTTTCAGCATCCTGTGAAAATTCATTTGCCACAACAGCGTCGACTGGCATATGTAATTGCACACCTTTTGCTTTTGCCTTCTCAATAAAGGACTTTGCTAGCTCAATTTTATCTTCCTCTAGCAATGATTTACCGATATCGTGGCCTTGTGCCTTAATAAAGGTAAAGGATAAACCACCACCGATAATTAAGTGATCTACTTTTTCTAAGAGGCTTTCAATAACACCAATTTTATCTTTTACTTTGGCACCACCAATAATGGCTGTAAACGGATGCTCAGGGTTAGACAATGCCTTACCAAGTACATCTAATTCCTTTTGCATTAAGAATCCAGATACAGCTGGAATATGCTTAGCAATTCCTTCTGTAGAAGCATGGGCTCTGTGGGCTGCACCAAAAGCATCATTAACATAAATATCTGCTAGCTGAGCAAATTGCTGTGCTAATGTTGGATCATTTTTCTCTTCGCCAGCATGGAAGCGTACGTTTTCAAGCAGTAGAATGTCTCCATCTTGCATGTTTGCAACGGCTTCTTCCACTGCTTGCCCAATGGATTCATCAAGCTTCGTAACAGGCTTGCCCATTAATTCTGCTAAGCGAATGCCAACAGCTGTTAAACGCATATCTTCTTTTACTTCACCTTTTGGACGACCTAAGTGAGAAGCTAGAATAACTTTAGCACCCTGTTCTACTAAATACTCAATTGTAGGAATAGCTGCACGAATACGCGTCTCATCTGTAATAGCACCGTCTGCCATTGGTACATTAAAATCTACACGTACAAAAACGCGTTGACTCTTAACATCAATATCTTTCATTGTTTTCTTATTTAACATGAAGAAACTCCCTTCAAAGTTCGTTTTAGTCTTACACTCTTGTGTTTTACCCATCTTGGCTCTACACCATGCTTACTAAATTGAAAAGTCATTTTGGTACTTTTTCAGCATCACTATCTCGTGTAAGTAGGATTCTCCAACTTTTGATAATGAACCCTAATACTTGTTTTTATAGTAGCAAAAGTTAACTGCGATGTCTTGCATCAACATGTATCAATTACGCCACTGCGTAATTGCCTCCAGATTTTTTTCGAACTTGCTCCTCTTCAAAATCTGTGACATTCGCTGAGGCTTTTATCTTCTTGTTTCAGTCGGTGATTGGACACTAATGAATCAAGAGAGTAATTTGTGTGTTCATCTCACCACCTATAGAGGTGGGCGTTTTCTGCTGAATCTAGAAAAAAAGGAGTAAGGGTTATCCCTTACTCCCAATACCCTTGTATATTATATCTATTCGATATTATAAAGGCTATACTTTTTGTGCATAAAAAGCAGTAATATGTCACACTTTTTACTCAAAATGTCGAAATATGATACTTATTTATGGTTTAAGCCTTGTTCAGCAATGTATAAAGCCAGGTCCATTAAGCGAGTAGAGTAACCAATTTCGTTATCATACCAAGCTAAAACCTTCACCATTTTGTTTTCTAACACCATTGTTGAAAGGCCATCTACCGTAGAAGAATAATGGTTACCGTTATAATCAATTGATACTAATGGTAGCTCATTGTAATCTAAAATGCCTTTTAATTCATTTTCAGAAGCTTCTTTTAATGCTGCATTAATCGTTTCTTTCGATACATCTGCTTTTAGCTCTACAACTAAGTCAACACATGATACGTTAGGTGTTGGCACACGCATAGAGAAACCATCTAGCTTACCTTTTAATTGTGGCAATACTTTTGATACAGCTACTGCTGCACCTGTTGTTGTTGGAATCATAGATACCGCTCCAGCTCGTGCACGACGAGGGTCAGAGTGTGGGAAGTCTAGAATTCGTTGGTCATTTGTATAAGAGTGAATTGTTGTCATCATACCACGTTCAATGCCAAATTTCTCATCAAGCACTTTAGCTACTGGTGCTAGACAGTTAGTTGTACAAGAAGCATTGGAGATCACATCATCAGTTGCTGGGTTATAATCCTCATGGTTTACACCCATAACAAATGTAGGCATTGCGCCTTTTGCTGGTGCCGATAGAATCGCTTTTTTCGCCCCTGCTTCAATATGCTTGCCTACTTCTTCCATTGAACGGAATCGACCAGTACATTCAAGCACTACATCTACGCCTAATTCACCCCATGGTAATTGTGCAGGATCTTTTTCAGCATATACTTTTACACGTTGACCATTTACTACGAAAGAATCTTCATCTGCATTGACTTCAGCATCATAGATACCGTGTACTGAATCATATTTCAATAAGTGCGCAAGCTGACCAGCATCTGTTAAGTCGTTTACGGCTACTACTTCAAATTCATCATGCTTCATTGCCTCACGAAATACTAAACGTCCAATACGTCCAAATCCATTAATCGCTAATTTTAATGCCATTGTTAATTCCTCCAATAATGTGTGATGTCTGTCTCTATGAATAGAGACATCAAAATTTACTTTATGCTCATTCAAAAAATGCTTAAGCACTTTCTGAGATCGAGTGACATGTTTACAACTTTGCCATCATTCAAGATGCTTATTTTCTATAGAAGATATTTTAGCAGCAATTGCTTTGGCCGCTGCTTCATCTGTTACAAATATGGTTTGCTTAGGTGCTACTTTGAAATAAGAAAGCATTGCATTGACCTTCTGTTTTCCTGCTGCAACTGCAATGACCTGCTCACTGTTTTGTACCTGCTCAAGCTGGATACCAATTGTGCGTATACGATGTACTATTTCTCCGTCTGCATTGAAATAATAGCCGAAAGCCTCACTCACAGCGCCTTTTTCCTCAAGAATTCGCAAATCCTCAGGAGATGAGTTACGACGAATCGCCATTTCCTCTGCAGAGCCAATCCCATGAATGACGCAATCTGCTTGATCATAGAAGGCCATCATTTCTGTTACCATCGGCTCTGTTAGCATCGCTTGATAAGCTTGCTCACTTAAATGCTCTGGTAAAAATAAAGTACGGTATTGTGTTTCCATTTGCATGGCAAATGTTGCAACAAGTGTATTGGCCTGCATTTGCATTTCATGTCCAATCCCCCCGCGTGCAGCTACAAAAGTGATATCCTTTTGTCCGTCTAAAGGATGTAAAAACTGCGCAAGTGAGGCAACAGATTTTCCACCAGTGACAGCTACAACTTGCTCATCAAAAGCAGCCGACATAAATTGCAAGGCTGCTTCTTTGCCTAGCATGCTTAGGATTGTATGATCCTCATTGTAATCACCAGGAACTACGACTACACGTTGGATGCCAAAGTGGCTTTCAAGCACTTTTGCAAGCTGGGTTAAACCAGACCATTCATAAACGATGGCTCTTAATTTTTCAATGACTATTTCACCATCATCTGTACATACCATACCCGACTTTTGCGCATCTAATAACCCTTGTTCACGTAAAATATCAGTTTCTTTGCGTATTTCTCTTTCTGTCATTTTCAGTGAATCAGCTAGTGTACGTCGTCCGATTGGTTGCATGAGTTGAACGGCTTGCAATATTCGATATCTTGCTTGCAGAAGCGGATACATTTCAGGAAGTAGCCTTTGCTGTGCCTCTGGAACAGTTAACATATCTATCTACTCCCCTAATTAATAGTGGTGGGTTCATTTTTAACCCACTTAATTATTTTGTGTCCCACTTATGCTTTTATTATAATATGCATTGTTTTAAAGTGCAAGTAGTTGTATTGTTCTGGATAAAAAAAAGCCTCATAGCTCTAAAAACAGCTACAAGACTTTGTTGAACTTATTTAGTGAAAGATAAAATTGCGTTCTTTTTAAAACCTTCTAAAGCTTTTGTTGCTTCAGTTTTATTTGTAAATTCAAAAATACGAACGTCCTTTTTCTCAAATACTGTAATAACCCACATTGTAAAATCTCCCTTCACATCATCCATTTTTGTAATATAACAACCACTAAAATTTGTGATACATTCGCTAAACTGTTTTATAACAACTTCTTACTTGATACCTATTCTACTCCGATTTTTAGGAAAAGAAAGTCTAATGTGAAGGTCTTCACAAACTGTTCAAATTCAAACCGCTTTCATTGAACAATTTGTGAATTGTGAGAATGACAGCTAATAATAAAGTCATTTATACCGTTAATAACTCTTTATACTTTCAGTAGATTAACTGCCTAATCGCTCCATTAACGTGGCATAATCTAAATGACCATACTGAATGACGACACCCTCTTTTTCAACAACCGGAATCATTAGCATATATTTTTCATGTATACGATCATCCTGCTCTATATCAATTATTTCAATATCAAATAGAACATCTTCCTGAACAAGCTTTAATGTCTGTAGCCCTTCTACACATAAAGGACAATTCGCCCGACTAAAAAATTTAATTTTCATAGATAGCACCTCCTCCTTTATTATAAACGATGTGGCAATGAAGAAATGGCTACTATTCTTTGATGATGTTTATTTGAGCTGTCTTAGCATCCTTCTTTGTAATGGTTGTATTTTTGCCAACAATGACGGAAATCACAACAATCATTGCCACGACGATCGTAAACCAAGAGATGGATTCATTTAAAAATAGCGTAGCAAAAAGAATCATTAAAAATGGCTGTAAATATTGGATCTGACTAACTCTTGCAATACCTCCTAAAGCCATTCCCCCATACCAAGCAACATATGCTAAAAACTGACTGACAACAGCTAAATATAACAGGCTAACCCACGCTGTAAGAGGGACATGTAGCATTTCCAAGGAAAAATTAGAAATGACGGGGACAATAAAAAAGGGAGCCGCCATCAAAATAGCCCAAGCAATCACCTGCCAGCTCCCTAATTCCTTCGCTAACTGTCCTCCTTCTGCATAGCTAAGACCTAATATTACAACTGCTGCTAATAATGCTAGATCTGCCATATGTAATTGGCCTAAGCCTAAAAAGCTAGCATATATAATAACGGCTATAGCCCCAATAACACTCGATAACCAAAACTTAAATGAGGGACGTTCACCTGCTCTGAATAGAGCAAAGCCCGCAGTCGCTAAAGGTAAAAGTGCTAATTCTACCGCTCCGTGAGAAACGGGTAACCTTGTCATTGCCCAAGATGTAAGTAAAGGAAACCCTAATACAGCCCCAAAAGATACTATTATCAAGCTTTTAAATTGTCTAGCAGTCGGTAGTCTTTCTTTTCTTACAAGTAAAACAATGGCGACGATGAACGCCGCAATGACAGCTCTCCCCAATCCTACAATTGTCGCTCCAAAATATGGTACAGCTGTACTTGTTGCGGGTAACGTTAGACTAAAGCAAATTACGCCCACAAATCCTAACAGCAAACCTATTTTTTCTTTTCTTTTATCCTGCATGTTCTCATCCTTCCATTTTCCTCTCCATCTGTCCCTGGTATAATCCATAGTAAGTGGCACTACCTCAAAAATAAACAGAATTTTCTACCAACTGTCCTGGTACAGATAAAGGAGGAAAGATGATGATTGCAAAATATTTAGAGGTTGTAGAGGACATTAAAGAGCAGCTTGCTAATGGTGTGCTCCTTGCAGGCAGTAAACTACCTTCCGTTCGACAACTGTCTGAGCAATTTTCCTGCAGTAAAAATACAGTGATAAGAGCGTATAATGAATTAGAAAAGGAGCATCTTATTTTTTCCAAACCCAAAAGTGGCTATTATGTTGTGAATAACATAGAGCAACCAACTACAAACCAACAAGTTATTGATTTTTTATCAGCTGGCCCAGACAAAAGCATTATGCCCTATATTGAATTTCAGCATTGCATCAATCAAGCTATTGACACATATAAAGAAGAATTATTTAGTTATAGTGATCAGCAAGGGCTTTACTCGCTGCGTGTACAATTGGCTAAGTATCTACAGGACTTACAGGTCTTTACTGAACCTGATCGATTATTTGTTGTCTCGGGCTCACAGCAAGCATTACATTTACTAGCGGCAATGCCTTTTCCGAATGGTAAAAATAATATATTAATAGAACAGCCTACCTATTTTGGTTTTATAGAATCTGTCCATCTGCAACAAGCTACAACTTTTGGGATTGATTTAACAATGGAGGGCATTGATTTAGATCGTCTTGACTATATTTTTCGCAATAATGACATTAAGTTTTTTTATACTGTGCCGAGATTCCATAATCCTCTTGGTCATAGCTATACAAATGACGAAAAAAGAAAGATTGTGGAATTAGCAGAAAAATATGATGTTTATATTGTGGAGGATGATTTTTTAGGAGATTTAGATCCTAATAAAAAAGCGGATCCGTTTTTTTCTTTTAATCCCACTGGCAGGGTTATTTATATTAAAAGCTTTTCAAAGGTATTCTACCGGGTTTAAGAGTAGCGACAGTCGTCCTTCCCACTATAATGACAAATCATTTTCTACGTTATAAATTTAGTGCTGATTTCAATAGCTCTGTGCTCTCGCAGGGTGCCTTAGACATTTATTTAAAAAGCGGTATGTTTAATAGTCATATTAAAAAGATTAAAGAGCTTTATGTAAGAAAAATGAGCGTTTTACAGGAGGCTTGCGAATCATTACTTCCCACCTCTACTAACTATACGAAACCAGTATCAGGCTTTTATCTTTCCATTTTTCTTCCTGATAATGTAAGTGCTAGGCAGGTGGTTCATTTATTAAAGGAAAAAAATATATTGATGGATGACGCTGCTAGAATGTATCTACCAGAATTTAAAAAGGATAATCTTATTCGTTTAAGTATTTCTCAGGTAGATGAACCATTAATTTATACTGGTATCGAGCAACTAGCACTGTGCATTTCATCATTTGAACGTAAAATGCGCTATCCAAAGCCCATTCACCTATTGTAATAAAAAAAGGCATTGATTGTGAGCAAGCTACACATCAATGCCTTTCGTTTTAAATTATTTTAAATGACTATCGAAGAATTTTACCATGGCATTATAGAATTCAATTCTATTTTCTTCATTGGCAAAGCCATGTCCTTCATTATCTTTTAGCATGTACTCTACATCCACACCTCTAGCGCGTAAGGCTTCCACAATTTGATCGGATTCTGCTTTGTTTACACGTGGGTCATTTGCTCCTTGTGCGACAAATAATGGTGTTTTGATTTTATCTGCATGGAAAACTGGTGAAACAGCAGTTAACAATTCTTTGTCTTTCTCTGGATGACCTACGCGCTCATAAAACATGTTACGCATAGTTTCCCAGTAAGGAGGGATGGTATTTAATAATGTAAATATGTTAGATACCCCGACATAATCAACTGCAGCAGCATATAAATCAGGTGTATACGTAATACCCGCTAATGTTGCATAACCACCAAATGATGCCCCATAAATACCGATGCGATCAGGGTCTGCAATGCCTTGGTCAATTGCCCATTGGACACCATCAGTGATGTCATCTTGAATCTTCAGACCCCATTGCTTATTACCAGCCTGAAGGAATTCTTTACCATATCCAGTTGATGAACGGAAATTCACCTGTAGCACTGCATAGCCACGATTAGCTAATAATTGTACTTCTGGGTTGAAGCCCCACATATCACGTGCCCAAGGCCCACCATGAGGATTGACAATAAGAGGGAGATCTTTTGCTTCTTTATTTTTCGGTAAAGTTAAATAGCCATTAATCGTTAAGCCATCTCGGCTCTTATATGAAATTGGATGCATTTCGGCAAGTTCATTCGGATTTAACCAAGGGCTTAAAGTGGCCAACTCGGTTAATTCATCTGTCGTAGAATCGTAATAATAATATTTTCCATAGACAGTATCACTTGAAACACTCACAATAAATTTTGTCATTTCTTTATTGTAATCATTGATACCAAGCTCACTTTCATGCACATTCAGCTTACTTTGAATTTTACGGAAAAGCTTTTCAAAGTTCTCGTCAAAGAATTGGTAATGTGTTTTATCTGTTATATATGCACCATATAGCAATTTATCGTGTTCGGCACTATATAAGACACCCGAAACATCTACCTGATCATTAGACATAATTACTTCTTCATTACCTTTTAAGTCGTATTTCACAACTTCTACTTTGTCTCTACCTTTGTTAGATGTAGCGTAAATGTATTGATTGTCTTTTGAGAAAGCTAGTGGCATTACTTCATCTCCAGCTTCCATTTCAATAAATGGCTTGAATTCATCCTTTTCAGAATCTCGATAAAGAATCGTTCCTTCCACACCATCTGAGGCTACAGCAATTCGTACATTTCCATTGCGATCTGCTAGCCAGCTCGTAATATTACCCGGATTTTTTGCAACGTGAGTTGTTTCCCCAGTCTTTACATTCAACTTGTAGACATCAAAAACTGTTGCATCTTCCTTATTCATCATGATAAGTATTTCATCTTTAACACCTTGTAGGCCACTTAATATCCCAACTGTGACGTTTGGATATGGCGTTAGATCTTTTTCCTCAGAGCCATTAAATGTTGTAGAATAAATATGGAAGTTTTCATCTCCACCTTTATCCTTTACGTAGAGTAAAGCATTATCCTTCCAGAAAAATCCTGCAACGTCCCGATCTTTTGAATTCGAAACACGAACAGGCTCACTATCATCATTCATCTTTTTCACGAAAACATTGGATCTATTCTCCCAAGCAGAAGAAAAAGTAATGTAATTGCCATCTGGCGAAAGTTCATAACCGAAATTTCCAGGATTTTTCATAAAGTCTTCAACTGAAATTTCCTTTACACCTTCATGATTAGAACCATTTTTTATTTGTTTTGCATTGTTTAAAATTTTTACTGCATCTGGTTTTGAAATTGCTTCTGAATTTAATGATAAACCATTAAATACACCAATCTTATTGGCCTTCTCTAAATACTCAGCAAGTGAAGTCTCTTTTTCTTCTTTATTTAAAGCTCTAACTAAAATTCGAGCCACTTCATCACGTTTAATAGTCAAACTTAAATCTGTGAATTCTCCAGCCTTTACCCATTTATCAATAATTTGTTGACGCATTGAATCTGAGCCGTGCTGGAATGTTAAAGTTGTTACAGCTAAATTCAAAAATTCCTGCGCTGATACACGTTCTTCTTGTGCTATTACGCCGCTATTTGTTTCATTGGCAGCACGAACATCTTGCATGGTTGCAGGAATAACCACAGAGGTTGTTAAAATGATTGCTAACGATGCAGATAAAAATCTTTTTTTCAAAATGATTCCTCCCTATATCAGTTTACGTTATATCGATTGTCGATATATTTAAATTATAGCAATTCTAGCATTATTGTCAATAATTGAGAGTTTTTTTATTCAGCCAAAATGAAAGCGAACTAAATAGAATAGTTCGCCATTACCTCTATTAAAATTTCCTGCTTGCTCCCCCACCAGCAGAAGATCCGCCACCAAATCCGCCAAAGCCCCCTCTACTCGAATGTCCTCCACCAAAACTACCTGGATAACCGCCATAGCCTCCAGAGCGAGGACCTCCGCCACCCTTCGAAAAGAATGAATAGATAATAATAACAACGATAATGATTAGGATAATTAACCAAGTGGGTATGTCATCCTCTTCTTTTGTTTGCGCTGGCAAATCACCGCTCCAATTATACTCTTGGGCAACAGCGCGAAAAACTTCAGAATAGATTGCTTGAAAAGCTTGATCTAAATTACCAGTACTTGCTGAGGGATAAAATGCATTATCTAAAATGCGTCCTAATTTACCATCTGGTAATGCTCCCTCTAATCCCTGACCCACGGCAATTACAACGTCGTTATTTCCTTCCCCTTGACCTAAGGTAGCTAAAATTAGGACACCGTTATTTTTTTCCTTGTCACCAATGCCCCATGACCGAATCAATTTTGTCGCATACATTTTCGGCTCTTGTCCATGAAGACTATCAACTGTGACTACCATGATTTCAGCACCCGTGCCTTGATCCAACTGCTCAGAATATTGATTTATCTCTTCTTTGACATTCGCAGAAATTACATTGGCAAAGTCATGTATATACGTATTTTTCATCGGTGATGGCATCGTTGCTTCTGCTAGATTCGAGAAAAAAAGAAGCACCGAACAAACGATGATCATCTGTATAATGCAACGTTTCATTAATGTGTACCTGATTGACTAAAATCGATAGATGGTGCTTTGTCAGCTCCTGCTGTGGCTTTAAAGTATTCTTTTTGTTCAAAGCCAAACATCCCTGCCATTAAATTCCCCGGGAAACGTTTAACATGTTTATTGAATTGCTGTACCTCATTATTGTAATCCTCACGTGCTACTGCCAGACGATTTTCGGTACCTGCTAGCTCATCCATTAACTGGCGGAAATTTGCATCTGCCTTTAAGTTTGGGTAATTTTCTACAACTACTAGTAAACGACTAAGAGCGCCCGTTAAAGCATCATTGGCAACAGCTTGCTCCTCTGGTGAGCTTGCACTTCCCATTTGTGCACGTGCCTCCGTAATATTCGCTATCACCTCTTGCTCATGATTCGCATAGCCTTTCACAGATTCCACTAGATTGGGAATCAAATCATAGCGACGTTGGAGCTGATTTTCAACTTGTGCCCATTTAGAATCAACATTTTCCTCGGCTGTCACCAAACTATTGTATTTAGGTATAAATAATAAGGCGATTACAATAAAAATGATGACAATTATTCCAATTGGTCCAAGTAACTTTTTCAATTTTAATCCTCCTTGACTTGCTTTTCCTTCTATCTTTAGTCTACATTTTTACCTTTACATTTATACCGTATGAAATTGAATTGACACGACATACTAAATACTGCAACAAAAAATTATTGAGGAGGCGTTTTTTTTGTCACAATCGTTTTACAATGAATCATCAAACCAAACAAATTTAAATCAACAACATAGCCTAAATCATGGTGGACATGAAATGATGGACATGCATGAAACAATTGGCGAAATTATTGCAGGTATGAACCAAGCGATTATTTTGCGTCCCCATGTAAAAGATCCTGAATTACTCAACATTTTGGATCGCCAATATAATTTCACTCTTGGTATGTACAATACGATCATAGAGTCCTTTAAAACAGGACACGATCCATCTGTTCCAACAGGACGCTACCAAATGGAAACAGGAAATGATTTCAAATATGGCCTAAATCCAGGTCAACCAAAAAAACCAATGCAAAACGCTAATGAAATTAATGATGAGGCTATTTCTGGATTTTTACTTGGAGCTCAAAAAGGAGCAGCAAAATGTATGACAACTGCTGCGTTGGAGACAACAAACCCTGTAGTTCGTCGCGTTGTTGCGGATAGTATTCCTAACTGTATTGAAATGGGATACGAATTATCTATTTATCAAAATAAACACGGCTATTATCAGGTGCCTCAGTATTCCCAACAGGATATGCAAACGATGCTGAATGCATTCGACACAACATCTAATCCCCTTCATTAAATAAGAACAGTGCATGGTGAATATTCACCATGCACTGCTGTTTTTAACATAAAAAAGCGAACGAGCATATCGTTCGCTTTTTCAGCTTTATAATACTTTTCCTAAAAACGCTTTCGTACGGTCACTTTGTGGATTGCCGAATAGTTCCTCTGGAGACCCCTCTTCTACAATATAGCCCCCATCCATGAAGACTACTCGATCGCCTACTTCACGAGCAAAGCCCATTTCATGTGTCACAACAACCATTGTCATCCCTTCAGCTGCTAGATTTTTCATAACATCTAGTACCTCTTTTACCATTTCAGGGTCAAGTGCTGAAGTTGGCTCGTCAAATAAAATAGCTTTTGGCTTCATTGCTAAGGCACGAGCAATCGCCACACGCTGTTGCTGACCACCTGATAGCTGCTCAGGATAATTATAGGCCTTGCTGTCGAGTCCAACCTTGTTTAATAGCTCATGTCCTAGAGCTTCTGCGTCTGTACGATTCATTTTACGAATTTGCATAGGTGCCATCGTGACATTATCGATAACAGTCATATGCGGGAATAAGTTAAATTGTTGGAACACCATACCCACTTCAGCGCGAATTTCATTGATATTCGTTTTAGGATCATTAATTTTTACATTTTCAATATAAATAGCACCATCCGTTACTTCTTCTAACATATTGATACAACGGAGAAATGTACTTTTTCCTGAACCAGACGGCCCAATAACACAGACAACTTGTTTTTCTTGAATTTCATAATCGATTCCTTTTAATACTTCAAGCTTGCCAAAGTATTTGTGTAGGTTTTCAATTTTTATCATCTTGCTTCCCGCCCTTCTACCTTAGCTTTACGAGGGACATAACTATTGCTAAATCGTTTCTCGATAAATGCTACAATCTTCGTTACACCATATGTCAAAACTAAATATAATAATGCTGCAACGATATACGGTTCCCAGAAGCGGAAGCTCGCACCAGCTACGACCTTACTAGCGTATAAAATATCTGGTGCTGCAATTACAGTTACAAGTGAAGAATCTTTTAATAATGCAATAAATTCATTCCCCAATGGTGGAATCATACGTCTAAATGCTTGCGGCAAAATGACCTTACGCATCGCTTGGTTATGCGTTAATCCAAGAGAGCGAGCAGCCTCCATTTGCCCTTTTGCAATACTTTGAATCCCTGCACGGAAAATTTCAGCATTATAAGCAGCACAGTTTAAAATAAGTGCTGTAATCCCCGATACCATATAACCTAAAGAATGACCAAAAATTGTCGGAATAACTGCTAAGTGAATTAACAAGATTTGTACAAGCATTGGTGTTCCACGGAATAAATCGATATATAGTTTAGATGGCCAATAAATCCATTTTTTACTCGATAATTTTCCAAGGCCTAAAAATAGCCCTAATAGAATACCGCCAAAATAACCACTAAGTGTCAAAATAAGTGTTACGCCAATACCTCGTATAAACATATCTCGGTAGTTCCAGACAATGTCCCAGCGTAAGTCAAAGATGTCCATCCGAAAACCCCATTCCCCTTTAAATTACGATTAATAAATGAGCCGTTAGCACAATCACTATGTTAATAGCATCATTTCATTCATTTTTATTCAAAATCAATGCCTGTAATTTCTTTTAATTTACCGTTTTCTTTAATCTTTTTAAGACCTTCGTTTAATTTATCTAGCAATTCTTTATTCCCTTTTTGAACCATGAAGCCATAGTATTCTTTTTCGAATGCATCATCTTCAATTACTTTTAGTTTTTGATCTGGGTGAGCTTTGATATATTCATAAACTACTGCGTTATCTCCGATAGCTGCATCAACATTCCCATTTAACATTTCTTGAATAGCGATTGGCTGACTTTCAAAAGCCATAATATTTGTACTTGCTTCCCCTTGTAGCTTTTTCGCCGCCATATGACCAGTAGCATTGATTTGTACAGATACTTTTTTATCTTTTAATTCATCAAGAGATTTAATCTTTGAATCTTCTTTCACAACAATTAATAACTGAGACTCATAATACGGTTCTGTAAAATCAAATGATTCTTTACGCTCTTCCGTAATTGTGATTCCAGAAGCACCGATATCTGTTTCACCGTTTTTAATTGTTTGGAACACTGGCTCCCATCCAATATTATTCCACTCAACCTCAAAGTCCATCTCATCTGCAATAGCTTGTAGAATATCGACATCAATCCCCACAATTTTCCCTGAATCGTCAACAGATTCAAATGGTGCAAAAGTGGCCTCAGTACCTACTTTATAAACTTTTTTGCCATCTCCACCATCTTCTGAAGAAGAGCTACCTGAAGATGCATCATCTTTTGTACCACATCCTGCAAGTGCTAATGTTAATGCTGCAATTATCATCAATAACATCCAACCTGTTTTTTTCATTGTATTTCCCCCTAGTTCGATAATTTTCCGAATTACGTATTATTTTTCGCAATTCGGAAATGTTAGACTATTAGGTCAATTATATTAACATTATAGTATTTAGACAACAACTTTTCGCATAAAATAAAATATTTTTTCATATAAATTTATAAGAAATTCATATAATTTGAGAAAACATGTATAAATAACAAGAAAATTAACCTAAAACTAATATATATACAATATGAACCATGCCAAATTTCGATAAATTTAGGCAAAAAAAAAGAATCCCCTCAGATAGGATTCTTTTTTTTCGACTATTACTAGTCTCACGTACAGTATGTTCACTAAAAAATAATTTGGAGTTGTTGCTTTTTTGAAGGTTTGAAAGGAATAAATAGGGGAATAATGCCAACTAGGACAGTATTCCCTTTATTCTTCCTCTCGATCTCCAGTAAGCAGGCTGCTAAACTACTTATTAGGAGATGAGCTATAACAGTATATCAATTAATCAGTAAAATGGCGCCCTCGGAGGGAATCGAACCCCCAGTGCAAGAACCGGAATCTTACGTGTTATCCATTACACCACGAGGGCAAAAGACACAAAAAAAAAGTACTCACTCTAGGCTTACGAAAAGCATGATGTAGATAACCCTCATTTTTGAAGCATACCTGCAAAATAGTGTCCTGTACTTTAAACCTTATAACCTTAATCATTATACAAGCCTATCCTATATAATTCAACCATAGAATGCAAAAACAATTTATTTTTTTTAATTTCACTTTAGCAGGGTTAATATTTGACCTTCCCTGACTATAATGTGTATGATAAGGATACAGCTGAAATACAAAGGAAATTTTTCAGCAAAGGTATTCGAATTTAGCTTTTTAAGGAGGATTTAACATGAATTTAATTCCTACAGTTATTGAACAAACTAGTCGTGGTGAGCGTGCATATGACATTTATTCACGTCTACTTAAAGACCGTATTATCCTTTTAGGAAGTGC
The DNA here is from genome assembly GCF_024919535.1 of Lysinibacillus sp. A4. Taxonomy (NCBI): domain Bacteria; kingdom Bacillati; phylum Bacillota; class Bacilli; order Caryophanales; family Bacillaceae; genus Lysinibacillus; species Lysinibacillus sp. A4. The sequence goes on along the minus strand of NZ_JANWTB010000009.1, from coordinate 121,915 downwards.
TATTGATGACAATGTTGCTAACTCCATTGTCGCACAGCTTCTTTTCCTACAAGCAGAAGATCCAGATAAAGATATCTCTCTTTATATTAACTCACCTGGCGGATCCATTACGGCTGGTATGGCTATCTATGACACAATGCAAATCATTAAACCACAGGTACAAACAATTTGTATTGGTATGGCTGCATCAATGGGAGCTTTCCTACTTGCAGCTGGAGAACCTGGTAAACGTTTTGCCTTACCAAATGCTGAAGTCATGATTCACCAACCACTAGGTGGTGCACAAGGTCAAGCGACAGAAATTGAAATTGCTGCTAAACGTATTCTATTCTTACGTGAAAAATTAAATGGCATTTTATCTGAACGCACTGGTCAACCACTTGAAGTCATTGCAAGAGACACAGATCGTGATAACTTCATGACTGCTGAACGTGCAAAAGAATACGGTTTAATCGATCATATTATGCACCGTAGCGATAATAAATAAAAAATAGAAGGCATCACAGAATTACTCTGTGATGCCTTTTATATTTAATGAATGTTAATCTTCATTTTCAATAATTGTTGCCAATGCTGTAACCGCTTGCTCAGCATCGTTACCTTCACTGCTTAAAGTCACTTCGGTACCTTTAGCAACTGCTAAGCTCATAACACCCATAATGGATTTGGCATTTACTTTTTTCTCATCTTTTTCTAGAAAGATATCAGCACTAAAACGATTTGCTTCTTGCACAAATAGTGCTGCTTGTCTAGCTTGTAGTCCTAATTTTAATTTAACCTGGACTCTTCTCTCAATCATTCTCAAAACTCCCCTTCACTACCGTTCGTCTATTAGTTTTATCTTACCTTACTTACTGGCAAAAGAACAATAAGCGATTAGCATGACATTCATACCTGAAAAGTATGATAACTTAACCACCTATTTTTTCACCACGCCTTAATGCATCCGCAATCTCATCAATTTTTCTCAATCGATGGTTAACACCAGATTTACTAACCGTTCCACTAGATACCATTTCACCAAGCTCTTTTAATGTCACATCTTGGTATTCAACACGGAGACGTGCTATTTCACGAAGCTTCTCTGGTAGTTGATCAAGACCAATTGAATTTTCAATAAATCGAATATTCTCAACCTGCCGTAATGCTGCTCCAATGGTTTTATTTAAATTGGCAGTTTCACAGTTCACAATACGGTTGACACTATTACGCATATCTCGCAAAATCCGAACATCTTCAAATTTCATCATAGCCTGATGCGCTCCAACAATATTAAGGAAATCTGAAATTTTTTCCGCTTCCTTTAAGTAAGTTACAAAGCCTTTTTTACGTTCAATTGTTTTGGCATTGAGTTCAAATTCATTCATCAAATCCATTAATGCCTCACCATGTTCTTTATATAAAGAATAAACCTCTAAATGATAAGCCGATGTTTCTGGATTATTGACGGAACCTCCTGCTAAAAAGGCTCCTCTTAAATAAGCTCTTTTTTGGCCACTCTTTTGAATGAGCTTTCTTGAGATAGTATGGTTAAATTGAAAGTCGTCTGAGATGATTTCTAAATCAATTAATAGCTCACGCGCTCCTTCTCTAACACGGCATATATACACATTATTTTTTTTCAATCGCATTTTCTTACGAACAAGTAATTCAACATTGTACGGATACAATTTTTTCATAATCGTATATAGTCTTCTAGCAATTGCAGCGTTTTCGGTTTGCACGTCTAAGCTTAGTTGTTTATTTGCAAAGGATAATGAACCATTCATACGAATTAGGGCAGAAACTTCTGCTTTCATACAATGATTGTCCGCTTCTATTTGTGTCAATTCTTTTTTTGTTTCAGAAGCAAAAGACATATCACGCCCCCCCTTTCATTCATGATTTCTATGTATATGTTCATCTTACCATATACAATAAAGCCATTATGTTTCTATTATTGGTCCTCTTACTTTTTGATGGTAAATATCAGCATAATCTACCAGCCATTCTGCAACATTTGTAGCATTATGTCGAACCGTTCCATCTGGACGAATTGTAGCAATGTCTCGTTTGATAACTTCTAATCCCATACTTTCAAGCTTTGCTACGTCAAATGTTACTGGTTCCGCTCTTTCTTCTTTATACAGTTCTTTTACAGGGTTAGGGAGTTCTTCATCATTTACTAAAATGGAATCGATAAAATCATGGCCAACATGCTTATGTATAGCTGTTACATGATCGCCTGCTGTATAAGAAATGGTTTCACCCTTTTGTGTCATTAAATTACAAACATATATTTTTCTTCCCTTAGCCTTAACAACTGCTTCACCGATTTCCTTAACAAGCAAATTCGGAATAATACTTGTATATAAGCTTCCTGGTCCTATTAAAATATAGTCTGCACGAAGTATTGCACGAATAGCTTCTGGCAACGGTTGCACATTTTCAGGTACTAAAAAAACGCGATTAATGCGTTTTGTCGCTGTCGGAATTTTTGATTCTCCCTCGATAATTGAACCGTCCTCAAGCACAGCATGTAAGGTGATTTTTTTATTAGCAGCTGGAATAACTCGACCATGAACTTTTAAAACCTTTCCCATCTCACTGATAGCATGATTGAAATCACCGGTAATATCAGTAAGAGCTGTAAGCATTAAATTCCCTAAGGAGTGACCTCGTAAGTCTTCAGATGCCGAAAAACGGTATTGAAACATTTGCTCTACAAGGGGCTCAATATCTGATAATGCTGCAATCACATTGCGTACATCACCAGGCGGTGGGATATCGTAATCATCACGTAAACGACCTGAAGATCCACCATCATCTGCTACCGTTACAATAGCAGTAATATCAAATGGGTGATGCTTCAGCCCGCGAAGTAACGTGGAGAGCCCTGTGCCACCACCAATTACCACAAGCTTTGTTTGCTTTTTCCCCATTCACTCATTCCTTTCTACGATTAATATCACGATGCGTAATAACCGTATTTTCCTTGCCCGCAAAGTATGCACCAAAAAATTCTGCTAATGTCACGGAGCGATGCTGGCCCCCAGTACAACCAAAAGCAATAACAAGCTGTGATTTACCTTCTTGTCGATAGAGAGGAATCATAAAGTCTAATAAATCCGTCAGTTTTTGTATAAGGATCTGCGTATCTTCCAACGCTAACACATAAGAAGATACCTCTGTTTGTAGACCCGTTTTTGGACGTAGCTCCTCCACATAATATGGGTTTTTAAGAAAACGAACATCAAACACTAAGTCCGCATCAATCGGCATACCATGTTTAAAGCCAAAGGACATAATGTTAACGGTAAAAATAGTGTCTGCCTCACTTGCAAATTCTTTGACGATTTTTTCACGTAATTGCTTTGGTTTCATGTTAGATGTGTTATAAACAAAATTGGCACGACCCTTTACTTCAGATAAAAGTACTCGTTCCTGTTTAATTCCATCTAGAGGTAAACCATTCACTGCTAATGGATGTGCACGTCTTGTTTCTTTATAACGTCTGACTAATGTGGCATCATCTGCATCTAAAAATAAAATACGAGCAACAATATCGCCTTCTTTTAGTATATGGTCTAATGCGCCAATTAGAGCATCAAAAAAGTCACCTCCGCGCATATCCATTACTGCTGCAATTCGGGTACTGTCTTTACCAGAATCTCTTAATAAGGTTAAAAAAGTTGTAAGTAACGCAGGTGGTAAATTATCAATACAGTAATACCCTAAATCCTCAAAGCTTTGAATAGCTACTGTTTTCCCAGCCCCAGACATTCCTGTAATAATAACCAATTCATGTGTACTTTGTTGGCCTTCAACCACCACTGTCATGCAACTCCTTTATTGTTCTTTTGAAATTTGTATTTTCTGATGAAGTAATTCAAAATCTGTTGTATAGTCAAACGTGCCATACTGAATGCCTGATTGCGAAACAGCAAATTGTAAATTAGTTCGATCTCCTTCAGCCATTGGCAAATGTGCTAAATCCTCTACTGGGTGCCATGCAAGTTTGCCTTCTCTTGTTTCTTCGAACGGTACTCCATCTACATCCTTTGCAACAAATGTATAGAGCATCCATTCATCCACTACGTCATTGTTTTCTTTAATGATCATCGTATAAACACCCTTTAAATGAACATGTAAAGGTATGAGGTTTGTCTCTTCTTGAAACTCTCGAATAGCAGCCTCAAAGATTGACTCGCCACTCTCCATTTTCCCTCCAGGAGCTACATACCAGCCTCGTCTTGGTTTCTGAAGTAATAATACTTTACCGTCTTTTACGGCTATTAAATTTGCAATTCTTTGCATAGGCACACCTCTAATCACTTTTGCATTCTACTCTTCATTATAACAAGACCTTGTAAGTTTTGTCCTCATTTACAACTCTTGTACGTAGACAATTAACAATTTAGTTCTATTCAAAGATAACCATTTCATCTTGGGCGAAATTTACATTTTCGTGATATTATTATTTGATTTTTTACGCATAAAAAAAGTAGGTTGCTCCCACCTATGGAGGCGGAAACAACCTACTAAACAAAATAAAAGGGGGATTGCTAATTACATTTTTAATCATACACCTTTTATATGTCATTCAAGTTACAGCAATATTAAAACCACATTAAAATTGTATTTTTTTCCTTAAAATAGCCATATTAGGCATTAATTTTCTCTAATAGCTCTTCTACATAATGTTGAACAGCTTGCGCGGCAATACTACCGTCACCAGTTGCTGTTACAATTTGACGAAGTGATTTTTCACGAACATCTCCAGCTGCAAAGATACCTGGAATTTTTGTTTCCATTGTTTCATTTGTCAAAATATAGCCAGCCTCATTTAAAATACCTAATGACTCAAATGGTTTAGTTAAAGGTAGCATACCTATATAGACGAATACACCATCTGTAGCAAATTCAGATTCTGTACCATCAACAGTTGATTGTAGTGTTACACTGCCAACTTTACCATTCGCTTCATTGATTTCTTTTACAGTTGCATTCCAAATGAAATCAATTTTTTCGTTGGCAAAGGCACGATCTTGTAGAATTTTTTGTGCACGTAATTTATCGCGACGGTGGACAATTGTCACTTTGTCAGCAAAGCGAGTTAAATAAACACCCTCTTCAACAGCTGAATCTCCGCCACCTACGACAACTAGATTTTTTTGTTTAAAGAATGCACCATCACATACTGCACAGTAGCTGACACCACGGCCACCAAGTTCTTTTTCACCAGGCACACCCATTTTTTTATACTCAGCACCAGTGGTAATAATAATGGCACGTGTTTTATATTCTTTTGCACCTGATTTAATTGTTTTATATTCTTCTCCATCGATGATTTCTGTGACATCACCATAGGCATATTCAGCACCAAATTTTTTAGCGTGCTCAAACATTTTTGTAGAAAGCTCTGGTCCTAAAATTGTCTCAAAACCTGGGTAGTTTTCTACTTCTTCTGTGTTTGCCATTTGTCCACCAGGAATGCCACGTTCAATCATTAGAGTTGACAAATTTGCACGAGATGTATAAACAGCGGCAGTCATCCCAGCAGGACCTGCACCAATAATTACTACATCATAAATTTTTTCTTCCGACATAAATACTTCCCCCTAAACAGAATACTTTTTATCTTCATTCAACCAATACATGTAACGCCATCTATAGAAGAAGATCAATGACGCTAAGGAAAAATTGGTGATAGCGTTAGTATGTTCATCGTATGTGAAAGTATAAAGTTATTCAACTATGTTGCTCACACATTAATTATGACTGTTTGGCAAAAACGTTAAGATTTCGTCAATATACTTCGATAAAGTAGATACAGATACTCCATATTGCTGCGCAATTTCCTTTTTTGTCACTTTAAGCATTTGTGAAGATCTGAATAAATAATCGTTTGCTCCTGCAATTGCTGTTGGATTTGTAAAACGATAATTTTCTATTAAAGCTTGTTCACATAGCACAAACCACATTTGAAACATCGGTACAATTAATGTTGATAGCTTTCCATACTGTTCTAATAAAATTTCTGAGACCTGTACTGATCGTAAAAAGCTTGCTTCTACTTTATTTTTCTTATCAAATTCATGTCCAAGTGCATAAGCCAAAAACAATTTTTCAAAAGAGCCGAATTGTTCAATATTTATCCATTTTGGATGGGCGATAATTTCTTGCTTATGCGCTGTACCTTTCAGTAAAAATAAACCAAAAATGCGCTCACTTGTATAAGTACTCTCTAATTTTTCAACAATAAAATCACGATCATGCTCCAATGCATCGAGTCCAAATTCATTTTCTTGTTGGCGCCAAGGCTCGAAGCCTTCTTTGTCTGGGTCTAGCTCTAGTAGCTGATCCCACGCACTTTTCGAAATCTCCTCATGTCCGGAGAAATAGGCAGCATGTGACAGCCAAAAGTAAAATCCTGCATCTCCTACATAGCCTCTCTTTTGCATACTGCGCAACCATTTATAGGCTAATTCATATTGGCCGATTAAGGCTAAGGTAGCACCAAGTTTATAACGATGCTCCCAAGTATAGGGTTGAATTTTAACAAGAATATTTAACAGTTCTTGTAAATCATCTTCATTTTTTTCATAATACGCAATCACCGTTAAATTGCATAATGCGTGTAGATTGCCCTTATTTTCACGTAGCACTGTATGCAAGAGAGCCTTTGCTTGCTCTTCTTCTCCAACATAAAAATAAGCGAGTGCTAGATTATTATAAGCTGACCAAAATGCTGGTCGATCTTCAATTAAATCTTCTAAAATAGTAATAGCTTCAGGAAAATCTCCCTTTTCCATACAACGACGGGCTTGCTCCTGACGATATAAATCCTCACCAGAGCCTTCAAGTTCTTCAAAATCATCTTGCTCAAAAGCAACAAACTCTAATATTTCTGCTGCTTCATCCGCATAAGCACCCTCAGGTTCTAGCTTTAAATATTCTTCTGCAAAGCGTTTTGCATCATGCATGATGCCCACACACCCTGATACTTCTGCCATGTAAAATATGATTTCTGGATTATCTGGATCAATTTGATAGGCGCGACGAAGTAGGTCATACGCTTCCTCAAAACGTTGACCTTCTAACTCTACTATGGCTAACTGCAAGATAATCATTGGATCGTCGGGACTTAAATCTACCGCACGCTGTAAATATTTATAGGCTTTATTCATTTGTCCACTGTTCATTGCTTGAATTGATTTCTTATAATAATAGTCGCCTGTTGGAATGAACGACACTATATTCGATTGAGTCTCATTTTGACGTTTCTTTTCCAATATATTTCCTCCGAAACAAGAAATAAGGAACGTATTCTACGTTCCTTTACACAGTAACTCCTATTATACCACACAATCAATAATATGCTGTTATTTCTCCTCGTGACGTTTTTCCAACACATGTAGAACATCATAAATGCTTACTTTTTGTTCTTGCAATAATACGAGTAGGTGATAAATTAAATCAGCTGCCTCCCATTTTACTTCCTCAGCATCTCGGTTTTTGGCACCAATGACCACCTCTGTTGCTTCTTCTCCAACCTTTTTACAGATTTTATCAATACCCTTATCAAATAAATATGTAGTGTATGCTCCTTCTGGCATTTCCTGCTCTCGCTTTTCGATGACACGGGCAAGTTTAGAAACGATGTCCACAGAGCCTACCTTCTCTTTTTGCTGAATAACCTCAGTGAAGCAAGAAATTGTACCATTATGACATGCTGGCCCTGTCGGAAGAACCTCCACTATTAACGCATCTTGATCACAATCAGCTTTGATTGAAATCACTTGTTGTGTATGGCCACTTGTTGCTCCCTTATGCCAAAGCTCTTGACGGGAACGAGAATAAAACCAAGTTTCCCCTGATTCAATTGTTTTAGCTAACGACTCCTTATTCATATAAGCTACCGTTAATACCTCTTTTGTATTGGCATCTTGTACCACAGCTGTAACAAGACCTCTCTCATCAAATTGAATGTTCTCTATCATCTTACTGCCACTCCTTTTTCACGTAAGTATTCCTTTACTTGGGCTACACTTGTTTCTTTATAATGGAAGATGGAGGCTGCTAGTGCAGCATCTGCATCAACCTCTTTTGCTAATACTTCGTAAAAATGTTCGGCATTTCCCGCTCCACCACTAGCAATCACAGGGACTGTCACAGCTTCACGCACAGCTTTGGTTAAGGCTAAATCAAAGCCTGATTTTTCTCCATCTTGATTCATACTTGTTAATAAAATCTCACCAGCTCCTAAGCGTACAGCCTCTTTGGCCCACTCAATGGCTGACCAAGATGTTTTATTGCGTCCACCATGTGTATAAACCATCCATGTGCTATCTTCCTCACTATAGCGAGCATCGATTGCTACAACAATGCATTGTGCGCCAAAGTAATCAGAGCCTTCCTGAATAAGGGCAGGTCTTTCCAACGCGGATGTATTCACTGAAACTTTATCAGCACCTGCTCGTAAAATACGCTTCATATCATCCAACGTACGAATGCCTCCGCCAACAGTAAAGGGTATGGCAAGCGTAGCCGCTGTTTGACGAACGACATCTACCATCGTTTCTCGACCTTCATGCGAAGCAGAGATATCTAAAAATACAAGCTCATCTGCTCCTTGTTCATCATAAAACTTCGCAAGCTCCACGGGATCCCCTGCATCTCGGATAGAGACAAATTGTATACCTTTTACAACACGACCTTCCTTCACATCAAGACATGGGATAATACGTTTTGTTAGCATGCCTTCACACCTTTCAACCATTGCTCTAATAAATAAACACCTAATTCCCCTGATTTTTCAGGGTGAAATTGCATGCCAGTCACAGAACCATTCGTCATAATACCAGGTACTTGAATGCCGAAGTAATCAGCATAGGCAACAAGCTCTGATTCTACGATATCTGTTGCATAAAAGGAGTGAACAAAATAGACATGCTTCGCTGATACTTCATTGTGTAACCATGCAGGACGATTTGTCACAATCAGTTCATTCCACCCCATATGTGGTACTCTGTATGCTTGGCCCTCTTGGCTACCACTAAAGCGTTTAATACACCCCTTGAAAAATCCTAGCCCTTTTGTGGGGGTTACTTCATCACTCTGCTCGAATAATAATTGCATACCTAGACAAATTCCTAAAAGAGGACGGTTTTCTCTTTGTGCCTTCTGTAAATATTGGTCTAAGCTTGTTTCAGCTAAACGTTTTCTGGCATCAGGGAATGCACCCACCCCAGGTAATAAAAGTGCGTCAGCTGCATCTAACGCCTTCTCATCAGCAGTTATAATAACTTCACAGCCTAGCCTTTTTAATGCCTGCTCCACACTAAATAAATTACCCATTCCATAATCAATGACACCTATTTTCACGTCAACAGCCCCTTAGTCGATGGTACGCCTTTAACACGCGGGTCAATTTCCACTGCGGCATCAATCGCACGTGCTAATGCTTTGAAAATTGCCTCAATAATGTGATGTGTATTCTGTCCATAAGGTACTATTACATGAACATTCATCCTTGCCTCAAGGGCAAATTTCCATAAAAATTCATGCACTAATTCTGTATCAAACGTTCCTACTTTTTCTTTTAATGCTGGCACACGGTACTCTAGATGAGGTCGATTCGAGCAATCGACCACTACCTGAGCTAGTGCGTCATCCATCGGTACAAAGGCGTTACCATAGCGTTTTATGCCTTTCTTATCACCAAGTGCTTCTCGAACAGCCTGTCCTAATACAATACCAAGGTCCTCTGTTGTATGGTGATCATCAATATAAGTATCGCCATTTGCATGTATTGTGCCGTTAAATAGTCCATGCTTAATAAATAAGTCAAGCATATGGTCCATAAACCCCACGCCTGTTTGGATATCTGCCTTGCCTTCACCATCTAAATCAATTGCTACAGAAATTTGCGTTTCATTCGTTGTACGCTCTATCTTTGCATATCGTTTCTTTTCTGTCATCGTCCTATTCCTTCTCCCATCCACGTGATTCCACTGCACGAGCATGGCCCTCTAAGCCTTCCATACGCGCTAAACGTGCAATTTTTGGTGCATTGTCTCTCCAGGTTTTTTCACTATAGTAAACAATACTTGATTTTTTCACAAAATCATCAACATTTAAGCCACTTGCAAAACGAGCCGTACTATTGGTTGGTAGTACATGATTGGTCCCTGCAAAATAATCACCAACTGGCTCAGAACTATACCGACCTATAAAAATACCACCAGCATGTCTTATTTGCTCAGCTAACGCCTCCGCATTTTCCATCACAATTTCTAAATGCTCCGGTGCTAATGAATTAATGGCTTCCACTGCATCTGCCAATGTTTCAGCTACATAAATTACCCCAAATTTCTCTATGGAAGCACGAGCTACTTCTTGACGCGGTAAGTTCAGCAGCTGCTTCTCTACTTCCTCACCTACTTTTTTGGCTAATTGCTCTGAGGTTGTGACAAGAATTGCACAAGCTAGTGGATCATGCTCTGCTTGTGATAAAAGGTCTGCAGCAATTTCATCAGGATAGGCTGTGTCATCAGCCAGCACAGCAATTTCACTCGGTCCCGCAATCATATCAATGGCCACTTCTCCAAATACCTCACGTTTGGCAAGTGCCACATAAATATTTCCTGGACCTGTTATTTTATCGACTGAGGAAATTGTTTCCGTGCCATAGGCAAGTGCAGCTATTGCTTGTGCCCCACCAACTTTATAAATCTCATCAATACCTAAAAGGTGAGCCGCCACAAGTACACCTGCTGGTAGTTTCCCATTCGGCCCTGCAGGTGAGGTAATAACAATACGTTTCACCCCTGCAACCTGCGCTGGTATCACATTCATCAATACCGATGAAGGGTAGGCCGCTGTACCACCTGGAACATATAGTCCTACTGCATCTAAAGCCGTTACCCGTTGGCCTAACCAAGAACCATCCCCCAGTTCTAGGCGATACCCTGAACGTATCTGTTGTTCATGATAAAAACGAATATTTTCTGCTGCTTCCGCTAAGTCCTTATATAGTTGAGGGTCGAGTTCACTTACAGCTTCTTGTATCTCTTCTTCAGAGACACGTAAACTGTTAGGGACATAGCCATCCCATCGCTCAGTATAGGTGCGTAACGCCGCATCTCCCTGTGTCTTAACATCCGAAAGCACTTGTCGTACAACTTTTATTTGTTCCTCATTTCCTCCTTCAAGTGGTCTCTTTAAGGAAATGCCTTTTTCAAGCTTTGTTATTTTCATAGGATTAATCCCCTTTAGTCCTTCATATGTAGCTACAAATGATTACTTTTTCTGCTCATTCACACATTTCTTTAATCGCCTCACAAGATCAATAATACGTTCACCTTTCATACGATAACTTACCGGGTTTGCAATTAATCGCGAAGAGACAGCAGTAATAAATTCATATTCTACTAAGCCGTTCTCTTTTAATGTACGACCTGTAGAAACAATATCGACAATTCGATCAGCTAAGCCAATCATTGGTGCTAATTCAATAGAGCCGTTGAGCTCGATGATTTCCACTTGCTCTCCAATGCCTTTGTAGTACTTCATGGCAATATTCGGATATTTCGTAGCAATTCTAGGTGCAATCTCATTCATGGAGGTGTTTGGTAGGCCTGCAGAAGCGATATAGCAATTACTAATTTTCAAATCAAGTAATTCGTGCACCTCTCGCTGTTGCTCTAACAGAACATCCTTTCCAGCAATACCAATATCAGCAACACCATGTTCAACATAGACAGGAACATCCATTGGCTTCGATAAAATAAAGCGAATTTTTTCCTCTGGTATTTCAATCATTAATTTACGTGACATTTCTACTTCTTCTGGTAAATTAAAACCTGCCTCTAACAACATTTGATATGCCTCTTCAAAGATTCTTCCTTTGGGCATTGCAATCGTTAATTCATTCACCGCCAACTTCCTCCTGTCCAACTACCACCACTTCTGTAAAGTATGCTAAAAAGGCCGCCTCATCGACTAGACTACTACGTAACTGCAAAGTAGCTAATTTTCCTGCTGCTCGTAAATTTTTAACCTTTAGTAAAGCTTCCTCAAATTGTTCTTCTTCAAAAAGAACAACTGTTGCTTCCTGTCGTTTCACTGACTGCCCATCTAATGTTTCTAATAAACGATCCACACGAATACTAAATCCTGTAGCACCAACCTTTGAACCAAAAACTTCTAACAAGCCATCATAACGACCACCATTTCCTAATAAAAAGCCACTTCCCACAGCAAATACTTCAAATAGCATACCCGTGTAATAACTCATATGACTCGAGAGTGTGAAATCGAAAGCTACATAATCAGCTAAATCAGCCATTTCAAGTAGTTGAGCAAGTTGTTGCATATATTCTAATGCATCATTTTTGCGGACATATTTTTCAATATCTCGTATATCTCTGACATTCATGGCTTCTTCAATAAATTGTAAGAGGGCATCGGATTTAGCTTTAGGCAGATCAAATGACTCTACTGCTTCTTCAAACCCTACGTAATTTCGTTGGACAAGCAATGTTCTAAGCGTTGTTTGCTGTTCGATACTCTCTGTGTAATCTTGTAAAATGCAATTTAATATACCAGCATGTCCAATTGTGATTTTAAACTCTTCCAATTTAAAATGCTTTAATAGCTCCATTGCCGTTACAATAACTTCTGCATCGGCAAAAACGGATTGATCACCTATTAACTCAATTCCCATTTGATCAAACTCAGCAGGCCTGCCTCCCTCTGCTTCCTGAGCCCGAAAAACGCTTGCAAAATAGGCAAGACGTAGTGGGATCATTTCCTTTAATAGTTTCGATGTAGCTACTCGAGCAATCGGTGTAGTCATGTCAGGTCGCAGCACTAACGTATTTCCTTGGCTATCCACTAGCTTAAATAAATGAGCATCAGCAATCGCTGAAGCCTTCCCTACTGTATCGAAATACTCCACCGCAGGCGTTTTAATAAACTCATAACCCCTTTTATATAAAAAGTCTCTGCCCGCATGTCTAACTGCTTCAACTTTCTCATAGATTTGCGGGAATGTATCGCGCATTCCAAGTGGCTTTTCAAACATTTTTATCGACGACATATGGACACTTCCTCACATTTTACTTTAATTCACTAGAGTATTAGAGAATTAGATTATGAAAGAATTTTAACTTATTTCATTAAGACAGTCAACGATATCCTTATTAATTATCGAAATCTTTAAATACTTATTATTCTGTTAATTATACACATTGAATTGCAAAGACTTCCAAAAAAGCATCACTATGAGAATATGTCCAAATTGTGACTAACCAATTTTTAATCACTTTAAGTATTCGCTAAAAATTGATAATGATTCTCTCTTAACAAATCATTGATAAAAATAAAGAGTTTTCAATAGAGTATTCTCAATATCGAAACCCAATAATTATATCTATATAATTATTTTTACCCAATCGCTTAAAATGATTCTCAATCTCATTATCATCAACAATACTTTTATATCAATACATTTATTGATTATTACTCTCATTCTATTTTACTTTTTACATTTCAAAAAACTCAATATAGAATAGCATTAATAACAAAAAGAACCATATACATTACACATTGGAGGGATTTATTATGGCATGTCCATTCGTACAAATTAGTGAGCAAATGATCGTTAGTATTTGTAAAGGCGAATTTTATCCTGGTGACAAGGTAACACTTCACACAACTGAAGACATTGATGGGACTGCAATTAAATCAACTTTTGTTGAAACAACTTGCTTAGGTGATCATAACACTTGTGAATTCAAATCAGATTATGACGCAGCTCTTGCTTAAACAGTAAAAGCTACTCCAAAAGCTAGTGTTTTTGGGAGTAGCTTTTTATGCAAAAAACTCACGAAGTATATCTCTATACTACGTGAGTTTTATTATTTCTTTGGTGTACACCACTCTACAGCCTCATTACGTTTGCGCGCTGCCATTTGTTCAGCAGTATATATTATTCGCATTGGATTACCCCCTGCTAAACAGCCTGCTGGCACATCCTTATGTACAAGAGTGGCAGCTGAAACAATGGCACCATCACCAATTGTTACACCTGGTAAAATAGTTGTATTTGCCCCTATCATTACTTCTTTTCCGATATGAACATCACCCAAGCGATATTCCTCTATTAAATATTCATGCGCTAAAATGGTTGTATTAAAACCAATCACAGTATTGTCTCCAATGAAAATACGTTCAGGAAACATGGTATCTGGCATGACCATTAAGGCTAATGACGTTTGCTTACCAATAGTCATGTTTAAAAAAGTACGATATAGCCAGTTTTTCACACGTAAAAATGGTGTGAAGCGTCCAATTTGAATGACAATGAAACACTTCATCACCTTCCAAAAGGACACCGTGTCATAGATGTTCCAAAGTGAATTGGCTCCTTCGACACGGTAACGTTCGGTTTTACGCGCCATCTACCTTACCCCTCTTTCACAATATCAAATAAATCTGACATATGCTGCAACATATATTCTGGTTGATACTGCTGTAAGTAAGCCTCTCCCTTAATTGCCCAAGCAACACCCGCTGCTCTTACACCAGCACGATGTCCAGCTTCAATATCGTGCGAATTATCACCAATCATAATCGCATAGTCTTTTTCTATCCCTAATCGTTCCAACGCAAGCAATACTGGCTCTGGATCAGGCTTCACATTGTTCACATCATCTGTACCAATACGCACATCAAATAGCTGCGTTGCACCAAGAATAGCAAGTCCACGATTGATGGTCTCATTACGTTTCGTCGAAACAATAGCCAATTTTATACCTTGAGCTTTTAACTGCTCTAGAGTTGACACAACATCAGGATATTGGCTGACTAGGTCATCATGGTGTGCGATATTCCAAGCGCGATACATCTCTATCAAATCGTCTTCTTCACCTGGTGCAATGTCATTAAATGTCTGTTTCAATGATGGACCAATGAATTTCAGGCAATCTTTTGGCGAATATTGCCCGGGAAATCGCTCATTTAATACATGCATAAATGTTTGAATGATTAAATCATTTGTATTTAGTAAAGTCCCATCGAAATCAAATAGTAGTGCCTTTACAGCCATCTTTTACAACCCCTTATTTATTTTCCAAGTATTTTACGGCTGGTTTCACCTTTATTCTACGATAAATAATTGCACCTAGACCAACTACAATACCAATAATGGAAACAACCTGTGCTGAACGTAAATCTCCCACTAAGTAAAGGCTATCTGTACGCATTCCTTCGATATAGAAACGACCAATTGAATACCAAATTAAATAGCTAAAGAATATTTCTCCACGATGTAAGTTCACTTTACGCAAAGCTAATAAAATAACAAGCCCAATCAGGTTCCAAATCGATTCATATAAAAAAGTGGGATGAACATATGAACCTAATTCTTCAATATACATTTGATTAATAATCCAATCTGGTAGCATTAGGTTTTCTAAAAATGCTTTCGATACCTCGCCACCATAAGCCTCTTGGTTCATAAAGTTGCCCCATCGACCAATAATCTGCCCGATTAAAATACTAGGTGCTGCAATATCTGCTACTCGTAAAAAGCTTACATTTTTTATACGAGTATATATGTAAGCTGTGACAAATGCCCCGATGAGTGCACCATGGATGGCAATACCACCATTCCATATCTCTATGATTTTGCCTGGATTTTCGCTATAGTAATCCCATCGCATTGACACATAGTAAATACGTGCACAGATAATGGATATAGGAACTGCCCATAATAATAAATCTGCAAGAAAATCATCAGGCAAACCTCGTTTAACGGCCTCTCTTTGCCCAACAATATAGGCTAAAATGATTCCCGACACAATTAGCAATCCATACCAACGAACTGGAATTGGTCCTAAATGAAAGGCAATCGGGTCAATTTGCAATAGTAATAAATCCATCTTCTACTCCTCTCAATATGTCATAAACAATGTTGTTCGCTTTTTAATCGTCTAACACATCATTTGATGTAATCACTTCATCTAAACGTCTTGAAAATTCCTCTGCCGCATTGACGCCCATTTTCTTTAAACGATAGTTCATCGCTGCCACTTCAATAATAACGGAGACATTGCGTCCTGGTCTTACTGGAATTGTTAGTTTTGTTAGTTCCGTATCAATTATTTTCATTTTTTCTTCTTCTAAGCCCAATCGATCATAAACTTTTTGTGGATCCCATATTTCGAGCTCAATGATGAGGGTAATACGTTTATAGGGGCGTACTGCACTTGCACCAAAGAGTGTCATAATGTCAATAATGCCGATGCCTCGTATTTCCAATAAGTGCTCTAACAAAGGTGGAGGGCTTCCAATTAATAGGTTTTCTGATTCTTGACGAATTTCAACACAATCATCAGCAACTAAACGATGGCCCTTTTTTACAAGCTCAAGTGCTGTTTCACTTTTACCTACGCCGCTTTTGCCGATTATAAGCACACCAATGCCATACACATCGACAAGTACACCATGTGCTGCTGTCATTGGAGCTAAGCGCCCCTCTAAGTAGTTCGTCAATCTACTCGAAAATTTGGTTGTTGTCATATGTGTTTTAAACACAGGTACATGCTTTTCGTTTGAGGCCTGAATAAGCTCCTCTGGTACTTCTAAATCTCTAGAAATAATAATAGCAGGTGTATCCTGTGAACAAAGTAAACGCATACGCTCAAGCTTAACATCCGCTGGGAGCATTTCAAAAAAGGAAAGTTCAGTCTTGCCAAGCAATTGGACTCGATTTGCTGGATAATGAGTAAAGTATCCTGCCATCTCAAGCCCTGGTCTTGAGATATCACTTGTCACAATTGTCCTGCCTATTCCTTCTTCACCAGCTAATAACTCTAATTTAAATTTCTCCATAACATCTCTTGTTAATACTACGACCAATGAAAAAGCCTCCAATCAATGGATAAGGTTCATCTTATTTTAGCATGTCTATGTGTAAAAGAAATGTATTTACTCTCAATACAGCGTTTACTTGCACTAAAAAAACTAGCGGCTCTCCAGCCCGCTAGTTTTTAAAAAGCAATTATTTTTGAGTTGCTAACCATTTAGCAACAGCTTCAGCATCTGCACCTTTTACTAATCCTGCAGGCATGCCGTTTTTACCATTATTTATAATATCTAAAATTTCTGATTCAGACAAACGTGAACCTACATCATTTAATGCTGGACCATTTGCACCTTGTAGCTCGCCACCATGACAAGTAACACAAGATTTCATCGCTATTGCTTCGCCATCTGGCTCTGTAGCAGTCTCATTACCATTATTTGATGCAGTTTTATCTCCGCCGCCACATGCAGCTAAGAAGATTGCTGATCCGAACACTAATGTTAACATTGCTTTTTTCATTAGTACCCCTCCTCATAATAAATACCTTACGCCGCCATTATACCAAAATTATGCACGTTTGAAACCTTCTCCTAATACCTCATATGCATCAGAAACGATAACAAACGCTGATGGGTCAACGCTTTTAATGAGTTGTTTCAGCTTTGTGAATTCTGTTTGATAAACAACAACCATCAGAACTGGTCGTGCTTCTCCTGTATACCCTCCAATTGCTGGTAACTTCGTTACACCACGATTAATTTCAGCATAAATGGCTTCCCTTACCTCATCTTGTTT
Organism: Lysinibacillus sp. A4; assembly: GCF_024919535.1. Taxonomy (NCBI): domain Bacteria; kingdom Bacillati; phylum Bacillota; class Bacilli; order Caryophanales; family Bacillaceae; genus Lysinibacillus; species Lysinibacillus sp. A4. The sequence goes on along the minus strand of NZ_JANWTB010000009.1, from coordinate 104,265 downwards.
CAATGTAATGATATAGACCATTTTAGACTGACTAAAACCTAGCTGAATAATATCAATCGTTTTTGTGGTAACATAAAGTCCAATCAGAGCATACAAACCTTTTTCTAAGTCAAAAACAATTGCTGCACTAATTGCGATAACGCCATCTATTAACAGCACACTTGTTCCAAGCGACAATCCTGTAAACTTCGTAATGATTTGCGCCAGTAAATCAGTGCCACCAGTTGAAGCATTCCCCTTAAAGACCAGTCCTATTCCTAGGCCAACAACAATTCCACCAAAAAGAGCACCCAATAAAGGATTATCAGTCCAGGGCTCCCAGCTATTCGTTAATAAGACGATAAAAGGTAATGTAATTGTCCCAATAAAGGATTTTATTCCAAATTTTTTGCCCAACAATAAAACACCAGCAATAAAAAGCGGAATGTTAAATGCATACTGAACAATTCCCGGATTCCAACCAAATAAACCATGCAAAATCGTACTTATTCCACTTACCCCACCTGAAGCGACTTGATTTGGTAATAAAAAGACATTAAAACCAATAGCAATTATTGCCGCTCCTACAATGACATACACATACTCCACAATGCTATCTCTCACATCATGTTTCATTTCCCCACGCCCACTTCAACTATCAGAATTTTTTAAAGACGAGATGATTATAGCAAATACTTTTAGCATTGAGAACTTCATCATGATGAAGGGATACTAGATTGAGGAAGGTATAAAATAAGCTATCTTACAGTATTCAATAAGATAGCTTTTGTTGATTTGGTTTAAAATGATTTTTCTGCCCATTCGATGGCTTCATAATATAAAAGATCAATGTCAACTAACTGAATATTCAACTGTACAGCTAGCTCTTCTAATCGTAGCCAATCAAGTTTACTTAACGCAATACTAAACTCCAAATATGGGGTCATTTCCGTTTCAAAGCCTAAAATGGTATTCGTAATAGCCTCTGAGAATGGTAGCTGCTGTAAAATAACATTCATCGGTCTTTGAAGTAATGTATCAATTAGAGAAAACATGCCGACTAAAAAATATTCTGAGAAATTCTTTTTATAAGCAAGCTTAGCTAGTTTTTCACAAACCTTAGCTCGGAATAAAGACGTGCACATCACTTCTTTAAAAAGATCAGAATCAGCATCAATATCAATTTCACGCATGGCCAATAAATAAATCCATTTTCGTAAATTGGATACGCCCAATAACACAATCGCTTGCTTGATGGAGCGCACTTTAGATTTAGAACGTTTAGATGAGTTATTAATCATTTGCAATAATTTGTATGTCAATGAAATATCACGTTCAATATTTTCCGCTAACAAATGAATATTTGGTTCTTCCTCTTTTAATAAAGAGATAATGTGAATATATTGAATCGCATTTGCTGGAATGTCTGTTGCTCGTATTATTTGCGGTTGTTCAAAAAAATAACCCTGAAATAACACATAGCCTGAGGATTTAGCGACTTCAAATTGATGACGCGTCTCTACTTTTTCAGCGAGCAATTGAATATGTGGAAATTTCTCCTTAACTTTATTTTCGATTTCCATTCTTTTTACAATGGAAGATGCTAAAAAATCCACCTTAATATAATCAATTTGTTCAAATAATTCATCATAAACTTCCACTTGATCATCCATCATAAAATCATCCAAGGCAATTTGAAACCCATGTTTTTTTAGCTCAATTACACGCTCCACTAATTGAGCGGTAAGTGGAACATCCTCTAATATCTCAATCACTACCTGTGAGGGATTTAAAAATTCATGGATAGAGCTCATCAATAAGTTTTCAGTAAAATTAACAAAACCAGGTTTACCTTTCGTTACCTCTTCAAAACCAATTGAAAGAAATGAGTTCACAAGTACATCAATCGTTGCTGCATCTGAATCGACCAGTGGAAAGGCATTTACATTTTTGCTACGGTATAACAATTCATATGCAATGACTTGCTCATGAAGATTAAATATAGGCTGTCTGCCAATGAATACTTCCATTCCATTGCCCCCCATTTCTCCATTTTCTAGTAATTTATAGTATAACATTTTTTACGACCTGATGCTTATACTTCAAGCTAACTTAACAGGCCAACTTGGCTTTTTCAGCCAATAAAAAGGAAAGGACAGTCCCTGTGATAATAATCACTTAAGGACTGTCCATATTATTTACCTACTTTGGATTTTATTGCACCAATCACTGCAGGCACAACAGATATAATGATAATCAAAATTAGTACAACTGAGAAGTTATCTTTAATAATTGGAATATTCCCAAAGAAGTAACCTAATAATGTACAACTGAATACCCATAAAATTGCACCAAAAATATTATAAAATAAGAAATAACTATATTTCATTTTACTTGCACCCGCCACAAACGGGATAAATGTACGAATAAATGGCATGAAACGTGCGATTACGATCGTTTTCCCACCATGTGTATTAAAGAATTTTTCAGCTGCTTCCATACGCTCTTTTTTAACAACTCTACCGAGGAGGCTCTTTGGCGGAATAGATGTCCCTACCTTATGTCCAATATGATAGTTCATCGTATCTCCCAAAATAGCTGCAGCTAAAAATACAGGGATTAAAATCCACATATCGAATGCGCCCATTGCCGCAGCTAATGTTCCACTTGCAAATAACAAGGAATCACCAGGTAAGAATGGGAAAATAACAACTCCTGTTTCTACAAAAACAATCGCAAATAAAATAAGATAGCTCCAATTGCCAAAATCACGAATAATTTCTTCTAAATGCACATCGATATGCACAATAAAACTTATTAACTCCTTAATGAGTTCTAACATGTTTTTGTATGCTCTCTTTCAATAGTATTTTTACCTAAAAGCTTTGACGTGGCTTCACCTCAAAGGGTTCCAGTTTTGTACGTCTTTTTACATTACTTCCTCACTATATGACAAGCTCTTGAAAAGTATGTAGAAGATTTCACAAGTTTGATTTTATCACTTACAGTCATCTACTCTCAACTGATTTTACTATTATACGAATAATGTACAAAAAAAGAGCTACCATTTTTCAATAGTAGCTTTTCTCGTTTAAACTTTTTCTTTTAATGAACGTCTTAATATTTTTCCTGTTGTGTTTTTTGGTAGTTCATCCAGTATTTCAATTACTTTCGGAACCTTATACTTCACCATATGTTTAGCACAATAGGATAGTAGATCATCTGTTGTAGTAGCAGCTACTTCTTTCAGCACAACATAGGCATGTACTGCTTCCCCTAAGTTAGGGTCTGGGAAGCCTACCACTGCTGCTTCTACAATATTATTATGGGCAAACAGCACTTCCTCCACTTCACGAGGATAAACATTAAAGCCCCCTACAATAATCATATCCTTTTTACGATCGACAATGTAAAAATACCCTTCTTCATCTACCTTTGCTAAATCTCCTGTATAGAGCCAGCCGTCACGAATCGCCATCGCCGTTTCTTCAGGCATTTTATAGTATCCCTTCATCACGTTTGGACCACGTACAATTAGCTCTCCAACTTCGCCCACAGGTACTTCCTGACCATTAACATCGACAACTCTATTCTCGACATTACTAATGGATGTTCCAATAGAACCAGCTTTACGATCACGATCTAATGGGTTAAAACATGTAACTGGTGAAGCTTCGGATAAGCCATAGCCCTCTGACACACGCACATTAAATTTCTGTTCGAAATTATGTAATAGCGCAACAGGCAAGGAGGCACCACCTGAAATAGCTAAGCGAATTGTTGAGAAATCCTCTGGATTGCCTTCAGGTAATTGGTACAAGAAATTATACATAGTAGGAACACCAGCAAATACCGTTGCTTTTTGCTCTCGTGCTAAAGCGAAAATTTCGCTAGGGCTAAAGCGTGGGGCAAGTAAAACTGTTGCTCCACTTAATAAAGGCGCATTCACCACTACCGTTAAGGCAAATACATGGAAAACAGGTAGTGTCGCAATAACACGGTCCTCTGCATTAATGCCTAAATAATGCGCAACATCACGTGCATTTGAGTACACATTGCCATGTGTCAGCATAGCTCCCTTTGGACTACCTGTAGTTCCTGAAGTATATAAAATAATAGCATTGTCATCCTCTGCAACTTCAACAGGTTGTAAAGATTGAGTGGTTTTGGCGATTACATGTGTAAATAAATGTGTTTTTTCTTGTGCTTGTGGTGATAAAGCTGCCACTTTTTCTGCTATATCTGGTGTGGTTTCACAAACTATAAATGTTTTTACCTGTGGAAATGCTTGTACACCTTTTTCAACCAATGGTAGCAACATATCTAGAGCAATGACTGCTTTTACATCTCCATTATGCAAAATGTAAGAAATTTCATCCGGTGTATAGATTGGATTAACAGGTATTGCTGTTGCCCCTAAGCGCATTGTTGCATAGAGAGCGATTAAGTAGTGTGGCGTGTTGCCGAGTAAAAACGCCACATGATCCCCTTTTTCAACGCCTAAATCTTGTAATCCCTTTGCAAAGCGGCCAACTGTATGCTCAAATTCCCCGTAAGTCGTATCTTTCCCCATAAAATGATACGCCACTTTTTCAGGTTGTTCTGCTGCCTGTTGACGAACACGTGAAACTAAATTCAATTACACCATCCCCTTATCGTATAAAATGAATCGTTATTCAGTAATATTATATAAGAAATATATCTAAAAAACAATGAAACTTTTTATCTCATGTCATAAATTACGTTAAATAATTCATTTTTTTCTCCTTTAAACCATTACCTCATGAGCGAATATGGGAGATATAGCGCCATCGAATTAAATAAAAATAAACCACTTGTATTAATACAAAAAAGCCAAAAGCAAAGAATACTTCTTTTACAATCGATATATTCGCAATGTCCCTTAAAATACCTTGAACCATTAGAAAAGCAAAGGCACTATGCATCATCGCAACACCCCAAGGTAAGAAGAATTGGGGAAACAAATGGCGATTAACTAGCTTTTTTAACTCCGTATCTGTTAAACCCATACGTTTTAATACATCAAATTTACGCTTTTCACGTTCGAGGGATGTATGCAATTTAAAATAGATAAAGCTTCCAGCCGCAAGTAAAAATACAGTGGCTACTAAAACACCCACTAATGTAAATAATGAGTAGGTAGCTAGTATATAAGAATAATTTAATCCTGCATTTTCAAAGTAAAAAGGGCTAAACTTATCCTTTTTAATAAAATATAAATTGGATTCTAGATAATCGATATCCTTACCGATTTCCTTCGTTTCCATCCATTGGGGAATAACAAATGTGAACAGATGATAGCTTGGTTGAATAATGTCTTGCTCGGAAATTGGATGAATAAGCTTTGCGAAATCTTCATCACTAATGACAATCGAATTGACACTGACAATAGAGCCTGGAAACACTATTTTTGGATAGACACTATCAATAGTGAGCGGTATATTATTTTCTTCTAAAACAGTATGCACAACTCGATCTTTTAATTTTTTTAGGGAATCCTCCGAATAAGGAATAAATACTGCCTCACCTGCTTCCAGATTCAGTAATGGATAACTGTAGGAAGAAAGCAGAACATTCATATCGGACTCTCGAAAAACCTCCACTTCATTTCGAGTGAAAGAGGAGGTTTGCTTCACAACAATAAAACGGGATAGCTGATAAGATAAACCTTTCTCCTCTAATTGCAACCTTAAAGAATTGATATGCTCCCGTTCATATGGATTATCGACATCCCCTTTATAAACCAGCCCTAGTGGATTTAATCGATCATATTGCGTTGTATAGGAGGACATCGTTGCTAAAACACCAACAGATAAAAATGCAAGCGTCGATACCATCGTCACAACGAAAAACATTTTCACGTTATCCATCATTATATGCGTTTGTTCTGCTAGCGATAGTAGACGGTAGCGTTGCCAATGATATTTGCGTTTCCCACGTGCTAAATCTAAAAAACAAGGCACAGAATCACTGAAAAAATAATAGGTGCCAAATGTTGCGGAAAATGGTATTAACAGCGTTAGCCCGATTAGTGATGTATGTCCGACAACAAACGCGAGAATATACGTCGTTACAATTAAAGCAATACCATAGAAAGCTCGTATTTTGGAATACGTTGTTAAGCTATTTAAATAATCACTGCCTTTTATAAGATCTCGTAATTTTCTCTCTCGTGTAAAATACACACTAATAAAGGAAATGACGAAAAATGCACTTGTGAAAACACCAATCGTTAATAAAAATGGCTCCCATGAAATATAGAGTGGTAAATCTTCTAAATGTAAAATTTCCCGAACAATCATAAAAAAGAATTTTGAAAAGGAGAAACCAAAGACAATCCCTACAATAATGGAGCCTGTTCCAATAATCATTGTCTCTAAAAAGACAAGTTTATTCATCTGACGTTTTTCCATTCCCAAGTGCAATAAAATAGCAAATTCATGTGATCTGGCCTCTAAAAAGGCACTCATGGAATAATATAAAAAGAATAATGTAAACAGGACGAGAACAATTTCAGCCCCCACCATCCCAATGAGAGACATCTCCCCTAATATCCCACGTTCAATATCAGGGTGAAACATCAGCATGGAATAGATAAAAAATACAGCCACAGAAAAAAAGCTTGCCATGAAGAAGGCGCCATATATCCGGCTGTTCCGCACGACATTACGGTAAGCGAATTGTCGAAAGGTCACCTACTTGCCCTCCTCCTAGTAAGCTTAAAACATTTAAAATACGTTGGAAAAACATCTGACGGCGGTCATCTCGATAAATTTCATTAAAAAATTCACCATCTTTAATGAATAACACTCGATCACAATAGCTTGCTGCAATTGGATCATGCGTGACCATCACGATTGTCGTTTGTTTATCCTGATTCACCTTTGTCAATAGTTCAAGCACATCACGTGAAGAATTTGAATCTAAATTACCTGTAGGTTCGTCCGCTAAAATGAGACTAGGATTATGAATAAGCGCACGACCAATTGCTGTTCTTTGTGCCTGTCCCCCAGATATTTCATTTGGACGTTTATGAAGGAAGGAAGTTAAATCTAGCTTTTCTACAATGCTTGCCAGACGCTCCTCCATTACCTCTAGCGGCTGTTGATCTAACGTTAAGGGCAACACAATATTTTCCTCGACGGTCAGCATATGCAAAAGATTGAAATCCTGAAACACAAAGCCAAGCTGTCTTCTTCTAAAATAGGCAAGCTCTGTTGCATTCAATTTATGTGGATTCATTCCATCTAAAATAATTTCCCCACTAGTTGGTTCATCGATGGTCGAAATAATATTCAGTAATGTCGTTTTACCGCTTCCTGAGGGGCCCATAACAGCTAAAAACTCGCCTTCTTCCACGTCAAAGCTCAATTGATTTAATGCACGATGTGTTACTTTACCTTCGTACACTTTAGTCACATCTTTAATTTGTAAAATAGGCATACTTCATTCACCTTATTTCTTCATTAATTCTAAGGATTGAGGTAAAAGCCACTGTAAAACGACCTCAAAACCAATATGAAAATGAGGCTCTGTTAAAGCCAGTATTGACTCTTCCTCTACTAAACTAAAGCAATGCTCCCCAATAATCACATCCCAAGCATCCATTTCTCCCTCTACAATTTCCCCACATACAGTATAATATCCACTATACATAATCTGTTGACCGTCTACAGGAAAAGCATTCAATAATGTTGGTTGCTGTAAGTTTAACCCAAGGCTCTTTGAAAAATGCAGTAGTTCTTCATCTAACTTTTCATGTGCCAGGATAAAATTTTGATAGGCTAATGGATCTCCCGCTTGCAGATGTGTCATATAAAGCGCATTTGTTTTCTCCTTATCAATCGTTAGTTTCCAATTTTCTATACGTACCTCTACCATCCTAATGCCCCCTAATTTGTAAATGTTACTGTCACAATCGTCCCTTTTCCTACCTCTGATGTAATAGCCAGCTCATGGCCTAGCTTTTCACAGATTTCTTTGGCTAAATAAAGGCCCATTCCAGTTGATTCCCCTGTTTTCCGCCCATTTTCGCCAGTAAAAAAGGCTTTCGTAACACGTGAAAGATCGGAAGCTGGAATCCCAATACCCTCATCACAAATTGCAAGTTGTACATAGTCATCCTTTTCAATGGCAGAAATAACAATTTTTTTATTGGCTTCAAACGTGTATTTCACTGCATTGGTGATAAATTGTCCAAGAATGAAACGAAGCCATTTTGAATCACTGGCAACAATTAGATCGTCCTCAATATGAATTTCCGGAAAAACTCTTTTCGTAATAAATAAACGTTTATTTTCATTAACAGTTGCAGTTACAATACCTTTTAGTGCAACTCGCTCTACTTGCATATCATCCTCAAAATTTTCTAGGCGTGCATTAACAAGTACCATGTCCAATCCTCTTCGCAAGCGATCGATTTCCTCCTGAACATTCTTTTTATCAAGAGGTCGGTCATCTTGTAATAATAATTCAATCACTGAAATAGGTGTTTTCATTTGATGGACCCACTGGTTCATAAATTGATCATGCCTTTTTTGACTTGCATATAAAGCATGCAGCTCATGTTGATAAAGTCGATACAATTCATGCATATACTTCTCGGTTTGCATAGCTTCTGGCGTTTTTGCGTTTTTTTGTAGCACATCCTCCATTGCTGTTGGAAGCTGAGTTATCTTCAATAAGTAGCGTTGCCGCATTAAATAGCGAACAAGTAAAAAGGATGCTAATAGCACAAGGCTAATACAAAAGGAATAAATAGCCGTATCAATATTTCGAAAACCGTCTAGTGCATAGATAACCATGATGAAGCCAACTAATAAAAGCTGGAACACAATAAATGATGCATAATCACGTAAAAAAAGCTTCCAGCCCACTATAGCTCACCTGCACTTAAAATGAATCGATAGCCTGCACCACGTACCGTTTCGATTGTTGACGATATATGATAATCCGCTAACTTTTTTCGAACTCTGGTCATATTCACATTCAAAGTGTTTTCATCGACAAATGCTTGATCGTCCCAAAGTTCCTCTAACAACTGCTCACGTGAAACTACTTTTGGTGCATTGCCCATCAGTAGCTCTAAGATGATACATTCTTTTTTCTGAAGTGGAATTTCTAAATCATTTTTATGTAGCTCCATTCTTTCTAAATGAAGTACAAGCTGTCCTTGCTTGATTGTCCGTTCTTCTTGCCTTGCTGCATATTCACCATATGTACGGCGTAGATGACTACGGATTTTAGCCAACACAATTTCGTAGTTAAAAGGCTTGGTAATAAAATCGTCGCCCCCATTTTCAAGTGCAAAGATTTGGTCCATTTCTCCTGAGCGTGCAGAAATGAAAATTATCGGACATGTTGTATGCTGACGTAGCTGGCGACACCAATAATAGCCATCGTAAGCGGGTAAATTTATATCAAGCAGCACCATATGTGGATTAAATGCTGTAAATTCTTCTATAAGATGATCAAATTCTTGAATTGTTGCAACTTCGTATTGATATTTTCTAAGCGTTTCCGCTAGTAATGATGCAATCTTGACATCATCTTCAACTATGAATATTCGATGCTTTTCCATATCAACACTCCTTTCTTTCTATATTGTATCAAAAAAAGGTTCGACGACATAATTGTCAGCGAACCTTTAGGCTAAAACATTACATGAAACCGTATTTTCCTTAATAAATTAATTGTAAAAAGTCCTCAGTTGAAATGCCACCAAAATATGTAGGGATATCAATGTCTGCTAATGCCTTAGCAATAGCCGCTCTGTCATAGTTTGTCCCAACTAAGCGCTGTTCTATATCAGCCATATCACCGACGCCAAAGAAATCTCCAAAAATATGCGCTTCTTCCATCACACCATGATTTACTTCTAGGCGAATATCAATGCCTCCTGTTGGAAATCGATGTGTTTTTTGAATATTAAAGCGTGGTGATTTTCCAAAATTCCACTCCCATGTTTGATAGCGTTCCTCTGATAGCTTGTGGATATTTGCCCAATCATCTTCAGTTAGCTCATAATAACGAATATTTTCTTCCCCGCCAAAAATGGATTTCAAAATTTCAAGACGGAATTCCTCAACTGTCATTTGCTCTTTTAAAAACTCTGAAATGTTTGCTACTCGTGAGCGAATCGATTTAATACCTTTTGATTCGATTTTATCCTTTTTGACCTTTAAGGCAGAGACAACCGCATCAATTTCTGTATCAAACATCAATGTACCATGGCTGAACATACGTCCTTTTGTAGAGAACTGAGCATTTCCTGAAACTTTACGTCCCTCTGCTAGTATATCATTGCGTCCTGAGAGCTCTGCATTCACACCCATTTTTGCTAGAGCGTCAACGACTGGTTGCGTGAATTTTTTATAATTCATAAAGCTATCGCCATCATCATTTGTAATAAAGCTGAAGTTAAGATTGCCTAAATCATGATAAACAGCACCACCACCTGAAAGACGGCGCACAACAATAATGCCATTGTCCTCTACATAGTCTGTATTGATTTCTTCAATCGTATTTTGGTTTTTACCGATGATAATAGACGGTTGATTAATGTAGAAAAGGAGCACTGGCTCTTTCTCAACGTCCATTGTTTTTAACAAATACTCCTCAATAGCAAGATTAATGCGTGGATCATGGATCCCTTTATTATCAACGAAAATCATAGTTCACGTTTCCTCCTTCACAAAATATCCATATTTATTTTACCGTAAATTAGGCATTTTGTGTTGACGAAAAGCATCTGTTATAATACACTAGAAAATATCAAAACAGTAATAGTACAGATGAACTTAAAGGAGGAGTCCACAATGTTAGAAAACGTAGTTGAATTTTTCAAGAATTTACCTGCTAAGCAATGTACTGAGTGCGGTGAAAAAATGGAAGAACAAAGCGAATGCTACAGCAACACTTGTGAAAAATGTAACCACCTATAAGCATTTGCCTATTCTGATATAGTCATATACGTGCCCCACACGTAGCAATCATGACACCCTTCATCATATTTTGATGAACCCTTAATTAAATCTCTTACACTTACAAAAAACAACAGCTGATACGCTCATATCAGCTGTTGTTTTTATGTTTTTGAAAAAGACAATCACTAGCAGAGAAAGACCTTTTGGCAAGGAAAGGGGGATTTCCGTTCTGCCAGCGTCCAGAGGGAGCAGCTCGCCTACTTAAAAACAAATGGCCGCAATGGAATCATACTCTTTTTCATAAAATTTCTATAGATTGCTTTGTTTTTATTTATGTCATTTGAGGCTGAAGAATTATTACATAACCCCAATGAACAACAAAGCACTCACCGTACATTCGGTGAGTGCTTCATGATTAGTTCTCTTCAGCTACTTTAGAGTAACGTTTATTGTGCAGTAGCATGAAGTAGCCAAATGTGATTGCTAAGAATGCTACTAAGAAACCAGCTAGAACACCATAGTTTTGCATTAAGAATGTCGTATCACCAGTAGAAATACTTGATTTAAATGCTTGAACTGTATATGTCATCGGTAATAGCTTGTTAAATACTTGTAATGGTGAAGGTATTAATTCTAATGGGAATGTACCTGCACTTGTTGTTAATTGTAAAATTAGTACAACTATTGCCATGAAACGACCAGGGTCACCAAAGATCGAAACAAGCATTTGAATTAAGGCTAAAAATACATAGCTTGTTAATAAGGCTGTTAAAATAAAGTAGCTCATGTTATTCACTTCGAGTCCTAGACCCCATTTGACAATAACTACTGTTAGTAATGTTTGCACTAAACCTACGACTGCTAGTACAGTCACTTTACTTGTAAACCAAGATGCCCCGTTTTTAGGACGAATAGCAGGTTCAACAAGTGGGAACACAATTGAAATTAATAATGCTCCTACGAATAAACCTAGAGAAATAAAGTATGGTGCAAAACCTGTACCATAGTTAGGAACATGGTTTACAGACTCTTTTTCAACTTCAACTGGACTACCTACCATATCGTAAGTGTCTTGATTTGCTTTGACTTCATTTGCTTTTTCACTTGCCTCACCTAATTTGCCTGATAATGTAGACGTACCGTCAGCAAGTTCTGTAGAACCATCTGCAAGTGTTGCTGAACCTTGTGCTAGCTCACCAGATTTTGAAGCAAGGGTAGATGTCCCTTGATTTAATGTCGTTGTACCATTCGCTAATTCATTTAAACCAGATGCCAATGTTTTAGAGCCTGTTACAGCTGTATTCACACCTGCATTTAGTTCCCCTAATTTTGCAGCTAATGTAGCATTACCTGCTTGTAGACCTTTTGCACCTTCCAATAAAGCATTACTTTTAGCTGTTAATGCATTCGCACCAGCTAGCACTTCTGCTTGACCTGCTGCAATTTGAGTTGCACCAGAGCTTACTTGATTGGCACCAGCTTGTAATTTTTCTGTACCAGCTGATAAAGATGTTAAACCGTTATGCACACTAGCACTACCTGCCTGTAGTTCCGCTAATGTTTGTGTCAACGCTGCTGCTTGTTCTTCAGGCATTGAAGCCATCATCGTTTGTAATTGATTTGATAGGGCTGTAATACCTGCCTCTACTTTTGCAGATCCCGCTGTTAATTGGGTTGCTGCACCATTCAATGCACCGGCGTTCTCAGCAATAGATGCTGCACCTGTACTAATTTGCTGTTGTTTGTCGTTTAAAGTGGTTAAACCAGCTCCAACTTTTGCAACACCCTGTGTATATTGTGATAACCCCTGTTCAAGGCTCGTTGCTCCATTTGCAGCTTGCTGTGCACCCTGTTGTAATTGAACTGTACCATCTTGTAGTTTGACTAAACCACTAGATAAGTCATTCGCGCCTTTTGCCGCATCTCCCGCACCTTTTGTTAATTTATCAGTACCATTTGATAGTTCAACTGTGCTCGATGCTAGTTGCTCCAGATATCCTTTTAAATCTTTTGCACCATTCGCTACTTTTTGTGCACCCTCATCTAGCTTATTTGAGCCATCTGCTGCTTCTGTAAAGCCATCTCCAAGTGTTGCAATGGAATCAAATAATTTTTCTGCATACGTCGCTGATACTTGAGAATTTACTTCAGCGCGTACACGATCCATTGCTGTCTCACCAATCTGAGCACCAAGGAAGTTCAATCCCTCGTTTGGAATGTAGTTCATTACTAATTTTGATGGTTTGTCATCTAATAGTGTTGTTGCATGTTCAGAGAAATTTGTTGGAATTTCCAAAATCATATAATAATCACGACTATTTAAGCCTTTTTCAGCTTCATCTTTTGAAACTTCTATAAAGTTAAATTGCTCGCTATCTATCAATTTATCGACCAAGGTATCCCCTAAGTCTAATTTAACGCCATCCATCTCAGCACCAGTATCCTCATTAACAACTGCTACTGGAAGATTAGGAAGCCCCGCATACGGATCCCAAAACGCCCATAAAAACATACCCGCATACATTACTGGAATAAATAATACAGCAATGATTGAAACAAGCATTTTTCTTGTTTTAAAGATCTTTAGCCACTCAGCTTTAATCATATAATATCCTCACTCCTAAACTATTTGACCGAAAACGTCATTTGGTCATTTTCATTCAAAAAAAATAATCAACCTCGACAATATTGCAAAAAGAGTACTTGATTCGATACTTATACTGCTGTATTTTTTCGAATCAAGTTAGAATCAAACCTCGAAAGATAGTTTCCTTAAAAAGATTAAGAATCTTTTCTTCAGGGATTACATCACCATGTAACTCATGCCAATCGACAACAAAAGCAAGATATGCCTTCAGCAATAAGTAACTAACTAGCTCCGCATCACACTCTCTAATTTCACCTTTATTAATACGTCGTTGTATTAACTCTGCGACATACGATAAGATTTCAGTCTCGATACGTAGTAGCACCTGTTTAACTGCTGGTGTTCGTAATTCTTTTTCTTCCTCGATTAGCTTTGCAAATAAAAGATGTTTTTCTCGGAACTGTAGCATTTTCATTAAAGCATTATGCGCATTATCCATAAAGCTTGCTGATGCATCCAACACTGCATCTGCTTCCGCTTTCATCTCTCGTACAAGTGACATTGCGATCTCTTGAAATAAAATTTCTTTATTTGCAAAGAATGTATAAATCGTACCTTTACCTACATTGGCAATTTTCGCCACTTGCTCCATTGTTGTTGCCTTGTAGCCAAACAATGTAAAAGATTTTGCAGCTGCTTCAAGAATTTCCTGCCTACGATCCATTAGTAACATCCTTTCTAATTAGGTTATGTACATCTCTCGTACACTTTAATAAAAATGACCAGAAAACCATTTCGGTCATCTGGTCATTATCATATTCCTATTTCAAAAAAATTGCAAGCCTTTAATGATGATTTTTTTCATCTTTTTTCTCTTCCTCATGATCCATATCATTTGAAGTGTCATTATTATGGTCCATCATGTTATTATCCATGCTGTTATTGGCTTTTTCATCCTCTGGGGCAACCTTTGTCATATCAGGGCTTCCAGCAATAATTTGTTGCTTTGGCATATTATGAACACCGTTAGCTGTTGTATGTGCATACATATAATACACACCATCATAATCAAAAGTAGTCGTTGCTTTATATACACCGTCTTGCTCTAATTTCCCATCAATCATTTGTCCTTCATCGCGTTTTCCTGATTCCCAAACTTCGAATTCTACTACAGCATCATCGACATTTTTTCCACCTTGTTCAACATGTGCTGCCAGCTCAATCGTTTCATTGAGTGCTACTTCTTTTGGTGTTAAAATTTCCACTTCTGGGATCTGTGGTACTTCTGGTTCTGGCAATGCCTCTTTTTTTTCTCCACATCCTACTAATAATGTAGGGGCTGCAATTAGCGCAAATAACCACTTTTTCATCTTTTAATCCTCCATTAATGGCAACCGTATCTTCACGGATGTGCCTTTTTCAAAAACACTTTCAATTTCTAACGTTCCCTGTAACTGTTTTAATAACTGTTCAACAATCGATAAACCGAGTCCACTACCACCGTCTGCACGACTTCGAGCTTTGTTAACACGATAAAATCGTTCAGTGACATGGGTTAAATCCTCGGCAGGAATACCAATTCCATAATCCCTAATGGTAATTTGTGCACTACCAGCCTTTTCAGCAGCAACAATTTCCACCTTAGAATTTTCATGCGAGTAATTAATCGCATTTTCAATAATGTTAATAAAAATTTGTTTTAGTTTTACTTCATCCGCTTCAATAATTAGGGCATCATCTACATCTAAATATAAAGTTATGTTCTTTTTATTTGCTTGATGCGTTAAGATTTTTTGAACCTCTCGTAATGTTTCACCTAACGGAATTGGATATAAATCAATTTCGGTTTGTTCATTTTCTGTTCTTGCCAGCTGAAGTAATTCGTTTGTTAAGCGTTCCATGCGATTGGCCTCACGTACGATTAGCTGAATAGTTTCTTCTTTTTGGCCTTCTGTGATGATGCCATTTTGCATGGCTTCGCTATAGCCCTTTACATAGCTAATCGGTGTTCGTAATTCATGCGAGACTGTTGCCAAGAATGTTTTTTGGGCTTCATCCTCTTGCTGAATGGCCTCTGCCATTTTATTAAAGGTACTAGATAATTTACCGATTTCATCCCGTGAATTGACAGGTACACGAGTCTCATAATTCCCATAGGACATCTGCTCCACTGCAAGCTGTAAATCGTTTAATGGTCGCATAATATGTCGAATCCCTTTATAAATTAAATAGCTAACAACTACTAAAAATATGAAGGCACTAATAAACAATAAAATAACGCCACTATTTGCCAATTCACTAATTTTGGCCAGTGGGAAATAAATATAAATAATACCTTCTAATCGATTTTGATCAACAAGTGGTACAACCACCGAAATAAGTTGTCGATCAAAACGAGGCTCGTACCCAATTTTTTGCACATACTTTCCTGCCAATAATTTTTGTCTTTCCTCAGGACCAATCAATGTCTCATAATCGATATCAAATGGAACACAGGCACTTAATTCACGAGGATTCCTTACCGCAAATATATTCAAGTTGGAATAATCATTAAATTCTTCAATATCTGCAATAAATTCATCCGTTACCTTGCCATTGTCATACATTGTCTGTAGCTTCAATCCAACTTCGACCATTGTATCTTCTGTATCTTGTACATATAAACGTTGATATAAAAAATTTGTGAGAACATACATAAAGACGACGGTAATAATTAAAAAGGCGAAAATTAACAACCAAATGCGCGTGGCAATTTTTTTCATTCGCCAGGATCAAAGCGGTAGCCCACACCCCAAACGGTTTGGATATGTGAAGCCGCATCCTTTCCAAGCTTTATTCGTAAAGTTTTAATATGTGTATCTACCGTGCGTGTTCCACCTACATAATCAATATCCCAAATGCGTTCTAATAATTGCTCTCTCGAATAGGCATTTCCTGGATTTTTCATAAATAAGTGTAAGAGTTCAAATTCCTTTAAAGTAAGTGGAATACTCTTTCCATCAACAGATACTTTTCGTGCTATTTCATCTATTTTAATAGAGCCAAAAATTACATACTTTTGCTGTAGTTCTGTAATATTTGCACCACTTCGTCTTAATACAGCATAAATTCTGGCTACGAGTTCATCATGTGTAAATGGCTTAACAATATAATCATCTCCGCCAAGTGTAAGACCTTTCACTTTATCCTCATTCGCATCACGTGCAGTTAAAAAAATAATCGGCACATTGGACATAGCCCGAATACTTTGACAAACAACAAAACCATCCTCATGTGGCATCATAACATCAAGTAAGACTAAATCTATATTTTCACGCACTATTACATCGTAAGCCTCAGTTCCACTAGCGGCAGTATATGTCTCTATATCAGAGTTATTGAGCATCATTTCAATTAAATTACGCATATCCTGCTCATCATCAACTATTAATACAGTTGTCATCATTGTTCCTCCCTTACTAACAGCTGAAAAGCACCTTTCCCTACATCAACTGTTTTTTCCTTCTGGCCATCTTTTATAAAATACAATGTATGATCATCATAGCCAGCGACAACAATATAATCTTTAAATTGATCCACTACAAATGGATTTGCCCCAACCTCTTGTTGCCATTTGATATGGCCATCAAAGTCAGCCACATATAACTCGTTGTGACCATGACTTACAACAAGAACAGCATCTTTGGTCTTTTTTAATCCTACTGGCATCAAAGGCATGTCAATCTCTCCATGCAGTTGACCTGTAGTCAAATCATATTTTTTAACAGAACTATTTGGCTTACTTCCTTCCCCATGACCGCCTACCCATAGCTCATGTGTTTCTTCTAGAACAGCTATTCCATGTGCAGATTTTTGAATCGGCCACTCTTGCTCAATTTTTAAATCCTTCATATTTAACACAGATAACTTTGTATCTTTAAAATTAATAACATATAGTTTATCCCTATACGATGTCATTGACATGGGATAATTGCCAAGTTGTTGTGAAGCTAGCTGATTGCCTTCTTGATCAAAGCTTGTCACTGTATTGGTTTTACTATTCGTGATAAAAAATTGCTTGATGTTGTCATCGTAGTATACATTGGTCGTACCAATCTCTACTTTTTTTGAATAGAGCTTTTCTCCAGTGGATATTGTATAGACGTCGATGTTATTTAATTGGTGTCCATATAATAAAACTTGGTCATTTCCTAATAGGATGGCCCCTGAATAAGCCTTATCAAATAACCATGTCGCAAGTATATTCCCATCCTCATCAATAAAATCTAATGATGGCTCTTGTATATTTAATGAAGCTATAAAACTTCGTTCCTTTTCAATGGGTTCATATGACTTTTCAGCGCAACCCGCTAACCATATAATTTGTAGTAACGAAAAAATGAAGAATGCCCATTTTTTCAACTTTATCACCTCTGCCCCTTTACTATACTTCACAATTGTGAAATTCGGGTGAAACTTGGAAGGTAAATTTATGACAAACCATGAAAATACATTTCACATATCAGGCGCGCAATTCTTCTAACAGTTCAATCATCCAACCAATATTTCCGTCCTTACATATATTACAAAGATAATGGTAAGGAGGAATAGAGTATGATATCCATTAGCTTATGTATGATTGTAAAAAATGAAGAAGATGTTATTGGTCGATGTCTTGACTCTGTCAAAGATATAGTAGACGAAATTAATATTGTTGATACGGGATCAACAGATAGTACAAAGCAAGTGGTTGCACAATATACAGACCGAATTTTTGATTTTACATGGATACATCACTTTGCAGCAGCACGAAACTTTTCGTTTCAACAAGCAACAAAAGAATACATCCTCTGGCTTGATGCTGACGATGTTTTTTTAGACGAAGACCGCCAAAAATTAAAGGCACTCAAAGCATCTCTTACTTCCGATATTGATGCTGTTTCTATGAATTATCATTTAAGTTTCGATCATGAGGGAAATGCAGATACCTTAATAAGAAGATATCGCCTTGTCAGGAGGGAAAAGCAATTTCAATGGATTGGTGCAGTTCATGAATATTTAGAAGTTTGTGGTATGTTGTTTGATAGTGATGTTGCTGTCAGCCATTTACCGTTAACCCATGATCACTCCCGCAATATTACGATTTATAGACAACTGATTGAAACGGGAGAAACACTATCACCACGTGATACATTTTATTTTGCTAATGAGTTAGTAGATCATGGCCTGTTTGAGGAAGCTATTTATTATTATGAATTATTTTTAACGTCCAAATTAGGGTGGATTGAAGATAACATACGTGCCTGCTTAAAATTAGCTGATTGCTATTCCCATTTAAACGATAAAGGAAACAATTTCAGCGCTATACTACGAAGCTTTGAATACGATATCCCCCGACCAGAAGCCTGCTGTCGCCTAGGTTATCACTTTATGGAACAATCTAGAAATTACGAAGCTATATTTTGGTATGAGCAAGCTCTAGTGATTAAACAGAAGCCAAATGCGCCCTTTCAAAACAAAAGCTTTTCTACATGGCTACCCCACTTACAGCTCTGTGTTCTTTACGATCGCTTACAACAATATGAACTAGCCAATGCCCATAATGAATTAGCGGGCTCGTTTATTCCGAATGACCCAAAAATTCTACACAATAAAGAATATTTCAAGCGTATTTTAACAATCAATCAAAATGACTCTTAAAAAATATCAATCACCATCTAAAAAGTTTCGTCTTCTATTCACAGGATAAACATCCAATTATCTTAAATACAATTGCAACGAATCTATAAATAACTCTCTATTTACAAGTAATTAATAGTTATGTGTCTACCTCTCCTCTCCTTCCTCAGAATACGATATTTGAGAGAGGAGGTGAGATTATGCATTTTGGAAATTTTATAGATAGAGTTTGCAGTAAGTGTCATTCATTTCCCTGTTGTTGTAAAACTGGTCCTATTCCAAGTTGTCCAATTTGGCCAGTGAAACCTACAGGACCGACCGGGGGGATAACTGGACCTACAGGTAGTACAGGTGTGACTGGCGTTACCGGCGCTACTGGCGGTACTGGCGCTACTGGCGGTACTGGCGCTACTGGGGTAACCGGCGCTACTGGCGGTACTGGCGCTACCGGCGGTACTGGGGCTACTGGGGCTACCGGCGCTACTGGCGTGACTGGCGCTACTGGGGTAACTGGCGGTACTGGGGTAACTGGCGCTACCGGCGCTACTGGCGGTACTGGGGCTACTGGTGAGACCGGCGTTACTGGCGGTACTGGGGTAACTGGCGCTACCGGCGCTACTGGCATTACTGGGGTAACTGGGGCTACCGGCGCTACTGGGGCTACCGGCGTTACTGGGGTAACCGGGGCTACTGGCGCTACTGGTTCTACGGGTGAGACCGGCGCTACTGGGGTTACTGGTTCTACGGGTGTAACCGGCGCTACTGGCATTACTGGGGTAACTGGGGCTACCGGCGTTACTGGTGTAACCGGCGTTACTGGCGTTACTGGCGTTACTGGTGTAACCGGCGTTACTGGCGTTACTGGCGTTACTGGCGCTACTGGCGCTACTGGGGCAATCGGACCTACTGGCGCTACCGGCGTTGCTGGGGCTACAGGTGAGACCGGCGCTACTGGCGTTACTGGGGCTACTGGGGTAACCGGCGCTACTGGCGTTACTGGCGCAATCGGACCTACTGGCGCTACCGGCGTTGCTGGGGCTACTGGGGTAACCGGCGCTACTGGCTTGACTGGCGCAATCGGACCTACTGGCGCTACCGGCGTTGCTGGGGCTACTGGGGTAACCGGCGCTACTGGCTTGACTGGCGCTACCGGCGCTACTGGCGCTACTGGGGCAATCGGACCTACTGGCGCTACAGGTGAGACCGGCGCTACTGGCGTTACTGGGGCTACTGGGGTAACCGGCGCTACTGGCGTTACTGGTGCAATCGGACCTACTGGCGCTACCGGCGTTGCTGGGGCTACGGGTGAGACCGGCGCTACTGGGGTTACTGGTTCTACGGGTGTAACCGGGGCTACTGGCTTGACTGGTGCAATCGGACCTACCGGCGCTACTGGGGCTACCGGGGTTGCTGGGGCTACTGGCGTTACTGGAGTAACCGGTGCAATCGGACCTACTGGCGCTACAGGTGTTACTGGCGCAATCGGGCCTACTGGCGCTACAGGTGTTACTGGCGCAATCGGACCTACTGGCGCTACCGGCGTTGCTGGGGCTACGGGTGAGACCGGCGCTACTGGGGTTACTGGTTCTACGGGTGTAACCGGGGCTACTGGCGTTACCGGCGTTGCTGGCGCAATCGGACCTACTGGGGTAACTGGCGCTACTGGCGCTACCGGCGCTACTGGGGTAACTGGCGCTACCGGTGTTGCTGGTTCTACGGGCGTTACTGGGGCTACTGGCGTTACTGGGGCTACTGGCGTTACTGGGGCAATCGGACCTACTGGGGTAACTGGGGCTACCGGTGTTGCTGGGGCTACGGGCGTTACTGGGGCGACTGGGGTAACTGGGGCTACCGGCGTTACTGGTTCTACAGGCACTACTGGCTTGACTGGTGCAATCGGACCTACTGGCGCTACCGGCGTTGCTGGGGCTACGGGTGAGACCGGCGCTACTGGGGTTACTGGTTCTACGGGTGTAACCGGGGCTACTGGCGTGACTGGTGCAATCGGACCTACTGGCGCTACTGGGGTAACTGGCGCTACCGGCGTTACTGGGGTAACCGGCGCTACCGGCGTTACTGGGGTAACTGGGGCTATCGGCGTTACTGGCGCTACCGGTGCTACTGGGGCTGCGTTTACTGAAGGATTCTCTGCCTTTAAAAACACGTTGGCTGTTAGTGGATCTACTTCAATCACTAACTGGAGTGTTGCTTCACCATACTTTACAACACCTGCTTTCAATCCAACAACTGGGATATTCACTGTACCAACTACAGGTAGGTATTCCTTTGAAGCAACCATTAACTACTCCACTGCTGCGGCTATTACCGTCACTTTAGGAGCAGGAATAAACCCTTCATTTGCAATTAGACAAAATGCTACTACAAATTTAATTAGTGGCTTGTTCCCTGTACTAAACGTCAATGTGGCGCTTGTATTAACTTTACGCGCAGTTCTTGGAAATGGCACTATCACTTTAGCAGGAGAAGTGAATTTAAATGCTGGAGATACGATTGATTTGTTCTATGAAGCAAATGGATTGACTATCTCTCTTACACTAGGCGGCGCTAACTCTGGTGGTATTGTTTGGTCATGTCATCGAATTTCTTAGCGTTAGGACATTAATCAGCAATACAGCTCTTAGTAGAAATAGCAAACCACTATTTTGTGGTTTGCTATTTCTTTTTCATGTAACAATATAAAAAATAGTACAAACATTAATAATAAATGTTTGTACTATCTGATTTGCATTACTTGAACATTTCCATTAATACTTCATTCGCAACCTGTTTACCTTGTTGTACACATTCTGGAATTGATATTCCTTCAAACGAGCTTCCTGCAAGCTTTACAGTTGGAAAATGTTCTTGTAATTCTTGCTTGATACGAAGGACTTTCGCCTCGTGCCCAACTGTATATTGTGGCATCGCATTTTTCCAACGTGTTACAACAGTTGTGATCGGTGCTCCATCGATACCAATCGTTTTCTTTAAATCCTGTAGCACGGTTTTTTCGATCTCCGTATCCGATAACGCCACAATTGCTTCGTCACCCACTCGACCAATATAACTACGTAATAATACATAATCCTCTGGTGAAGTACCTGGCCATTTTCGATTCATCCAAGTGCAGGAAGTAATTGAAAAATCACTATTTCGAGAGACATAAAAAGAAAGTGCATCTAAATCACCGAGTTGTTCCTTTTTAAAGGCCATTGTAACGGTTGCAATAGTTGCAGCCTTCATAGTGCCCAATTCATGTAATAGACTTAACTTACTAAACATTTTTTCAGCCATATTAAAGGGGGTAGCAATAATAACAGCATCTGCTTTAATATGCGAAAAATTATTGAGCATCACCTGAACTGAACCATCCTTACCATGCTCAATTTCCTCTACTTTGACACCCTTCATCACTGTCCCCGGAAGTAGGGATTCTTCAATACTTTCGATAAGTGTTTCAAGGCCATTGCTAAAGGTTTGAAAGATACCTTTATTTTCAGCTATGTGATGATTGCTTAAGAAATTCGTGCCTGACTTCTTCATACCAATCAGCAAACTACGATATTGTTGTTCTAAACTATAAAGCTGCGGGAAGGTTGAACTCATACTTAATTGCTCAATATCCCCTGCAAATGTACCCGCTAGTAGGGGCTCTACTAGATTTTCCACAATCTCTGCACCAAATCTTCTTCTAAAAAAAGCGCCTAATGGTTGATCGTCATCCTGTGTAGAACGAGGAATGAAAAAGTCCCCCGCCGCACGAACTTTACCACTAAGTGAGAACAGGCCAGAAGTTATGAATGAAGAGATATGTGGTGTCTCTCCAGATAGGAGATGACTAGGTATTGGATATAACTGACTACCAACAGCAACATAGTTTGGACCCGCATTACTTGTTAATAGTTTCTGTTCGATCCCGAGATCCTTCGCTAAAGCATTGACATAGTTTTCACGATCAAAAAAAGATTCTGGCCCACGCTCAATAATGAATCCATCTTTTCTTAGAGTTTGAATTTTTCCGCCAAGACGTAATGACGACTCGACAAGTACGATATCTAATGGCAATTCTTTTGCGCTTGCTTCTTTTTGCATATAGAACGCAGCTGTAAGGCCTGTAATGCCACCGCCTATGACAACTACCTTTCGTCTTTTCTGAGTCACCAACATCATCACTTTCTTTTCGCTTAGCTTAATTTTTTATGAATCGCCTCTACCATCGCATCAATAAATAAAGGATGTGTATTTGGCATCGCTGGACGATAGTATTTTGCACCAAGTTCATCACAAACAACTTTACATTCATAATCGTTGTCATACAACACTTCTAAATGCTCTGTTACGAAACCTACTGGTGTATAAACAAATGAACGGAAGCCTTTTTCTTCGAATAGCTCACGTGTTAAGTCTTGAACATCTGGACCAATCCAAGGCTCTGGGGTTTGGCCTGCTGATTGCCAGCCAACCTCTACATTTTTTAAACCAGTCGCAGCTTGAATAAGACGAGCTGTTTCAATTAGTTGATCTTCATATGGATCACCTAAGTTTTTAATTTTTTCAGGCAATGAATGTGCTGATACAACTAGACAAGCTGTCTCACGTTCTTCTTCTGACATTGCATTGAATGTCTCATTCACTTGTTGTTTCCAGTATTCTATGAATTTTGGCTCGTCATACCAAGATTCCACAGAAGTTATCTTTAAGCGACCTCCTGCAGCCTCTTCAGCACGACCATTATAAGACTTAATTGAGAAAGTAGAGAAATGAGGAGCTAAAACAATAGAAACCGCTTCTTTTATGCCCTCCTCCACCATTTGCTCTACTGCATCTTCTATAAATGGATGAATATGTTTTAAACCAATAAACAATTTATATTCTACAGCATCCTGTACTTCGTTCAAACGTGTACATAATTCTTCAGCTTGTGCTTGTGTTGCCGCAGCTAATGGGGATAAACCACCGATTGCTTCATAGCGGCTACGTAAATCTTCTAAATGCTCTGCAGAAGGTTTACGTCCATGACGAATATGCGTATAGTAAGGTTCAATATCTTCTTCTTTATAAGGTGTGCCGTATGCCATTACTAATAAGCCTTTAACTTCTTTCATTACCCTTTTCACCTCTAAAATTGTTTTATGTTTTCATACATTATGTGATAAAAAGAAGCTGCCCAATCTGGCTTGTTGGACAGCCCCTTTTCTACATTGAAATAAAAATTTCCTATATAGAAAAGGTCATATGATTCACGCCTGATTGTCTTCTATTAAGAACGAGCTTGAATTTGTTGAGCACTATATTCATGAATAAGCGTTGTAAGACGTTTTAAGACATCTGGGTCAACCTCTGGGAAAACACCATGACCAAGATTAAAGATATGACCTGGCATTTCTAGACCTTGATCAATAATATCTTTCGTTCGTTTCTCAATCACTGACCAATCTGCAAGTAATAGAGATGGATCTAAGTTTCCTTGTACAGGCTTGGTAATACCATTGGCACGTGCGTCTTTAATCGGTAAACGCCAATCTAAGCCCACAACATCTATCGGTAAATCATTCCATTCCCTTGCTAAATGGCTAGCACCCACTCCAAATTGAATTAATGGTACATTTTCTTTTTGCAACTCTGCAAAAATACGAGTCATAATCGGTTTAATAAATACACGGTAATCCTCTACATTTAGGGCTCCAACCCATGAATCGAATACTTGGATAGCTTTTGCACCAGCTTTAATTTGAGCCGTTACATCTGCAATAATCATGTCAGCAAGTTTATCCATTAAAGCAAACCAAGCTTGAGGTTCTGATACCATAAATGATTTTGTTTTATTATAGTTTCTTGAAGGTCCACCTTCAATCATGTAGCTTGCAAGTGTGAATGGGGCTCCAGCAAAACCGATTAGAGGTACATTTAATTGCTCTTCTGCAAGTAATTTGATTGTCTCTAATACAAATGGTGTATGCTCTTTAGCATTGAATTCACCTAGTTTTTCTACATCCGCTACTGAACGAATAGGATTTGAAATAACAGGACCAACACCTGCCTTGATTTTCACATCTATCCCAATTCCAGGGAGAGGTGTGACAATATCTTTATATAAAATAGCAGCATCTACATTGTAATTTTCTACAGGTAGACGAGTGACATACGCACATAGCTCAGGTTGATGTGTAATTTCCTCTAAGGAATACTTTTCTTTAATGGCACGGTATTCTGGCTGAGAACGTCCTGCCTGACGCATATACCAAACTGGTGTATGAGCGGTCCTTTCTCCACGTGCAGCACGTAGAAGTGTATCATTAAAAGTTGTCATGAATAGTTCCTTCCCCTCAATAAATTCTTACTATAAAAAATCGCATGTTTATTCCTTTATTATTGATATCCGTTTCCAATAGTAAACGCTTCCTCTGTTATTGTATAGTTTTCCTAGTGAAATGTCATAAAATTGTTCTTTCTAGGCATATTCTTTTTGAACGGAGCGTTAGACTTACGCCAGAAAGGGTATAATCACGCTATATTAGTAAGATTCATAAGGAGGATAAATTCATGTATATTTATTTAACTTCTGGTACTGGCGATTTTTTGGAACAGGTAAAAAATAAGTATCCTAATGAACATATGATTTTAATTCATGGCGAAGGTAACTCTGTACTGATACATGAAACAGAAGGAAAAACAGTATTTGCGACACCCCGTAAATTTGAAGTGCTAGATTCAGTAAATGATTTAGAGGAACATGGTTTCTTTGTTTTCAATAATATTCCTGTAACAGATGAAGGAAGACCAGTTTTCGAGCATCGCTTTTTAGAACGTTCACGCGCTATTGAAAACGAGCCTGGCTTTGTTGCCTTCCGTTTATTAAGGCCTATCAAGAGTGATACTTACATTGTCATGACTCAATGGCATGGACCCCATTCATTTGAGGCATGGAAGAGTTCTAAAGCCTATGAAACTGCCCATGCTAGAAGAGATGATTCAACTGGGATACGCCAGCAAAATATCTTCTCATCAGCTTCTTATGTAACTACCTATAGTGCTATACCGAAAGAAGAAGATTCATAATAAATTTAAATAATTAAAAGCTCATTTATCCAACAATATCATTGGTAAATGAGCTTTTTAGTATTTTATTCTACTTTGAAACCTTCGACGTTAATTCACTAATCATCATAACAATGATGAAGGCAATATAAAACATTGGTTGTGTCATAGCACATAAGCCCACAACAATAGCTTGTGTAATCATGGCTAAACGCACAATTTGCTTCACAGCTAGTTGACGAGCATGATCTGGTAACGGATAGAGCATGTCCATTCGAAATTCGCCACTGGCTAACAGAGCTTGTTTTAACTGAATAGTTGTCGCAAAGCTGAGTGCACCCGCTACAATCCATGTAACGACAGGAATATCTACAAATGCCGCAATGATTGCTGATATAGCAGTAAGGCGTACCCATAAATAGAAATGGTCATCTGTCCGAATAAAGGTACGAAATACCAGGTACTTTTGAGCATTTCCCTGACCGTATGGTACAAATTTATAGAGCCAGTCCATCCAGCTTCGACG
Organism: Lysinibacillus sp. A4; assembly: GCF_024919535.1. Classification (NCBI taxonomy): domain Bacteria; kingdom Bacillati; phylum Bacillota; class Bacilli; order Caryophanales; family Bacillaceae; genus Lysinibacillus; species Lysinibacillus sp. A4. Next base: position 77,531 of record NZ_JANWTB010000009.1, on the reverse strand, counting down.
TCGAATGCTACCGTGTAAATGAGGTACGTCTGTAAAATAATTTGCAAAACGATAGAAGCTCATCATACGATTCTGTTCAAGCTTGACAAAATGCTCATACGGCACTGGTTCGCCAACTGATTTTTTACTAAAGACCATCAAATAAACAACACTAATAACTGTCGCGATTACTGCTAATAACAACTGCGCATGAAGCCCCATATAAACAGCAGCCGCAAAAATGACAGCTCGGATAAACCTATCTACCCAAACCATCTGCCCTCGTTCACTATAACGATAGCTGAATTCTCCTCGAACACTTAGATATTTCAACACAATAGTAAGTAAAAATATTGTCCATATTTCGACCGTTGTTAATTCAGTCACGGCTTTTAATAAAGGGATACTAACAATATAGACAATCGCTACAATCCACACTTGAGACCAAAACGTCCAAGCCAACGCCTTGCTGAAGTACAAAGACATCTTTGATTCTAAAGGTAATAAGTATACTTGATCTGGCTCTCTCAACAATGTAGTCGGACGGCTAAAGGCCAATAAAATCCCTATGATAACAGCTATCAGGACTTCTGCTGGAAAGTCTGTTTGAACAACTTTCAGCCATTCGCTATATTGATAGCCCCCTGCTCCTATTAGAAATACAAGTACGATGGCTATATGCCCTGTAAAAATAAATTGCATATATTTTTGTACTTCTCCTATATAATGCATGAAGCGAGAGGACCATACATCACGCAAGTTCTTCATGGTCCCGCTCCTTTGTCATAGCAATATAGAGGTCATCTAATGTCGCATTCGGCATAGCAAATGATTGACGTAAATCAGCCATTGTTCCTTGTGCTCGAACTTTTCCTTCATGCAATAAGATAATGCGATCACAATACTTTTCAGCTGTCGATAGAATATGTGTAGACATTAATATAGAAGCGCCTTCTTTTTTCTTTTCATCCATTTGGTCTAATAACGATTGAATACCTAGTGGATCCAATCCCACAAAAGGTTCATCAATAATATATAGACTTGGATTCACTAAAAAGGCACACATAATCATAACTTTTTGACGCATTCCCTTCGAAAAATGTGAAGGGAACCAATTTAATCTTTTCTCCATTCGAAACTCTTTTAACAGTACCTCAGAACGAGCATCCAGTGTTGCTTTGTCAATACCGTAAGCCATTGCTGTTAATTCTAAATGCTCTCTTAATGTTAGCTCATCGTACAATACAGGGGTTTCAGGAATATAAGAAAAAGCTGTACGATACTTGTCCGTATCTTCCTTTAATGTTACACCATTTAGACGAATGTCACCTTCCTTTGGCAACATTGTTCCTATAATATGTTTAATCGTTGTACTTTTACCAGCTCCATTTAAGCCAATTAAGCCAACTAGTTCACCTTTTCCAATCGTAAAAGATAGATCTTTAATAACAGGTTTTCTTGTATAACCACCTGTTACACGCTGTACCTCTAATACTGACATATTCTCACTCCTCTTCTTGTATTATATATTATCAAAAATTAGCAAATGATACAGGTTTGAGTATGATAGAATGTACTTACATATACGTTAAGGGGGAAATTCTTATGAGCGATTGCCTATTTTGCAAAATTATCGATGGTTCTATTCCAAGTACAAAAATTTACGAAGACGATCATGTCTATGCATTCACAGACATTTCACCTGTTGCAAAGGGCCATACACTATTAATTCCAAAACATCACTGCCAAGATCTATTTGAAATGCCAGAGGAAGTTGCGCGTAATCTATATGCTGTAGCGCCAAAAATTGCAAATGCTATTAAAGCAGCATTTCAGCCCATTGGTTTGAATACCATTAATAACAACGGTGCTGCTGCTGGACAAACTGTTTTCCACTACCACTTACATTTTATTCCGCGTTACGATGAAAAAGAAGGGCTAGGCTTAATTTGGCAAACACAAAAGTACTCACCAGAGCAGTTGACAGAAGTAGCAGAAAGTATTAAAGCCAATCTATAAGCCATTTGTAATATTTTAACATCTGAATGTTCAGAATACTGTATTGCAAATTTTAAAAATTTAGCGTACAATCACAAATAAGTTTCGCTAGCGGTCAAGAGGACACGTTAGGAGACAAATAGATTAGCATAGTCGAGGAGAGATTCAAATGAATACAAAGAATTTAGTATTAATGGCACTATTAGTTGGTGTCGGTGCTGCACTTTATGTGGTTACACCAGGAATGGTGAATGGGATGAAGCCTGATTTTATGTTAACCATGATGTTTATTGGTATTCTGTTATTCCCAACAGTGAAAGAAACGTTCCTACTTTCTCTTTCAACAGGGGTGCTTTCAGGTTTATTTACAACATTCCCAGCAGGTCTAGTTCCAAATATTATTGATAAAGCTGTTACTGGTTTTGTATTTTTAGCTGCTTTAATCATTCTCAAAAAACTGGCAGGTCATTTCGCCGTATCTGTTGTATTAGTTGGCTTGGGAACAATTCTTTCAGGAACTGTTTTCTTAGCAGTAGCGCTTTTTGTATTTAATGCAAATGTTGGCGCGACGTTTGCGATGCTATTTATTGGCGTTGTCCTTCCAGCTGTCGTATTTAACGTTGTTGCGTTTGCCGTTATTTACCCAATTGTTTCAAAATTAGTGAAGCGCTCTAAATTCAATTCAGCTATTTCTCAAATTTCATAAGTAAACATTTTAAATAATCAAAAGAAACTAAACTGTGAAGGTCAAATCATTCGTTTAGTTTCTTTTTTCTTTTTGTATTGGTGCATTTCATGGTTTAATAGTAAATAAACATGACTAGAAATGAGGTATCTAATATGAAAGCAAAACCATTTTTACTTGGACTAACTACAGGAATTATCGGGGGGACAATCGCTGTGCTTTTCTCCACGCCACAATCTGGGCAACAGCTACGTGCTTCTGTTAAACAAAATGTTGACCAAACAAAGGGTATGCTCCTTGATGTAAAACAACAAGTAGGAACTGTTAAACAATCTGTTAATACATTGACAATTGAAGTAAAAAATAATATCCCACAAATAATAAATGATTTAAAGCAAACAATTACGACTTTTACTGAAGAAATCGAACCAACGAAAAATAATTTACAACAAGAATTAGATGCTTTACAGAATTCGATAAGCGAAATCGAGAAAAACATTGCACAAATTACAGAAAATAAGAAAAAACCTCAAGAAAAAGTTAGCGACTAAAGTCCTTATCGATAGTTAGATAATCTGTATTTTTATCAAAAACTATTGCTATAATATTATTTTTTAGCCACTTTTCAATTTTTTAATTTTTCTAACTTTAAACTTTTTTCCTTTACTGCTATAATATTTTTAAAAATGTGAAAGAAAGCAGTAGGTGATGGCTTTGTCAGAGGAATTATATACACAAAAAGAAGCGATGCTTTATAGTCAAAGAATCGCACAGTTATCAAAAGCGCTGTGGAAAGCGGTTGAAAAGGATTGGCAACAATGGATTAAACCTTATGATTTAAATATTAATGAACACCATATTTTATGGATTTCATACCATTTAAAAGGCGCTTCCATTTCTGATGTTGCGAAATTTGGCGTGATGCATGTTTCTACAGCATTTAATTTCTCCAAAAAATTAGAAGAGCGTGGCTTTCTCAAGTTTTCCAAGCGTGATGACGATAAACGTAATACGTATGTTGAACTTACAGAAGCTGGCACAGAGCTCATTATAGAGATGAATAAAAACTACCATAATACGTATCATTCCGTACTGGAAGGATCATTAGCATTAAAAGATTTATATGGCCGTTTCCCTGATTTTTTAGATGTAATGGCTGTTATTCGTAATATCTATGGTGAAGATTTCATCGATATTTTCGAACGCTCCTTCCAACATTTCCGTGATTCCTTTGACACACTAGAAGAACGCACACCTGTAAAAGGATAAGACGAAGCTTCAAACTGCACATAATTTTTCCTGCAATTATTTATAAGTTGAACAAAAATGAGTTATACTACTGTTCATTCAGGAATGAGTCATGTGAAAGGAGGTATTTCAGAAATATTTCTGAAGTACCTCCTTTTTCTTGCATTCTAACATAATTCAATTTACATTAAATAGGACACTTCCTATTCGGAGTTGATAAAAAACCATGCATTGCTGGAAAATTTTAAATTTAGAACATCATTACGGTACTACGCGTATTATTATAATGGGTGTCATTACTTTTTTATTGGTCTTTTCTGTTTCGTATGTAACGTTTAATTTATTTAATGAAGAGCATTATACAGATCGACTATTCTGGCTCTTTGTGATAGCTGTGCTAACACTTTATCCCATTCACAAATTTTTGCACTTTGTGGCCCTATTTGATTTACGCCAACATTTAAAATTACGTGTACGTAGTCAGTTTTATATAATTCCTGTTTTACACATGCGAATTCGAGAGCCATTATCTAAAAATCGATACATCTTAGCATTACTTACGCCTTTTATCGTTCTAAATACTAGTATTATAGTTGGAACATGGCTTTTACCAGCCTATACCCATTATGGGACATTGCTGTTAGCCTATCACTGTAGTCTGTGCCTGATTGATATCCTTTACGTAAAGTATCTCTTGAATTCACCTAAAAATTCACAAATAGAGGAAACACCTAAAGGCTATGAAATTTTAGTTCCACCGACCGTTCACTAAATGGCTTGTACTTGTTTTTTATTGACGTTCTTTGTTATGCTATTACTATTGAAAGAGGGGAGGAATAGACTTGCTATTAATGATTGTAGTTCTATTCTCGGTATTCTATTTATTTCAAATTAACCGCATGACATATGCTCTATGCATGCGACGTGAAATTCCCGAAGAAAACCAACCAAAAATATTCCGAACTATAAATATACTTATTACTATCCTACTTGTCTCATTCTACATTGAAATTTTATATGCAGTTTAACAGAAAAATCCATTACGCCTCGGCGTAATGGAATCTAATTTTTTGGGGCTTTTTTTGAAAAGGCCCTTTTTTAAAAAAGTGCACCATCCGCGCCCGTCCGCACGCTCGAAGATAAGTCGAGCCCCCCATGCAACAACTTTTACTAATCAAATAAATTGTTTAGAACCTAAGGCATGCGGCGCGAATGTCTAACATTGTTAAGAAAAGCTAAGAGTTGATGCTCTTAGCTTTTCGCTGTTTTATTAATTAGTATAGGAACGCTGCACCAACGATAATTAATAAAATAAATAACACAACTAATAAAGCAAAGCCTGAGCCGTAGCCACCGCCACCGTATCCTCCGTTGCCCATAACTTCACCCCCTTTCTTTCTATATCCTATGCGCTTCAAAATTTGAAATATAGGCAATACTCAAGGGGGAACCATTTTGTTTTTAAAACGTTTATGTTATAGTAAAAAATGGACGAAACCATGTTAGGAGAGAATATCCACTATGAAAAAGACAGTTTTATCTTTAACTTTAGCTGCGTCTGTATTAGCGCTTGGTGCTTGTAGCGGCGGAGATAGCAAAGCAATCGTTACTTCTAAAGTGGGCGATATTTCAGTAGCTGATTTTAATGAAAAGGCAAAAGCTTTAACAGGCTCATATGTAATGCAGCAAATGGTGACTGAAAAAGTTTTAGCTGACAAATATGAAGTAACAGATAAAGAAATCAAAGAAGCGTATGACACAACTGCATCACAATTTGGTGATGGCTTTACACAAGCGCTTGCTGAAAGTGGCTTAACAGAACAGGGCTTTAAAGATTCTTTACGTGTTCAACTTCTTCAAGAGAAAGCTTTGAAAGATCAAGCCATTAAAGAAGAAGATGTGAAAAAATACTACGAGCAAATGAAAACAGAATTAAATGGTCGTCATATTTTAGTAGCAGATGAAAAAACAGCAAAAGAAGTAATTGAAAAAATTAAGGGTGGCGCTAAGTTTGAGGACGTTGCAAAAGAGTACTCAACAGATACTGGCTCTGCTCAAAAAGGTGGAGAGCTTGGATGGTTCTCTGTAGGTTCAATGGTAGACGAATTTAACGATGCTGCTTATGCTCTTGAAGTAAATACATTAAGTGAGCCAGTAAAATCTAGCTTTGGTTACCATGTAATTGAAATTACGGACAAGCGTGATGTAAAAGGTGTTGGTTCATTTAAAGACGAAGAAGAAAACATTCGTTCAACTATGTTAAGTAAACTGAACCAAACTGGTGAAGCTCAAACGATTCTTAAAGATATCGTTGCTAAAATGGCTAAAGATGCCGATGTGAAAACATCTGATAAAGATTTAAAAGAACCGCTTAAATTCTTTACAACAACAAGTGAAGAACAAGCAAAAGCAGCTGAAGAAGCAGCTAAAAAAGCTGAAGAAAATGCGCCAAAAGAGGATTCTGAAGATAAAGCAGAAGATACTGACAAGGAATCTAAATAATTAGAGTCTAGTGTAACAAAAAGAGAAGCACCTGATACATCAGATGCTTCTCTTTTTTACTCTATTTTACTTTAAATTGGCTAATTTCAGTTTGCAGGTCATTTGACATTGTTTGAAGAACATTTGCAGCACTTGCTATTTCCTCATTAGAAGCACTTTGTTGCTCAATAGATAAAGCAATATGCTGTATGCCCGAAGATGTGCCATTCGCTATGCCAACGACTTCTTTTACAGCCTCATTTGTTTGACTTGCTTTCTCATTGACACGCAAGACAATATCCTTTACTTCCATTGTACGATGACTTATCTGTTGCAAATATACGACTATATTTTTAAAGGTATCGCCTGTCTGTTCAACTGATTCACGACCTTCCTCCACAAATTGCGTCCCACTATTAATAGCATAAACAGCACTGGAGGTTTGGTTTAAGATATCATCCACCAATGATCGAATATTATGTGCAGCCTTCCCAGATTCCTCTGCTAGCTTTCTTACTTCATCTGCTACTACTGCAAAGCCTTTTCCAGCCTCTCCTGCACGAGCTGCTTCAATAGATGCATTTAATGCAAGCAAGTTTGTTTGATCTGTAATACTTGTAATCAACGCTACAATCGTACTGATTTCCTTTGATTTTTCACCTAAAGCATTCACAACTGCGGTTGACTGATGAACAGATTCATTTATGGTATTCATTTTTTCAATCGTTTGTTCAATTAACTGTAATCCTAAATCAGCCTTTTGGTTTGTTTCATTTGCTATTGAGGCCATTTCCTGTACAGCAGAGGATGCATGATCCATATCTTTAGTAATTAAATGTTGTGATTCAGATAATAAATCCATTTGCCTTAGTTGTCCTTCTGCACTGGAGGCAATCTCCCCAATGGCACTAGAAATAGTTTCAACTGTTTGACTACTTTGCTCGGTAATCGTTGTAAATTCCTTTGTAAAGGTTGATACATCTGTCGATGCTTTATTCGCCTTTTCAATGACCGTCCCAATTTGTTCTAGCATATGATTAAATTCAGTTGATAATTGACCAATTTCATCTTTTAATCGATCGTCAATGCGAACAGTTAAATCGCCATCTGCAGCTTGGGTCATAGCATTTAACACACGCTTTACACGCCTTAAGACAATATACCTTGTACATAACGAAATAATTACCGTGCCAATAAATAACGAAATAAATGTATTAATGGCAACCCCAGCACTTCCATTCAAATGCACTACCTTCTCGAATTGACGACTAACAAATTCTGAAATATGGGAGCTAATAAATAAACTTATGCCGATAGCTAGTATCATTTTGAAAATTAAACTTTTCCAAAACTTAATTTTTCGTGAAAAAAGTCCCTCTGTATCCATTACTTTTCCCCATTCCTATAATTTCTCTCTCTATTCTAAATTAAATATTCCCATTGGTACAATAGTTAGGCACTACAATTGAATTTATGAATATTTAGACTCAGAGAAATTAATAACGAATAGCTAGACAGTAACGTCAGTTTAAGGGCTGATTGATACTGCTGTTTAAATAGTAGGCTTATAGAATGAACGATTATCAAGAGGGAAGAGTCTCTCTGTAAATTCCCCTGGTGTCGTTTTACCTAACGCCCTTGTTAACATATTCATCTTTGCATCAATGTTATCGATATAATGCAAAATTTCCGCTTCCTGAATCATAGGTTTTTTTGGGCTACCCCACTCTTCTTTCCCATGGTGAGACAATACCATATGTTGTAACAGCATGACTTCCTCACCTTCAATTTCAAGCTCACTAGCAATCTTAGCAATTTCATTTACCATAATCGTAATATGACCTAATAAATTGCCCTCCACTGTATACATTGTGGCAACTGGGCCTGATAACTCTACAACCTTGCCTACATCATGTAAAATAATCCCAGCATATAATAAGTCACGATTTAATGTTGGATATAGATCAGCAATGGCTTTACCTAGTTTGAGCATGGAGACCATATGATCTAATAAACCTGACGCATAGTCATGATGATTTTTAGTCGCTGCTGGAAAAACTAAAATAGCCTCTTGATGTTTTTTAATTGCTGCTCTTGTAATTCGTGAGATATTAGGGTTTTTAATGTCAAAGAAAAATTGCGTTAATTCTTCATATAGTTGTTCTTTTGGTGTTGCAGAGGAAGGCACTAAATCATGAATAGCAATTCCTTCCTCTGGCTTAGCAACACGGATAGATTTAATACGCAATTGATTCTTTCCTCTATAGTCATGAATCTCTCCGCCAACACGTACAATGGCTTCCGCATGGTACATCTTTTCATGATCCTCATTCGTGTCCCATAGCTTTGCCTCTATATCCCCACTCTTATCTTGTAATATTAGCGACATAAATGGCTTTCCAACGGTTGTAACCCCTTTTGTCGCTTGTTTTATTAATAAAAATTGATCAACTACTTCTCCAACTTGGAGCGTCGTAATCCCTTTCATGTTGACGCCACTCCCCTTTCATTTGCTAATGCTCCTATATCGACAATCTGCTCTTTCTTCCAATAGTTGAGCATTGTGTCATGACAAGTAAAATACAAAATTTGACGTTCATATCCTACTTCTTTCATTAATTGTACCATTTTGTCTGTGCGGTTTCGATCAAAATGGACAAAAGGATCGTCCATAATCATTGGAAATGGAGCAGCACTCACTAGGGTTTTTGCTAGAGCCATTCGCAATGCAATATAAGCTTGCTCTTTGGTAGCCTGTGACAACTCCACCATTTGATAACGTATTCCTGCAGCATCCTGTGCTACAAAGTAACCATCCTCATGAATCGAAAGTTTGTCATAGTTTCCTCCTGTTAGTAAACGGAATACAGCATTTACCTCTTCAAGGACATGAGGTAATTTTTCTTCACGAAGACGGAATAGGGTTTCATGAATAGCTGTCGCCACCGCTTTTCTAGTTGCCCACTGCTCAATTAACTGCTGCAATTCTGTTTTCTCCTGCTCAAACTGTTGAAGTAATTGACCATACTTTTCATCATTTAATAGCTGTTCTTTTTCCATAAGCAAAGCAGCACGTTGTTCCAGACATTGATCAATTTCTAGTTGCAATGATTGCTGCTCTTGTTCCAAAGCAAATATGCGTTCGCTAACAGAGTTCTCAATCAGATTTTCCTTCTGTTGAAGATCTAGTGAAGATAATTGAGCCTGGACGGTTTGCAATTCTGTCTCAATTTTTCTTCTCTGTTCAAATTGCTCATGCATTTCATAATAAGCCTGTTCATTTTGGATCTTTGCTTCTTTGAATAGCTCGTACATTTCAGCAGTATAACGATCCATTCTTGATTGTCCACCTTCTATTTTTATTTGGACGCTGGCTAGCTGATCTTTTGCATGCTGTGCTTGCTGCTGTTGCTGTTGTGCTTCAAGGTAGGCTGTTCGTAAATGCATATAAATTTCATGTTCATCATAGGCTCCATCTAAAACCCGCTGAAGCTGCTCATAAATGCTGTTCTTTTCTACCTGCGTTTCTTGCAACAGACTTGAGGTACTGTTTCTTTTAGCTGCTAATTCTTGTACACCACGAATACGCATAAATAATTCGGGCATTAGCGATCTGGCTATCGTTCCTTGTAAGCGATAACGCTTTAAAAAATGCTGGAGTGTTTGAGTGGCTTCTTCACTCTCCACCTCCGTTAGTTGAATTTTATATTCAAGAGAAGTATATTGCTGCTCCTTCTCTTTCTGCTGTTCCTTGATGTGTAACAAGCGATCTTCATATCTTTGCTTCTTTATAAGAACTGCTTGTACTGTCAATTCCTCTTGCTCTAACTCCCGTAGGAGGATGCTGTGCTCTTTATTAGTAGGTTCATCTGCTTGCTTAACATATCGAATAAACAAAAAGGTTAGCAATGATAAAACTGCTCCAATTAGGATTACAATTATGTTTTTTTCAAATACACCATAAGCAAATGACATGAAGCCAATCAGTAGTACAAGCCAGATAAAGTCATGAGGCTTCTTCTGCTTACTTCGTTGCGATTTGGCAGCACGTAATTGCTCAAGCCTTCGCTTTTGTTGAGGCCATTGTGCTAAAATATGTTCTTCCTCACTTGTTAATGACTCATCCATTAGCTGTTGTTTCTGTTTGGCTATTGCATCTAATTCTAGGTGTACTTGCTCTAGTGAACGTAGATGAAATTTTAGCTCTTCCTCCGCCTCCTCTAATTTACTTAATTGAAGCTGAAATTGTTGCTCCTGTTGGAGTGAAACTGTTTCGTTCAAAAGATTTTCTTGTGCTTCTTTCTCTGTTACACCTAGTAAACGAAACTGTGCTTCAATTTCTTGTTCGAGCAAAAATAGATCATCCTGAAGATTTTGCTCTTTCACTATTAGCTGATGCCATGTTGCTTCCTTTTGCATAAGGTAAGCCATTTCATTAACCTTTTGCTCATCCACTGTAGCAAGTATTTTCTCCTGCAATGTTTGATGCTGCTCCTTTAATTGCATCAGTTGTTGGCTTTCATGTAACAGACGATCCTTTACTTGCTCATATCGTCTGATACCCTCTGAAGGAAACTGAACATGTTGAAAATTGGTCATTGTCTGTTGCAACGTCTGTTGCTGCTTGAGAAGAGGGAGTGCTTGCTTTTGAACAGTTAATTGCTGCCATTGTTGCTGTTGCCGTTTTTGCGTACCAAATAGCTGTTCCAACTTTTGCTCAAGTAATTGTAATTGCTGTAATTTATCCTCAAAGGTTTGAATCTTCCCCTGTTCCTGTTTAATCGTCCGCTCAAGTTGCTTTAATTGTTCAATTTTTTGATTAATCAATGGCACTTTACCTGTCTTTTTAAACAGCTCACTAGCCTCTTTATCCATTTTCTTTTCAAGGGTGGATAGATACTGAATACCTGTTGTACCAGAGGCAAGTAGCAAATGGGTTAGCTCCTCTTCAGACATTTTTTCAATACCTTGTAGTTCATGCAATGAAAAAGAAAAAATGGCTTCAAAGGATGCCCTAGAATAACCATATAAAAGCTTTACTAACAACGCCTCATGCCCCGTTGTTCCATCCTCTAGGTAGACAGTAACATCACCAGCAGCCTTTCCTTTCACACGTTCAACTGTACATTGCCCATAAACTGGGTGCAAAAGTGTCAGCTGACCTCCATATTTCGTTGAAATTTTCGGCTCATATTTGCGCTGTATCTGCTGCCTTGTTGGGAAACCAAAAAGCATTTGTAGTATAAACTGCTGAATCGTCGTTTTTCCTGCTTCATTTAATCCATAAAAAATAGTGACACCATCATTTAACGAAATGGAGATATTTTCATGCTTACCAAAGCCATATATTTGGATTTTCTGTATTGTCAGCATGTAATCACGCCCTTTGAATTTCTTCAGCTAATAATGTCTGTGCACGATTGGTTAAGTTCTCAATTTCCTTTTCACTAAGTGGCTCTATTAACCTCGCACCACCAGCATACTGGTACAAATCCTTTAGAATATCCTTCCATTCATTGCTGTCCCATTGCTCCATCAAGCTCACAACGGATTGAGTTGTTGCTGTATGCTCAAAAAATCTCGATGTCTTTTGCAACACCATTTTTTGTACCCAACACATTGGCTCAATACCTTCCTCTGCCTCTCGAATAGTCTCTAACCAAGCATCTACTGTTGCATGCTCAAATAAAGCTTCCGTTTGTTCGTCAATATGTTGCAAATGAAGCTCTACTACCGATGCGCCATATTTCTTCCTATTGGCTGTAATAGCTTCTGCACATCTCTTCAATAATTCATTGGCGTGTACCACATTCGTACAATCCACCTCAATGGTGCTATAAACAACTGTAGAAGTAGAGATAAAATCAAGCTCAGTCGATGTTTTGGATAACGTCACATCATAAAAGCCTTTCATTCCTTGTTCTTTACGATGTCGACTTTGAATATTGCCTGGATAAACAATTGGAGGGTTTTGATGTAAAAGCTGTCTTTTATGAATATGGCCAAGCGCCCAATAATGATAGTTCTTTTCAAGTAACTGTTGCTTTGTAAAAGGAGCATACACATCATGTGTCGTATTGCCTGCCTCACTGCCATGAAGCATACCAATATGTATAGCATGCTGATCATGTGCAATTGGATAGCTTTCAATAACGGATTCCTTTAAATGACGTTCAGGATAACTAAAACCATAAATATTCACTTGTTGACCCCGTATTTTTAATTGAACTACACTCGTTTCAGCGGGTAATTCATAGACATTACTTGGTAAAGAAAAGCGTGTCCATGTGCCATTTAAATGATCATGATTTCCGTAGCTTACAATGACAGGAATATTGTGTTGAAAAAGCTTCTCCATTGCATCTTGAAATCTTCGTTGTGCTTGCAAGCTACGATTTTCACCATCATAAATATCCCCAACAATTAGTAAAAAATCAGGTTTTTCCTGAATCGCTTTAAGGATAATTTTATCAAACGCTTCAAAAGTGCTTGACCGTATTTTCTTTAAAATGGGTTCGGGGAGACCAAATAAGCCCTTAAATGGACTATCTAAATGTAAATCTGCCATATGGAAAAAACGAATTGCTGACATCCAATCACCTCAAATAGTAGATAATTCTCTCTTTAGTGCAAAACCAAAGTAATAATATGCTGATTAATCAAAACCGAATATTTGTTCTATTTTATCATAATTCATGTATGATGAAAAATGCTATTACGCAAAAAAACAACATTGCCTTACTTTTTCCACAATTTTCGTAATTTATCAATAAATTCACTAGTTTTACCGTGAAGTTTATAAATCTTCTATGTATAATAGAAATATATTCAAGTAAAAGGGTGGGGTCTGTATGGAGAATTATCGTTTTACAGCTTTTGAAAAAACAGGGGAAACATTGTTTGATGAAACTTGGACTTTTGAAAATGATGAGGCTGCTAAACTAAATGGACAACAACAAATTGAGGAAAAAGGTGTTGCCGATAAAACTCATCGTCTTGTAAACGCTTCTGGTAAATTAATTTTATTCCATGTTTAGTGGCTAATAAAAGGCACGTAGTCAATGGTTTGCTACGCGCCTTTTATTATTTTTATTTGCCTACAAAGACAGGCGTTCTTTTCTCTACAAATGCATGAATGCCCTCGACATGATCTGTTGTTTTACGCATTGCAGACTGGCCCTCAGCCTCTAATGCTAAGATATTTTCTAGTTGTGGTATATTTTGTGCATGTAGAATTTTTTTCGTTGTAATCATGGAAGAAATCGGGGATGCAAGCATTTTCCCCACCACCTGATCTGCCATTGCAAATACAGTGCCCTCTGGTGCAATATAATCAATTAACCCTGCATCTAATGCTTCTTTTGCTGTTAATACCTTTCCCTCCCATATCATTTGTTTCGCTTTAACAGTACCTACACGCTCCTTCATGAAGAAATGACCGCCCCCATCTGGAATCAGTCCAATTCCAATGAAATTCATAGCAAGTTTACTATTTTCACAGGCTACAATAATATCTGCCCCTAGTGTTAGACTAAATCCTAAACCTGCTGATGCACCATGAACCGCTGCAATCACAATCATTGGTAGCTGATAATATGCCTTCACGATACGTGTCAGATAAACCATTGCCTCATCAATATTCAGTGGTTTGCTTTCATCTAGCATTGCTTTTATATCACCACCCGCAGAAAAGACCTTTCCTTCCCCACGAATAACAAGCACCTGAATATCTTTTTCCTGTTGTAGTGCCTCGAAGCATTCTGCAAGTTCACGCATCATGACATCATCCATTGCATTCATCGCCTGTGGACGATTCAACGTTAACGTTGCACGACGCTCTAATTTTTCTAAAGTAATCGTTGAAAATTCCATTTCTATAACCCCCAAATATGAATAGTCATTCACTATGTATAATTCGTGTTTTTTTAGAAAACTCCTTCTCTCTGAGCAAAATTGCTCCTGTTATGCTATATTAAAGGACGAATATCGAGATAAGGTGGTAATGTATTTTGACAAAAAAAGACTATCGTGTATTACTTTATTATAAATATATTACGATTGAAGATCCTGAAGCGTTCGCAGAAGAACATTTAGCATTGTGTAAAGAGATAGGGCTTCTTGGTCGTATTTTAGTAGGTTACGAAGGTATTAACGGAACTGTATCAGGTACTATTGAGCAAACAGATGCTTACATGAACCATATGAAGGCAGATGCTCGTTTTAGCGATATGATGTGGAAAATTGATGAGGCTGAAGGGCATACCTTTAGAAAAATGCATGTACGTCCTCGTCGAGAAATTGTTCACCTCGGTTTAGAACAAGATATCAATCCGTTAGAAATCACAGGTGATTATTTAACACCTAAAGAATTTATGGAACAGATGCAAGATGACAACACAGTAATCATCGATGCCCGTAATGACTATGAATATGATCTCGGTCATTTCCGAGGTGCTGTTCGACCAGATATCGAAAACTTCCGCGACCTACCTGCTTGGATGGAGGCACATAAAGGAGATTTTGCAGATAAAAAAATCTTAACTTATTGTACAGGTGGTATTCGCTGTGAAAAATTCTCTGGTTGGCTAAAACGCGAGGGCTTTGGTAAGAGCGTAGGTCAATTACACGGCGGTATTGCTACATATGCGAAAGATCCTGAAGTGAAAGGTCAATTATGGGATGGTCAAATGTTTGTTTTTGACCGTCGTCGAAGTGTACCGATTAATCAGGTGGAACATGTCATTGTTGGGAAGGATTATTTCACTGGTGAGCCTTCTGAACGATATACAAATTGTGCAAATCCAGCGTGTCATAAATTAATGCTTTGTGAAGAAAAACATGAGGCTTTTTACATGCGAAGCTGTTCAGATGATTGTCGCCGTGCCGAACGCAACTTTTTCGTGGAGGAAAACAATTGGACAAAGGAACAGGTTGAAGAACAAATTGCTAAGATTGCAGAGGTCCAACAATCAAATTGCTAATCTATTCCATAATTTAATCAAGGTGAGCATCGCTGTTGGATTTCTGCTCAAAACTTCAGCATAGTGATCCACTTCAGCATTATCAATCCATTTAAAAAGAGCATCGTTCATCAAGACGATGCTCTTCATTATGCACCTTATCCTTGTCCTAAATAGCGTCCTACCTGACGTCCACTAAATAAACAACCACCAACAAATGTCCCTTCTAAAGCGCGGTAACCATGGACGCCACCGCCACCGAAACCACTTACTTCACCCGCTGCATATAACCCAGGAATTGGCTGACCGTCCATGCCCAAAACAGCGCCATTTAAATTTGTTTGTAAGCCACCTAAAGTTTTCCTTGTTAGAATGTTTAAGCGAACAGCAATTAAAGGCCAATTTTTGGTATCTAAAATTTTATGTGGCTTGGCAACACGCACCCATTTATCCCCAATATAATTTCTTGCTCCATGAATAGCGTTTACTTGCAAATCCTTGGTAAACTTATTGTCCATTTCCCGATCTCTTGCCAAGATTTGCTCTTTAATCTTCATGAAATCAAGTAGCTCATTCCCAGCAAGTTTATTCATTCCATCTACAAGTTCCTTTAGATCATGTGCAATCACAAAATCCTCTCCGTGATTTTTAAAAGCTTGGATAGGAGCAGGTGGGCCTGGTAAAATGCGTTTTAGAACATCGCCAATGCTTTTGTTTGTTAAATCTGGGTTTTGCTCCGAGCCAGATAAAGCAAATTCTTTCTCAATAATTTTCTCCGTTAAAATAAACCAGGAATAGTCATAACCTGTTTTTTGAATCGCCTCTAACGTACTAAGTGTATCAAACCCTGGAAAGTTGGGTGCATGAAAACGATTCCCCTCTGCGTCAAACCACAGGGAGGAGGGACCAGGCAATATCCGAATTCCATGGTTGGGCCATATTGGATCCCAATTTCTTAAACCCTCTGTGTAATGCCACATGCGATCACGGTTTACAATGCGACCCCCAGCATGTTCCGTGATCTCTAGCATTCTTCCGTCAACGTAAGCTGGTACACCACATACCATATTTTTTGGAGGGATTCCTAATCGAGCAGGCCAATTTTTTCTCACTAAATCAAAATTTGCCCCAATACCACCACTTGCCACAATCACAGCTTTCGCTTCGTAGGAAAATTCACCGATTCCTAATCTCGAACTTTTTTCACCTCGATTAATAAAGGTTTCAGCTAGCACCGTTCCGCTAACTCCTATAATCTTCCCTTCTTGCTGCACAAATTCATCCACACGATGCCTTGGCTTGAAGTCAATGAATCCTTCTCTCATAGCCTGTTTTACTTTATCTACAAATGGTTTTACAATGCCAGGGCCTGTTCCCCAGACAATATGAAATCTAGGTACTGAATTGCCATGCCCTCCTGCCAACGAACCTCCCCGCTCTGCCCATCCAACAACAGGGAAAAACTTTATACCTTTTGACTTTAACCAGTCGTATTTTTCACCTGCAGCAAAATCGACATATGCTCTTGCCCATTTATATGCCCAAGAATCCTCATCTTCTAAACGATCAAAGCCTGCAGTTCCTTGCCAATCCTGCCAAGCAAGCTCCTTACTATCTTTAATTCCAAGCCTTCGTTGCTCTGGAGAATTTACTAAAAATATTCCTCCAAAAGACCAATAAGCCTGTCCTCCGATTGAATTTTCAGGCTCTTGATCTACTAAAAGCACTTTTTTCTTTGCATCTATTAATTCACAAGCTGCGACTAATCCTGCAAGACCAGCACCGACTATTGCAACATCGTACTTCATTCTTACACCCCCAAATCAATCATCCTTAACTAACATTCTTCTCTCACAGTCTGTTTACCTTCTACTTTTTATATTTTTGTCTAAAATGTGACAAACAAAAACGTTCGCTTTCTTAGAACAAATCCGTGGATAATTAGCATAAACCCTCTATTTTATTCCATTTAATTCCCATATAATTTTTCATGCTAAAACTACACAGAAACCTGATACTATCGGACTTTTCAAATATCGTTAGCGCTTTCATTGTACTCCCCAAAAAGACGAACTATATAACAAAAATATATACAAAATATTCGTTTTTAGTTATTTTTCAGAGTTTTGAAGTCAACATTTTTAAAGTTTTTAAGAAATATCGTTGACAAAGGTGAACAATAGGGATTATGATGTTAACAAATTTAATCACAAAAAATATAACGACGGAGACACACTAGTCGCAAGAAAATCCAAAGAGAGCTGATGGTTGGTGCAAATCAGTGATTTCTACGATAATAGTTCCACTCCTGAATAGATAGGCTGAACAACTTAAAAGTAAGCTTATCCGTCTCATGCACGTTACGCATATAGCTAAGACTGCCAGAATAAATTTTCCAGCAGTGATTAAGGGTGGTACCGCGAACCAAAGTTTATACAGCCTTTCGCCCCTTACAACACACTAACTGTGTTTGTAAGGCGTGGAAGGCTTTTTATATTGTCTTCGATTTAGAAAGGAGATTGTTTGTATGCTGTAAGATGTTCGAATTTTACAAATTTCAGACTATCGTAAATAAAGCCATAGCCAATAATGATAAAAAAGGAGCTAATTATAATGACTACTGCAACAAAAACAAGAACTATTAACGTATTTATCGCTGATCCACTAAGTGAGGATGGTATTTTCCCATTACGCCAGGAACAAGATTTAGATTTAAACATTATTGTAGACACAGGTTTAGCACCAGAAGAATTAATCGCTAAAATTGCTGATGTAGATGTATTACTTGTTCGTTCTCAAACAACGGTAACACGTGAAGTAATTGAAGCAGCTAAAAGCCTAAAATTAATTGGTCGTGCTGGTGTTGGTGTCGATAATATTGACCTTGCTGCTGCTACAGAACACGGCATTATCGTGGTAAACGCACCAGATGGTAATACTAACTCAGCTGCCGAACATACAATTGCGATGATGACTTCACTTGCCCGTCATATTCCACAAGCTTTTAATACATTAAAAAATGGCAAATGGGATCGCAAATCTTATGTTGGCGTGGAGCTAAAAAATAAAACTTTAGGTGTTGTAGGTTTTGGTCGAATTGGTGTTGAAGTAGCTTATCGTGCTAAGGGTCAACGTATGAGTGTTATGGCATATGATCCTTTCCTAACAGATGAACGTGCCAAAGAATTAGGTGTAACAAAAGCAACGGTTGAAGAAATTTGTGTAGCTGCTGATTTCATTACAGTTCATACACCACTTCTACCTGAAACTCGCAACCTAATTAATAAAGATAAATTTGCGATGATGAAAGATGGCGTACGTATTATAAACTGTGCACGTGGCGGTATCATCAATGAAGACGATTTATATGATGCAATCGTAGCAGGAAAAGTGGCTGGAGCTGCTCTTGACGTATTTGTTTCTGAACCAGCAACAGATCATAAGCTGCTGACTTTACCACAAGTTATCGCAACGCCTCACTTAGGAGCATCTACAATCGAGGCACAAGAATCTGTAGCGGTTGACGTGTCAAATGACATCATTAAATTTTACAAAACAGGGACTGTAACAAATCCAGTAAATATGCCATCTATACCTAAAGAGCTTCTTGCACAAGTTGAGCCTTTCTTTGAATTAGCTGAAAAACTTGGTTCATTCCTATCACAAGTGACAACAGAGCCAGTCAAAGAAATCAACCTATCTTATGCTGGAGAAGTAGCAAACTATGATGTTCGTCCATTAACTTCAAATGCGTTAAAAGGTTTACTGTCTAAAAATCATGGTAATCATGTCAATGATGTGAATGCTCGTTACTTATCTGAACGTATTGGTATGAAAATTAATGAGCACAAAACAACAACAGCAAAAGGCTTTACTAGCTTAATTACTATTGAAATTATTACTGCTAACGAAACACATACTGTAGCGGGTACACTATTAAACGGTTTAGGTGCACGTATTGTAAAAGTAGAGGACTATGTTGTTGACGTCATTCCACAAGGCCACCTTCTTTACATTAAAAATACTGACAAACCAGGTGCAATTGGCCGTGTAGCAACAAAGCTTGCAGAAAAAGAAATCAATATCGCAACAATGCAGGTTGGTCGTGCGCAGGTTGGTGGTACAGCGGTTATGATGTTAACGGTTGATAATGTTGTAACAGAAGAAGATTTAGTTTTTGTGGCACAGCTTGAAAACATTGATGAGGTAAAAGCCATTAACCTATAATTAATAATAACAAGAAGCAGGGAGTCTCTACTCTCTGCTTTTTATTTTGGGAAAATGATACTTTTCTATGAGTTCTTCGTCTTTAAAGAAAAGGAGGTGTTCAGCTTGAACATAGAAGAAATATTTTACTTACATAATCACACCATTTTTAAATACTTATATTACTTACTAAATGATGAAAAATTAGCGGAGGATTATACACAGGAAACCTTTGTCCGTTATTTGAACCATCACCAAACAATAAAAGAAGGAGCCGATCTCGCTTGGTTGCGGTGCACTGCACGTAACCTTGCCTATGATCATTATCGTCGGAAAAGGATTATTCAGTTTGTCCCTTTTTTACAACAGCATGAAGAACAAGCGTCACCTTCTCCTCATCAATGGCTGATGCAACGAGAAGATGCCAAGATACTGTATCTTGCAATTCGAAAACTAAAAATTACCTATCGTGATGTGATCATTCTGCGCAAAATAGAGGGGCTTTCCATCGAAGAAACCTGCGCTATTCTTGGCTGGAATGAGGGGAAAGTAAAAAACACATTAAAACGAGCACTCGTCGCATTAAAAAAACAGCTAGGAGGTGAAATGGATGAAGAATGATAAGAAGACATGGCAACACTTAGATGATTTAACATTATCTAATCAGCAGGAGAAAAAAATATTACGCAATATGACAGAGCCTTCAGTAATTAATAAACAACAATCAAAAAATAAATGGAAAATCCCATCTGTAACATTACTATTTATAGTAGTTCTTTCTTTATTAATTTTATCTTTTGTTCAACGTCCGATTGATTCTCCTACGACAATGGATTCCTCCAAAGCAATCCAACGAGTCTACTTAAAGGAGAATCTGAACAAGGAAACCTTTATAGCAAAGGACTCTTGCCTTTATGTTCCTCAGCAATGCTATGCTCATTCAAAGGCTATCACACAGCTACAACAGAATTGGGACAACGCTTCTCCTATAACAATATCCGCTAGTCAATGGAAAAGTGGTACTATCTATGATATTTTGATTCTCTATAATGACCGTACACAAGAGAAATGGAAGGTACTCAATAACAAGATTTTCTTCAATGTTGAAACCCAGCAAGCCTTTCTGATTGAAGAATCAATTGACTCTCTACGCTATTTTTATGATGAGAAGCGGTCGACGAAACTTATTTTAGGGAACATTTTCATCCTACTTATGCATTTCATCCTATGGATTGCTAAAAAAAGAATGCCTTATACAGAACGTCGCTTTTTCGCTGCGACAGTTGAGCATGCTATTGCCAATGCCATCATGCTCGTGTTGTTTGGAGGTATTTCATTTGGTATCTATCTTGTCCACCATACAATTCATGCAACAATTATTTATGGCCTTTTCTCACTCTACTCCTTTATGCAAATCTATTATCGTAAAAAGGCTGGTGAACCTAAGGGTTACTTAATTGCTAGCGCTCTTGTTCAGCTTTGTATAGCGATAGCTTTTACATGTTTATACCTTGGACTGAATGTCTATTTTTAATAAAAAAATGTACTGACTCCATGAAGGGTCAGTACATTTTTATACTATAGCTTATTTACAAGCTCCAACAACGCTGTCAAAGAATCCACCTCATAGGTAGGTGTCACAGCCCCGCTGGCGATATTGCTTTCACGATTAATCCATACATTACGCATTCCCACACGAGATGATCCTAAAATATCAGTATTAAGATTGTCGCCAACCATAATTGCCTCGTCGGCTATAATACCTGCTTTCTCCATCACAAACTCAAAAATAGATGCGTCCGGCTTACCTTTACCAAAGTCACCTGAAATAATAATATGATCAAAATATGGGGCAATTTCTGGTGTGATTTCTAGCTTTAAATTTTGCAAACTTGGTGCGCCATTTGTAAGCAATACAAGCTGATATTTTCCTTTTAATTCATCTAACACTGCAAAAGTATCTTCGTATAAAAATGGCACTACTTTACGCTCGGCTACAAAGCGCTCTCCTAGCTCCTCTCCAAACGCTGTATCTTCAATACCAAGAGCAGCTAACCCTTTTGTCCAAGCCGCTGCACGATAGCTAGGAACAATTTCCTTCATTTTTTGGAAGGAGTCCGTCGAGTCGTCAAACGTTCCCCAAAGTCCTTCAAATGGATTGATACCAATTAATACCGTATAATCATATGTTTCATAACCCTCATATAAAGCACGTGCCTCTCGGCGAACAGCTTCCTCTAGCTCAGTAGGGTTCACATTATGTACTGTTGCTGCATAGTCACATGTTTTTTCAAATGCAGTTTTGACTGATTTTTTATCCCATAGTAGTGTATCATCTAAATCAAAAATAATTGTATTTATCGACATTTTTGTCCGCTCCTAGCTCCCGATTAATACTACTATTTTAGCATATTTTCGAAATATTTAGGATAACAATTTAAGTACAATTCCTGTATCTAAAAACAAGCTGTACGTCAAATCTTACAGCTTGTCATGTATTAATTATTTTTATTTCGTAAACGATTCATTAAACTCTGAAGGTCTGCTCTTTTTTGCTGTGTTTCTTCTTTTAAAATTTCAATATGGTAAATACCATCTTTTTCTTCTATCTGAACACGATCACCTACTTGCACAGGCTTGTTCATGGCTGACTGTGAAATAATGAGTTGTTCCTCTTCTGCTGGAAACTTTAAGAAAACCGCATAGCCATCTTCAATACGGTCCAATGTGTATTTACTCAAGCTCACTTACAAGTTCCCCTTTCTCATTCCGTAATTGCGCAGCATCTCCAGCGTTTAACCAAATTTGTTTAGTTGTCCATTTCAAATAATTTTGCCCTTCCCGTGCATTGGTTCCACTAGTAATATAAATCGTTTTCCCTGGCTGTAAAGAAAGATTAGGGAAGTTATAAACTTGATGCCCTTCAATTGAAATAAGCTGCCAATCTTTTAAAGATACTGCGTGTTGTCCACTATTTTTAATTCCTACAATTTC
Organism: Lysinibacillus sp. A4; assembly: GCF_024919535.1. Lineage (NCBI taxonomy): Bacteria > Bacillati > Bacillota > Bacilli > Caryophanales > Bacillaceae > Lysinibacillus > Lysinibacillus sp. A4. The sequence goes on along the minus strand of NZ_JANWTB010000009.1, from coordinate 54,980 downwards.
AGTAACAAGATCCTTGCTAACGATTTCAATAGCTGTTGTCGGTTCTTCTTTAGATAGTATATTACCAGTTTCTACACTAGAAGTTTCCTTACCGTTCACCGTATAGTTTACCCCATCTGTGGACACCGTAATCGTTCCTAAATCCGCGGTGGCATATATTTTACTACCAATAGCCTGCAAACGGTCCACAATTTCTGCATGTGGATGTCCATACTTATTATCCTCTCCATAACTTAATATCGTGACCTCTGGTTTTACAGCCTGAATGAACTCCTCTGAGCTACTTGTGTTAGAGCCATGATGTCCAGCTTTTAAAACTGTTGCTTTCACATCATACTGCAACATTTCCTTTTCTAATGCCACTCCCGCATCTCCTGTCAATAAAAAAGAGACATTCCCATAAGTCATTTTTAAGACAATGGAGGCATCGTTATTGTCTGTAGCCTGATCATTGGCATTTAAAACTTTCACATTTACATCCTTATCAAATTCGATATCATCGCCGATTTTTGGCACATGATAAGGAATATTTTTTTCATCGATACGTGTCAGCATCTCTTCAAAGGTTTGCGATGTATGTACTTTTCCCGAATCATAAAATTGCTCAATCGTCATGTTATCTAATACAGGAATAAGCCCTCCAATATGATCAGCATCTGGGTGTGTTGCTACTACAATATCAAGCTTATTTATCCCAAGTTCTTTTAAATAAGAGACAATCTGTTGCCCTGCGCCCTTCACTCCCCCATCTATAAGCATCGTTTTACCACTTGGTGATTCGATCAGTATAGAATCCCCTTGTCCTACATCAATAAAATGAACCTGCATTTCATGACCAGCTGTTACAGGAATTTTCTCTGTCTTGACTGCCTCGGTACAGCCGGCTAATAAAAAAAGACAAAGGAGTAATACCTTTATTATTTTTTTCATCTACTAACTTCCTTTCTATTTTCCTATTATACAAAAAGAGAGCTAGCCATGGGCTGCTCTCCTTTTACTTTAAACAAATATCCACCATAAAATCATCGTAATAATAATAGTCACAAGCCCTTGAAGTAATGTGGCCACCGTTTGGGCTTTATAGGCTTGTGTTACTTCCATACCACTATACTGCGTAATCACCCAAAAGAAGCTATCATTCACATGGCTAACTGTCATTGCTCCTGCACCTATTGCCATCACCACTAATGCTAATGGTACCGCTCCATCAATTCCCAATGTCACAAGCATTGGGGCTACTAAAGTAGATGTAATCACAAGAGCTGTTGTAGAAGAACCTTGAGCCGTTTTCAACGCTGCTGCTACTATAAACGGCACAAGAAGGAATAATGTACCTGAGGCAAACATACCTAAATCCATTTCTTGAAGCATTTCTCCAACACCAGCATTTTTTATAACAGTTCCAAACGAACCACCAGCCCCTGTTATAAGTAAAATTGGTGCTGCTTCTTTTAGACTTTCGCCAATCCAACCTGTTAATGTCGTTTCATTGATTTCAGGTAATAATAAAAAGGCTGCTGCTACACCTAAAAATAAGGCCACTGTTGGAGAACCTAAGAATTTAAAGATGGTATTGAAAGTCGCTTCCGTATCACCAACTAATGCTGCTATAGAACCCAAACCAATTAACACAATCGGCAGAACGATTGGTAAAAATGCTTTAAATGTTGAGGGCATTTTACCAAAGGATTTAATGACTTCCTCATAATCTAATGCCTCTACCTCATCTTCAGGAACGCGAATTTTTGTCGCAACTTTTACTGACCATAGATAACCTACGAATGTCGCTGGTATCGCGACTAATAAACCAATGACAATGACTGTTCCTAAATAATCTGCTGCGCCAATATTTCCTGCTGCTGCAATAGGACCTGGAGTTGGTGGTACTAATACATGCGTCGCAAATAAGCCAGTTGCTAAAGCTACTGCCATAGATGCAATCGTAACATTTGCTCGCTTTGCTAATGATTTTTGCAAGCTGGATAAAATAATAAAGCCAGAATCACAAAATACTGGTATGGATACGATATAGCCAATTAAAGACATCGCTAATTGTGGACGTTTAGGTCCTACAATTCTTAACACTACTTCTGCCATTCGATAAGCAGCACCTGATTTTTCTAATATTAAGCCTATAATAGTACCAGCAATAATGACTAAACCAATACTTGTCATTAAGCCTCCAAATCCAGTATTAATGCTTTCCACTACTGTCAACAATGGCATACCTGAAGCAATTCCAACGAAGAAAGCACTGATTAATAAAGCTAAAAACGGATGAAGCTTTAACTTAGCTGTTCCTAAGACAACAAATAATACCCCTATTAATATAATAATGAACAACATCTAGACATCCCCCTTTTGTAAGTAACGCTCTATCATTCTTTTAGTTTTTAACCGAATAAAGTGTGCAGGTTCTTGCATTGCCTGCTGCACATCAATCTCCTCATCTACCAATGACTCAACAACTGTAAAATACGCTTGTAATGCTGCATTTGCCTTGGTATCAATTCCTCCAGACAGCAGCATCGCCTCTACATTCGCTTGCTTTGCAGCTTTTGCTACACCTAATGGTGCCTTACCATGTAATGTTTGAAGATCAGATTTTCCTTCACCCGTTATCACTAACTGTGCTTCTGCTAAATGAGCCTGAAGTTGTACAGCGTCCAGCACAAGGTCAATTCCTGCATGGAAGGTTCCTTTTAAAAAAGCGATTAATGCGCCCCCCATTCCCCCAGCGGCTCCAGCACCTTTATAGTCATGTAATCGTATAGCAAATTGAGCTTCAACAATATCTGCAAAATGCTTTAAACAACGATCAAATTCAGCGACCTGGTGTTTTTGAACACCCTTTTGTGGACCAAAGATGGCAGTGGCTCCTCGTTCACCAATAAGCGGATTATCCACATCACAGGCAATCGTAAATGTGGATTCTGCTAATCTAGTGTCTAGTAGACTCATATCTATGACATCTAATTGCATAAGGTTAGAAACACCAGCCTCAAGTTCCACCCCTTCCGCTGATAATAACCGCACACCTAATGCTTGTAACATACCAGTACCCGCATCATTTGTAGCACTCCCACCAATGCCAATAATAAATTTTCTAAAACCTTGATCAAGTGCGGCTTTAATTAGTTGTCCTGTGCCATAAGATGTAGCAAGTTCAGGATTTTTCTCACTTTCTTGTAACAGCATAATACCAGATGCTTGAGCCATCTCTATTACACAGGTTACTTGATCGCCCAGTACACCATATTGAGCCTGGATAGCTCTTCCCAATGGATCAAGCACAGTTGCTGAGCAATATCGACCATCTGTAGAGGCAATAAGTGAGTGCAGTGTACCTTCACCACCATCTGCCACTGGTAGTATAATTGTTTCAATTGAATGATCCACATCTAAGATTCCTTTTTGCATTGCCTTTGCTACTTCAACTGCTGACAGAGTACCCTTGTAGGAATCTGGACTAATGATAACTTTCATGTTATACCTCCACTTATGTCGTCCATTGACATTTACGTAAATTTTCATATCCCTAAGTTAAGCGCTTACAATTTATTATAATGACAATAAATTCAGAAAACATTATAATAGGTGTACAATTTATCTGTCATATAACAGGCTGTTTTTTATGCGAGGTGTATAAACATGTTGACAAAAAAGTTAGCAGAAGACATCGTCCATCAAACGATGTTGCGCTTGCGTCACAATATTAATGTTATCAGCCCAAGTGGAGTCATTTTAGCTTCTGGGGATAAAATGAGGGTGGAAAATATTCATGAAGGTGCACTATACGTAGCACAGACAAAAGAGACTCTAATTATAAATGAGGAAAATATAGCACTTTATCCAAACACAAAACCAGGCATCAATATGCCAATTATGTACCAAGATGAGGTTGTAGGTGTTATAGGTATTACAGGAGATTCAGAGGATATGCTTGAAATTGCTAATCTCGTTCAACTCACAACAGAGATTATGGCCCATCAAGCGATTGTTGAATCTAAAAGCGAATGGCAACGAAAGAATAACGATTACATATTTGAAGCACTCGTTCATGGAAGTAAGCTAGACGGAACCTTAACTGAACGGATTCAGAAATTACCATTTGCTCTTTCGGGCCCTTTTCAGGTGATTTTAGTGAGCTTAAATGAAGCATCCTACGCAGAAAATACAATACCCTTCTTTTTTGAGGATCTATTTTACAAACAGCCTATTCTTGCTGGTCATAGCCAATTACAGGAATACTATATCCTACTAACAAATTGTGTGGAGCAAAGCTGCCGTCCTATTATAAAAGCACTGCGTAAGCAGAAGCAGAAACTTCCCTCCCTTCAAATTGGTGTAGGGCCTGTGGTTCAGCATTTATCTCAGCTTCCCTATAGCTACCAAGGTGCCAAAACAGCTCTAAAATTTGCTGCAATCAATAATGAATTGACTTTTTTTGAAGATGTCGAGTTATATTCCCTTTTTAAACCTCGTGAATCGGAGGAGGTACAAGCATTTTACCGTCGTGTACTCAAAAATTTAGACGCTAAACAATTGGAAACATTACAATCGTTTTTTGATTGTAATTTACAGCTAAAGCATTGTGCTCAGCAATTGAATATTCATCGACATACACTTACTTATCGTTTAAATAAAATAAGGGAATTAACAGGCTATGATCCGCAATACTTTGAGGATGCTGTTCTGCTAAAAATGGCCTGTACATTACGAACACTACAAACAATGAAGGCAATCTGAACAGATCAGATTGCCTTTATCATTAAGCCTTATATAATTCATTTAAAAATTCTATTTTCTTCCCAATAGCCTCTTCAAAGGTCATGATATAGGCAGCAGGATCTTTCGGATTATGGAATTGTGTAATTCTCCCTGTTTCGGGATGAACAAATTTTGAGGATGCCCCACAGCCAATTCCTAAGATTGTCTGCACTTCTTCCATAATAACGATATTATAAATACTTTCTTCTCCCGCTTTACTATAGCCGACATTTTCTAAATTACCTAAAATATTCTTCTGACGATATAAATAGTATGGAACATAATCATTTTCTTTTGTCCAAATTTGGGCCATTTCCATCATTTCAGCTACCGTATCACGGTCGGCTACTTTGTATTTATCCTTATTACGCGTCATCTCTGATGCACGTTTAAATGATAGCGTATGAACAGTTAAAGACTCTGGCTGCATCTTTGCCGATTCCTCTAATGAATGTTGGAATTCTTCAATCCCTTCATTCGGTAGCCCAATTATAAGATCCATATTAATATTATTCATACCTGATGCTCTTGCAAGCCAAAACTTATCAATGGTTTCCTGAACCGTGTGATGACGACCAATTGCTTTTAATGTTTCATCAGTATAAGATTGTGGATTTACACTAATACGATCAATACCCCATTTTTTTAGTACTTCTAATTTTTCTGGTGTGATGGTATCAGGTCTTCCTGCTTCAACTGTCACCTCTCGAATTGTTTCAGGGTTAGGGAATGATTCAAACATCGTTTGATATAAGGCATCCATTTCATCGGCCTCAATTGAAGTCGGTGTACCACCACCCCAATAAATGGAGGTGATTTTCATATCATTGTCCTTCAGCCATTTGCCCATTTCGCGCAATTCAATATGCAAGCCATCTAAAAAAGTCGTAACACGCCCCTGCTTACGATTGCTACCAATCGCATAGGCTGGGAAAGTGCAATATGCACATTTGGTAGGGCAGAATGGAATACCAATATAAACACTGATTTCTTCTCCAATGGCATCAAGATCAGGAATGGTCACTAGTTGTCGGTCCACAATTTCCTTTAATAGTCCAACTTTTTCCTTTGATAAGCGGAAATCTCGAATTAATAGATCAGCAATTTCTTGCTCACTTTTACCTTCTTTTCTAAATTTATGATACAGCTTTGTTGGGCGTACACCCGTTAAAATCCCCCATTGCTGATGCACTCCAGTATGCTGTTCAAGAACATCTAAAAATACATGTGACAATGCACGTTTTATGCGAATATTTAGCTCACGATCTGTTGCTGGGGAATCATATTGAATACTGTACTCATTCGTGTATTGCTTACCATCTACAATCAAGTTTGCTTTTGTAGAAATGGAAAAATCGTCTCCAGTCTGATAGTCAAATGAAGCAGACATATCTGCTCCCATTGGTTCAACCTTCAGCTTGGAATCCTCAAAAAATAAATTCGCAATATGATTTAATACGCGAATCCAATCTTCAGGATATTTTTGATCTATATGAATAATTTTCATTTCGTTTCGCTCTCTTCTTTTATATATTGCAGATTTAAGTTTAACAAATTTCTATGACTATAAGCAAAATAACAATTAGAATCTATAAAATAACAGAATATTCAGTTTAAATATAGACAAACTATTTTTTTGTCATTATAATTTTCAGAAAAGGTGGTGTCGAGAATGTTTATTTTAAAAAATGACAATTATACATCTGTTTCGAGCTTTATTCATCAAGTAGAAGTAGCATTCCACCATTTTGATTTAGAGCGCTGTGACGAAAAAACATTATATGTCACGGTAAAACTTAATTACGGCACACATAAAGTACTTTGTGATTTTATTTATATTATTGATCAACAAGAAATCTATGGCGCTATTTCAATTAACAAGCATTATGAAAAGACAAGGGTATTTATTCAACAGCATTTTCAGCAATTTTTATTGTATTCAGATGAAATGGTATTAGCTAAAAACTTCATGAGTACAATATCCTTTAAACAATGTCTCCAACAATTTGCGAAAAAGTATCCAGCCTTTATTTCCTCAAAGAACCATTACGCTCTAGCAATGGCTGAGTAACCACAAATAAAAATAGTATGCCAAGCATTGTTGGCATACTATTTTCTTAATTATTTTAAATATTCATCCACAAATTCAACAGGTACATATGTCTTTGTATCTTTTAAGGTCGGTGCGACTGTTAGTGTACGTAATGCCTTATTATAGCCAAATGTTTTTTCACCGCGAGTAATTGTGTAAGATATATTCCCTTTTGAAAGGATTGCCCCCTTGCCTGTAGAATCCACTTTGAAGCCAAGCTTTTCAGCGATCACACGTAATGGCACCATTTTTGTACCAGCTACTTCATAAGAATCTGATGCGATAATATTATCAATTTCTTCATGTATTGGATTCTTAGTAGTTGAGGAATCATCGTTCAGTACAATTACTTTAGATGGTGTTGTTTGAGCTGGGATACTTTTAGTAGAGGCCGTATAGAAAACAATCAGATGCTTCTCTGCTAAATCTTTAGCGTCCACCTTTTCACCTTTTTCATTGAATAGCTCTGTTTCTTTCCCAATATTTAATTTTAAAATATCATACGTATTAGTTAAATCTTCAAAGAAATAATCCACTTCTACAAAACCAACTTCTTCTGTTTCAACGATGACAACCTCTGGATTGAATTGTGGTGGATAAATATATTTTTGCGGTTTGTTAGCAAAGGTATAAGCTAATACTTTATCACCCTTTTGTAGCTCCACTTTCTTCCCAGTATTGTCGAACACGAGAGTATCTTTAGTAATTTCTAATACATTTGTTTGCTCGCCTTCTTTTACTGTGTAATATGTAATATTTTCCCCAACACGAACATCTTCCACAGTACCACGAGTATCATTAAAAATGTGTACGGGATCAATTTGTATTTGTGGTACCTCCGCTTCTGTAGATTGCTGCTCATTTGCTGAAGCTACTGGTACAAGGGCACTTCCAAATAATAATGCAGACATAGCTGCAGGTGCTATTTTTTTCATGTTCATAAAATCTCTCCTTATTGTTTGGATTCATAGTAGTAGTAGTTTTAAAATGGAAAAAGTTTCAGTGCAAACCGAGGATTTTATGAGAAAGAGGTGGCAGTATCTACTGCCACCTCTTATTCCTATTCTTTAACAATCTCGCTCAAACCAGTAATATCGATGCCATTTAAAGCTTGAGTAGCAAGGCGATCCGCTTCTGAATTATCCTTACGTGAAACAAGCTGATATTCGGCTTGAATGTGAAGTTGCTCCAGCTTAGCATCAATTTTATCTGCCCAGCTTGCTAGTTCTTTTTCCAATGCTGGCCATTCCCCATTCAGCTGATTGATGACCACTTGTGAATCTCCTATAATACGCACAGGCAAATGGTGGACATTTAAAAGTTCTAGCTCTACTAAGGCTAAATAAAGCGCTGCATACTCTGCCTCGTTATTTGATTTCAATTCAGACGAAAAGGCATTCCTTCTCAATCGTAAAGGTTTACCATTTTGTTCGTAATAAATGGCGCAGCCTAGTCCTGCTTGCCTTGTCCCACGATCAAAACCTCCATCAAAATAGAGCGTAATATTATGAGGCTCTGTATCAATTTCCTTTAAATATCCTTTTAGCTCTTTAAGTGACCAATTTGTATCTTGCCGATCAACACAATGTAGCGATTTTACCCTTCCCGTTCTTTCCATATCCTCTGCAAGTAAAAATGCTTGAGCTGCAGGCATTTCAGCTGAACGTAAAACTGTTGTTGCTCCTTTTGGTGTTTTATAGGTCCATTCAATGATGACATGCATATTCATAACCTCCCATACTCTTTAACTGGTACATAAAGCAAAAACGTGTACCGACCAATAGCGGATACACGTTTTCCTCTCACTTGTTATATGTGCAATTCCTAGAAAAATTATTCCTTTTTAAATTGCGCTTATCACCTATTATTGAATTCCTTCATATAAACCTTGGATAGGTTTTATTAAAATGCGATTTACTTCTTCGATTACTTTACTTACCTTCATTTCTGCCTCAAGCATCGTTGAAATTTTTTCATTTTGCTGTGCAAGCTGTGCCGCTTTTTGTGCATAGACAAGCTCATCTTCCAAAATATCCTCACCAGCTAATTGCTTTTTCTGTAATTCGATTTGGATTTTACGGAAGTTTTTAAAGACATTTAATGCCTCTTCATCATTTTTAACAACTTCAACAGCAGCTTTTAACGCTTCAAATTCTGGAATCTTACGGAAAGTTGCTTCTAGCGCATTAATGTCATTATAAATATTAATCATTCATACAATCTCCTTTTAAATAAAGTAAACAATCAAGCCTTGCACAATCCCAATCAATCCACCAAGCACTGCACCTAATACAGTAATCATTTTAAACTCACGTTTTGAAATACCTAATACAAGCTCCTCTAATTTCTCTACTGGGAATGAGTCAACCTGCTCTCGCACGACCTCTTGTAAGTTTAAACGTTTTAGTACATCCTCAAGTTTTTCCTCTGCCTTCACAAAAGCTTTTTCTATAGCTTGTGGAATCACGGTATACTTCGCCCAGTCATTTCCTTGTGGCCAATAATAAGAAATCGGTTGATTTAAACGTTCAGAGATTGCTAATTGTTCTTTCACGTACACTTGTAATTTCGATAAAATGGGGTCAAATTGAACATCTTGCAAAAAGTCCATAGCTGGTCGATCTTTAAGTTTTTCCCATTCCTGCGAAAATATTTTTGTTAGTAAGGTTGTTGTTCCTGGTGCTTGTAAAAACTTCACAAGCTCACGTTGAACTTTCCCAACTAATGAAGAGGAATCACCTAAGAACATATTGATCATGCCGCCTAGAGACCCTTTTGATGATAAAAAGTCATCAATCATTGCCTTAATCGTCATTTCACCTTCTGGTGATAAAAAATAATCCTCGCCTTTTTCTAAAATGTGCTGAACTGCTACTGGAATTTTAGCATCAATTGTATTTTGGATATCATCTGATAGGAGCGTACGAATTGATTTTGTTGATAGTGTATTCTTTACTGACGAAAATTGTCCCTCAACAATTGCTTCAACCTTCTGTTCAATGGTAGTAGGTAGATGAGCAAACCCAGCTAAGTTTAGCCAATCCTGAATTGTTTTGTCGTTTGTAAAGATTGTTTCTTCAACTTTTGTTTGCACAAAGTGTTCTACTTTGTCTTGAATATCCTTAGAGAAAAACTTTTTTCTAAATGTTTCAGGTGTTAGTAAATAATTAACTACTGTAAGACCCAGCTGTTTAGCTAATTCATCACGTCGTTTGGGTATAAGGCCTGGTGTAAACGGTACACGCCAATTTTTAATATATATCGCTTTATATGGACGAAAAAGCATTTTAATGGCTAAGTGATTTGTAACGCCCCCAATTGCAGCCCCAATGATAGCCATAAAAAGTAATGTCACTATAAAATTATCCATTAGTATCCTCTCATTTCAATTGTATTCAAGATTGGCGTATTTTGTCGCCTTCTGCACTCATTATAGCAGAGCAATGATTTTCAACGAAAGAAATACCCCTTTAGAATTTCAATCTCATCCTATTTACTTCTATGAAAAGTGAATAGTTGCAAAAATACCTTTATACTTGAATAATATGACTACATACTATAAGAAGCGAGGTTTGATGATGATTCAACATTTCAGTTTTAAACCACTATTTGAAAACACGCAACTACCTGGGTGGTCTATTTCGTTTTTTTATCAACGAGAACGATACCAAGGGGAATATTTAAAGGACGGTACGATTGAGTGGATAGGAGCCATTCCATCAGACGAGGAGGTTGTTAAAAAAATGATACATGAACTTATGCTGTTTCATGTATACGATTGAATTTGATAGTCAATTTTTCGTTGTGATCCCGTATAAAAATACCTATATTTACTATTAATAGCACGCCATTTAAGCTAATTATGTTGAATCCTGTTGAAATTTGTATATTTTTCTTATACATTTATGATATCAGCTTAATAGTAAATGTTTTTTATGCAGGGGGCCATTTCAATGAGTAAAGTCACACTTTCGGATGACTTAAATAGCTATAATTCAAAAGCGTTAATTCGTGTAAAAGTAAAAGAATTTTTTTCAGAATTTTCCGCTAAAATATTCGAATTAGTGGATGAAGCGGGTGCTGTTAATAGTAAGAAATTCGAGGAACTTTCTGGCTATAAAAGCGACTTTTACAATGAGTATTGCAGTCAACTAAAGGGCTTCTTTGATTCTTCTACTAGCTCTTTCGGCAAGAAATCGATTAAAACGTTCTATTTAACGTATAATAATAAGAACTATGTTTTAACACAGCAAGGCATAACGGAAAAAGCACCTGTATCTATCGCTCCGCTTACAGGTGAAATACCTTTAAAGGAAACGGTTCATGACGTTGAAAAAGCGTGTTTAAAATTACGCTTCCAGCAAGAATAAATAGGTCAAACATTTAGAAAGGGGGAGTCTCAAATGATGATTGAGACTCCCCCCTTTCTATAAAAAATAATTCATTTAAAAAAATCCGCAAGCTAAAGCACTCTTGAGATTTTTGACGTGTCGTATTATATGAGATGCAAAATGCTTCTTTCCCTAAACAAACTATCTTTGATCTTTCTAAAGTTAGCATATAGCCATGGTAATTACAATCTTTTGGTATTTGAATCTAGTTGCATTTTTACAAAAGATCCATGAAAAACAAGTGAAAAAGTTGTTGTCAATATTTGTGTTTTTCTTTTAAATAATTTATGATTGAAACATCCAACAATTTTTTAAATCATAGGAGGTGTACACTTTGTTTACTTCCCTCATTCGGGCGGGAACAAAGGAATTATTTGGACGGAGACATATTGGAGATAACCATTAGGTTGGCGGCATTCGCCCTACTAATTATAATGACTGGATTTTTCGTTGCAACTGAATTTGCAATCGTAAAAGTGAGATCTACCCGCATTGATCAATTGCTCGCGGAAGGGCATAAAAAAGCGAAAAATGCAAAACGTGTTGTTTCAGATTTAGATGAGTACTTATCTGCATGCCAGTTAGGTATTACCATCACTGCACTTGGTTTAGGTTGGTTAGGTGAACCTACATTTGAAATCATTTTACACCCAGTGTTTGAATTTCTAAATTTGAATGGTAGTATTACATCTATCCTTTCATTCATACTTGCATTCTCAATCGTTACGTTTATGCATGTTGTTATTGGGGAATTGGCGCCAAAAACATTAGCCATCCAAAAAGCAGAATTTGTCACATTAAACTTTTCTGGCCCATTAATTATCTTCCACAATATTACCTATCCCATCATTAAGCTATTAAATGGCTCTGCCCGTGGTTTAACAGGTCTTTTCGGCTTAAAAATGATGTCAGAATCAGAAGTTGCTCATACAGAGGAAGAGCTGCGTATGATTTTGTCGGATAGTTTAAAAGGTGGAGAAATTAATAACTCAGAATATGAATATGTTAACAGTATTTTCGAGTTCTCTGATCGTCTTGCAAAAGAAATTATGGTTCCTCGAACTGAAATTGTCGGCATAGAAAAAGAGCTAACAATTAAAGAAGTGTTTGATTTAATGGGTGTTGAGCAATATACTCGTTATCCAATTCTGGATGGAGATAAAGATCATATTATTGGATTAGTTAACATGAAGCATTTATTAACCGCTTACATTAAAGATCCTAAAAATGGTGATAAGCCAGTCATTGATTATATGCAACCTATTATTCGAGTGATGGAAACAACGCAAATTAACGATCTATTACTAAAAATTCAACGTGAACGTATTCATATGGCCATTTTAATGGATGAATATGGCGGAACATCTGGTTTAGTGACGATTGAAGATATTATTGAGGAAATTGTCGGCGATATTCAAGATGAATTTGATGAAGACGAAATCCCGGAAGTACAAGAAATTGCAGAAAATCATTTTATTTTAGATGCTAAGATGCTTCTTGAAAATGTAAATGATATGCTTGGTACTGACATAGAAGATGATGATATTGATACTATCGGTGGTTGGTTCATGACGAAGCGTTTTGATGCAGTCGAAGGTGACAGTATTGAAGAGCAAGGTTTTGAATTTATCGCAAAAGAATTAGATGGTCACCATATTTTATACTTAGAAGTTCTGAAATTACCTAACAGTGATTTATCAAATGAATATGACGCAGTCATTGACTAAAATTGAATTGATTTGCCATACTTGTCGTGGTACTATTAGAAGCACGCTTGTATAATCTAGGCTATAAATATGATCTTTTCTTCACACCTTATATAGGTGGGAGCAACGACCGTAATAAATAGATGAAACGACTCCCTTTTAAAAGGGGGTCGTTTTCTAATGTCCGAAAGTTTTGCGAGGAGGAAACAAAATGGAGCTCTATACAAATTTACGTCAAGGGGAAAAAGGTGCATGGCTATCCATTGGTACATATCTAATCCTAAGCTCTGCTAAGCTTACAATAGGCTACATTGGTACATCTGAGGCCCTAAAAGCAGATGGTTTAAATAACACAACTGATATCATTGCTTCCATCGCGGTACTGGTTGGTTTACGCATTGCCCAAAGACCACCTGATTCCAACCACCAATACGGACATTTACGAGCTGAGACTGTTGCCTCTTTAGTCGCATCGTTCATTATGCTTGTTGTCGGTCTCCAAGTATTAGTTAGTTCCCTAAAAAGCTTGTGGGAGCCCACTGGTACAACACCTTCACTGTTAACAGCCTATGTAGCAATAGGTAGTGCAGTTGTCATGTATGTGGTTTATCGCTATAATTTGGCACTATCAAAGAAAATTAAGAGTGCCGCTGTTAAAGCTGCTGCCTTTGACAATCGCTCTGATGCACTTGTCAGCATCGGTACAGCCATTGGTATTTTTGGAGCCATTTTCGGCTTTCCGATCATTGATTCACTTACAGCTCTCATTGTTGCCCTTTTAATTATTAAAACAGCAGTAGAAATTTTTTGGGAAGCTGTTCAAAGTCTTACAGATGCATTTGATATTGATGAAGTTGAAACGTTATCGGTCTTAATCCGTAACGTGGACGGGGTAATGGAGCTTTTAGACTTTAAAGGACGTGCCCATGGCAATATGTATTTCATTGACGTAACTGTCACAGTAGATCCTTATTTAAATGTCTTTGAAAGTCATCGCATAACTGAAGAAATCGAACATACCATTATGCGTGAAAATCGCTTTTGTCAGGTTCTTGTGCATATTGAGCCACATATCATTCCTCCACAAAACGAAGAAAAGTCTCCTACCAATTGATTGGTAGGAGACTTTTCTTATTTAATAGCTATATAAATATCCACTTGTGATTCATGTGGATTAGCGCATCGTTCATCATACAGTTCAAAGTCGCCTGTATACGTTCGTTCAATTTTAGAATTTGCAAACCAAGCCCAAATCTCTTGCCAAGTTTGAATGACAACTTCAGGCATCATGCCTTTATCAGATGTAAAAACTAGATACTTAGCTGCTGGAATCTTTTTTACTACTAAATTAGCTTGAATGTCATCATTATTTACTTCTACACCTAGTGTAAGAGTATAATTACCATTCACATCCGTCTCATAGTCTGAATACAAACCATAGACATGACCATTTTTTCGCTCGGCTATTTGGTCCGTAATATTTTGCTGATAAAAGTGATCCCATAATTGCGGAATTTTAGCTTGCTCTGTTATTTCATTGGCATTACTTGTTTGAGTTGAAATACCCACGATGTTAAATGAGTTTAATTCAACTACTTTTGGTTCTCGCCACTCACATTTTCTCCATCGCTTTAAATTTGGCAAAAAGGAAGTCAGCATATTACGTGCTTCATTTTCTGGCATACCACCTTCCATAAGATGCGGTACACAAATTTCAATCATTTCGTCTACTGTTAACTGGGGTTGTTTAAACTCGCCCCCCTCGTAACAATATGTACAATAATCCTGACTTTTTTCCCCTTCTTTTTCAGTACCCAATAATGCCTCTTCTACTAAAGGCATACCGCAGCTTTGACAATAGCTTTGCATCGTCATTCCACCTTTCGCTTTATTTGTACTTACTATAGCAAAGGAAACCTGACAACTGTCTGTCATCAATTATTTAGATTTTTATATAATTGAACAATTTCTAAAGCTCGTTTTTGAATAATATCTCTTATATAAAGTGGTTCCATAATTTTAATGCGATGCCCAAAGCTTAACAAGAAACCATAAAGCCATTCATCTTCGGGTATAGATATATAAATCATGGATTGTTCATGGTCTATATGTTCTGCACCAAAGGATTCCTCCACTAATGTTGTAATGTCTTTATCAAAAGAAATGACTAAATCGACTACGTTTTGTGGTCGATGCCATTCTTTACCCCAAGGGAGTTCACTTAAATTCACTTCCTTACGCTCAAAGGTAGAATCAGCTTGAAGCAAATGTTTCATTCGCGCAAGCTTAAATAAACGAAAGTCCTTTCTTAATGTACAATAGCCATACAAATACCATATCTTCCCTTTTTGAACAATTGTATGTGGTTCGACTATTCGGCTTGTTTGTTCACCATAAGTAGTAGAATAATGAAAGCTTATGCAACGATTATTCTCTATAGCTGTCTTGAGCGTCGTAATAAGCTCTTTAAAGAGAGCGTTTGGTCCCCATGGACTAAGATCAACAAATAGATGGTCCATCGATTGTTTTACATGATCATCAGCAATACTCGTTATTTTCTCGAGCACGGCTTCAGCGTGGGAATCTTCATAGGTAGTCAAAGCACTTTTAATCGCAATAGAAAGTGACGTGAGCTCATCCTTCGTCAACACTTGCCTATCAACACGATAACCATCGATTAAACTAATGCCACCATTTACACCTTGCTGACTAATAACAGGTACACCAGCACAGCTCAATGTTTCAATATCTCGATAAATGGTACGAATCGAAACATTAAATAACTCTGCTAATTCCTGTGCCTTAACCTTTTTACGGTTGATTAATATCATCGTCATGGTTAGAAGTCTTTCTAATTTCATGGTAAAATCTCCTTTCTTGCCATCCCATTTTTCCTATATATACTTCTATTTTAATTAATAACCTATCTTTTTAAGTATTTTTTAAGTACTTTTTGAGTATTTTTTAAGACAAATGTACTATAATAACGCCTAATTATTGTTACAACAATTATACTATTTTAACAATAAAAGAAAAAACAAGGCTTATGCCCATATGCAACTTTCATTAACAATACTATGTTGTTTCATTTTTGTATAAGAATAGTTTGATTTTAACGCCTAAGCAATTATTTCAATTCTCTTAACACAAACTAAAAAACTTTTTTCTTCTATATAATGAACGGCGAAATTTTCTTTGAATGGATTTGACGCGATGTGATAAACACATCGGGATTCATTGACTCTCACCCGTGAAAGAACTACACCATAAATTGCTTTTTTCTGGCATCAAATTTTTAATAGAAAAGTTGAGTGATTTTCACTTTTCTTGCCCTTCACTATATATAGGAAGCCTTTTCACCCAAAATGAACTAGAGTTTAATGTTTTTAATTTAATTGTATAAAGGAGAGTTTGATGTGATTCGAGCCGTTTTAATAGACAATGAACCGTTAGCTTTACACTATTTTCAAAATAAACTACATGCCTTTCAACAAATACAGGTGATGCAAACCTTTACAAGCGTAGAAGTATTTCTGAATGAACTACCAACTATGGAATTTGAGGCTATCTTTTTAGAAGTAAAACTTCAGGAATTATCAGGACTTGAAGTTGCTGATATTATCAAAACGGAACGCCCACAAGTCAGTGTAATTTTCATTACCGCCTATCATGAATTTGCATTACAAGCCTATGAAATTGGCAGTCTCGACTATGTATTAAAGCCTATCAGTCATGCCCGTTTAGAAAAAACTGTAGCCCGTATTGAGCATGAATTTTCCATTCAGCAAATGCTTCAACAGGCTACACAAACTGTCTTAAATGTACAATGCTTCGATCAATTTGCCGTCTATAGTAACAATAGTTTAGTGGCATTTAAAACAGAAAAGACAAAAGAATTGTTTGCTTATTTTATTTTGCATCCAAATATACCGATTCATCGAGATTATTTAATTGAAATTCTATGGCCAGATTTAGATTATGTACGAGCCAAATCAAATCTTCATACAGCTCTATCTTATTTAAGGAAAACTCTAAATACAATTGGCTACGAAAACTGTATTGTCTTTTCAAATAAATACTATATCTTCGAAAAGCCAAATATCGTATGTGATTTATACGATTTTCAAAAACTTCATGAGGATTTTTCAAGACTTGAATTTCCTTCTATTTCTTTGATTAATCAATGTCTTTCTATTTATAAGAATGGCTTATTTGTTTTTGATGATTATGAATGGTCAACACCCTATAAAGATAAATTAATGAAATCATACATAGAGCTATTAGAAAAAGGGTTTCAAACAACGGTCTTTTCAGATACTGAAAGAGCTATGGAA
The DNA here is from genome assembly GCF_024919535.1 of Lysinibacillus sp. A4. Lineage (NCBI taxonomy): Bacteria > Bacillati > Bacillota > Bacilli > Caryophanales > Bacillaceae > Lysinibacillus > Lysinibacillus sp. A4. The sequence continues at coordinate 37,687 of NZ_JANWTB010000009.1, read as the reverse complement.
TTTTTACATGCATTAATAGAGTATGATCCCTATAATGAACAAAAACTTGAGCACTATTTATATACGTTAATACAGGCAGGGCTTCATGAACAGGCACTCAAAATTTTCCAAACATATACGCAAAGACTAGAGGAAGATTTAGCACTAACACCTAGCTCTACATTATTAGAGATATCTAAAAAATTATTTGTTCAACATAAATAATGTAAAAAACGGCGAGTGCTTCTAAGTGAGTAGAAGCTCGCCGTTTATTTATATCCCACTACCTTCAGTTAGCCCGTGCTTAACAGCATACAGTGCTGCCTGTGTACGGTCTTGTACCTGTAGCTTTGTAAAAATATTCGAAATATGGGTTTTCACCGTCTTTTCTGTGACAAATAGTGAGGATGCAATTTCCCGATTACTCTTTCCTTTTGTAAGCTCTGCTAGCACATCCTGCTCACGAGGTGTCAGCGGATTTAATAAATGGGGTGCATTCTGTGATTCCTGGCGATCCATTTCAAGCGTTGTCGTTGCTTCAGGATGTAAAGTGTTTTCACCACGCATAATACGACGAATGGATAAGACCAATTCATCTGGCTCAATATCTTTTAACTGATAGCCTGCCGCTCCAGCCTCCATTGCTGGCACCACATGGTCTCGATCAGAAAAGCTAGTAAGCATTAAAATTTCTATTTGTGGAAATTTCGCTTTGATGCGTTTAGTCGCCTGAATGCCATCCATTTCAGGCATGACTAAATCCATTAAGATAATATCTGGTTGAATGCTTTCTGCTAATGCAACCGCTTCGTGCCCATTTTTTGCCTCTCCAACAACCTCAATATCCTTTTGTGTCTTTAAGAAAAACAGTAGTCCTCTACGCACCACGTGATGATCGTCTGCAATTAATACACGTATCATGTCCTCTCCCCCTTAATATGGCAAGCGGATTAGCAGCTCCGTACCTTTGCCAATTTCACTTACCCAGTCGGCAGTTCCACCTACTGATTTTGCACGATCCTTGATAGATTGTAAGCCCATCGAAAGCAACTTTGTATTGTTGTCAATGACAAAGCCTCGTCCCTCATCACGAATAACCAACAAAATATCTGTTGACGTAACAGTAATATACAATGCTGCCTCTAATACACCTGCATGGCGACGTACATTATTTAACGCCTCTTGGGCTACGCGAAATAATGTTTCTTCAATACGTGAGGGAAATTGCAATACGCCTGAAACCGTAACATGTAGTTTTAAGCCAAGCATTTCAGCGTATACTTTCATGGCCTCAAGTAAACCATTTTCCAATCCTTTAGGTCGCAATTGCCAAATTAACGCACGCATCTCTGTAAGTGCATCTTGTGTTAAATGCTGAATCTCTTTAAATGTTTCTTTCACTTCGCAATCATCCGTCATTTCAATGCCAGCCCTAGCTGTTAACGTAACCGAGAATAGTAGTTGATTAACTGAATCGTGTAAATCACGAGCTAGGCGATTACGTTCCTTCACAAGCGCCATTTCCTGCTCCTGCTTTGTCAGTAAAATTCGCTTAATAGCTGAACCCATCTGAAAGGCAACTGATTCTAATAAAGCAAGCTCCTCCTCTGAAAAGCGTACTGTATCCTTAGATGCAACATTTAATACGCCAAAACGTTCTTGTCCAGATTGAAGAGGTACTGTCGCATGATGCGTGATTCCTTCATGATCCCCAACATTTGCAGCTATGGCACTTTCAATACGCTGACACTCGATAATATTGGAGGCTTTTTTTAGCTCTTCATTACGATAACGCGATACACACCAACAACCGCCCTTTTTTAAATAATGGCAATTGTTATATTCCAATGCCTCTGGTAGATTTTCATGGACAACTAGTTCTGAACGCCCCTTTGCATCAATAAAAAAAATCCAGCCTGTTTCAAAATTGGTGCCATTTAAAAATTTGATGAGCGCACCTTTTAGCATTGTGACAATTTCAGTTTCTTCATTTAATAGTTCAGCAATCTCTTTTAAAATACTGATATTGGAATGCTCATTCTCCCTCACGAAAACACCTCTTCTTTAGCATTACTATTGTTAATGATACCATTAAGCTATTGAAAGCGTCTGCTTCCACCGTTCATACTTTAGACTGAAATTCATCACATACCTTATTTTGTGTAAGTTGATTTACATATAAAACTAGAACCACTATAATCGAACAAGGACATGGTTTTATGAAGGGAAGATTGAATATGTCTAAAAAAGAAGAAAATGGCTTATTATTTATTTGGATTGTTTCTGCTATAGCAACACTAGGTTCGTTATATTTTTCTGAGATTCGTCATTATGAACCTTGTAAATTATGTTGGATTCAACGTATTTTTATGTACCCAATTGTTATAATGACGACAGTAGCATTTATACAAAAAAATGCACGTATTGCTGTCACAACTGCTGTATTTTCTGTGATTGGCGGCTGTATTTCACTTTACCATTACGGAATTCAAAAGCTTAGCTTTTTAGCTGAAACTGCCCCCTCCTGTGGCGCAGTTTCTTGTACAGGACAATATATTAATTGGTTAGGCTTTATTACTATTCCGTTTTTAGCATTAACTGCATTTATTTTAATCGCAGGGGCAAGCTTTTATTTAATCAAAGCTTCTAAAGCTGCAAAATAATCGGAAGACCGTGTTCTACCTTTGGAATACGGTTTTTTCTACGGAGGAAGATCTATGTTTCATTATGAAATTGCTGAAGATAACTTAAGTGTGGAAGAATTGCTACGTAATCATTGGCGACTCGGTAAAAAACTCGTTCATGAATTGCGTATGGCCAAAGCCATCACATTGGCAAATGATGAGCTGGTTCAATGGAATACACCTTTACAAACTGGAACAATAATCAAATTTACGTTTCCTGTTCCAACTTCTAGCTACAAACCAACACCTGTATGTGCTATTGATGTAGTCTATGAGGATGACCATTGTTTAATCGTATCAAAGCCAAAAGGTATGGCAACACATCCTAATGATGCTCGTGATACACATACATGTATGAACCATGTCATGGCACATATCAAAGAACAGGGTGGCATTTATGCTGAACATGTTCATCGTCTTGATAAAGGGACACAGGGCTTATTACTAGTAGCAAAGCACCCTTTAGCAAAGTCCATTTTCGATCGAATGATTGAGGAAAAAACCATTATTCGTACGTATGCAGCAGAGGTGCAAGGTAACTTACGAACGTCTTCTGGAACGATTGCTGAACCAATTGGCAAAGACAGACACCATGCCACAAGACGTGTTGTGTCCAAAACTGGACAGCATGCTGTAACACACTATGAAGTGGTGGCGCGTTACAAAAATTCCTGTGTCGTTCATCTCATACTTGAGACTGGGCGAACACATCAGATCCGTGTGCATTTAGCCTATATTGGCCATCCAATTATTGGGGATACAATGTATGGTGCACGAGAAACAGTAAGTGATGACTACGAACTACATGCCATTCAATTAGAATTTGACCATCCTTTTTTAAATAAACGTATTATCGTCAAGGACGAGCAATAAGAAAAATCCCGCCTCTATAGGAGTGCGGGATTTATTCTTTTTTTAAAAATCAAATTTAAAATGATCAGGATCTTGTCCAAATCGTTGGTTACGATTTAATGTTGCCATTTTCTCCATTTGATCTTGGGTTAATTCAAAATCAAAAATCTGTGCGTTTTCCTCAATTCGGCTCGGTGTTACGGATTTGGGAATAACGAGTGTATCATTTTGTAAATGCCAACGCAGTACTACCTGAGCAGGGGTTTTATCGATTTCTTTCCCAATCTCCATTATGGTAGGATCAGCAAGTACACCACCACGTCCTAGTGGAGACCATGCAGTAACAGCAATTTGGTGTTCACTACAAAATGCCCTTAATGGCTGCTGTTGTAAATATGGATGTACCTCCACTTGATTAACCATCGGTGCAGTATTTGCCTTAGCCAATATTTTTTCTAAATGATGCTCATGATGATTCGATACACCTGTTGAGCGAATTAATTTTTCATCGTAAAGGCGCTCAATAGCTCGATATGTTTCTTCAAATGTTTCAGGGACAGCCCAATGTGTTAAATATAAATCTAGGTAATCCATATTTAAATTCTTTAGCGAAACCTCAAAAGCACGTAATGTTGCATCATATCCTTGGTCATTATTCCATACTTTTGTTGTAACAAAAATATCTTCACGACGAATGCCTGAATGACGAATAGCTTCTCCTACTTCTACCTCATTCCCATATAAGGATGCTGTATCAATAGCTCGATAACCGTATTGAAGTGCTTTATCAATAGCCTGTAATGTTTCCTCACGTTCTGTCATTTTGTAAACACCTAAGCCAAAACGAGGCATTTCTACACCATTTGATAATGTTTTCGTTGATTGTAAATTCAAAAAGCACAACCCCTTTCTTATCCTCGTTCCATTATACAAAAAATTGGATTTAAGAAAAATAAAGCGGCTGGTTTATATACTAATTTTTCTTCTGTTCAACATCTTCTAATTGAATTGGATCAGCGATTCGCTCATCCTCCGCAAGCTCTAGACCATCACGTAAATGCTCCATCTGCTTGCCCAAATCTTTTAATTCTTTCATATCTCTCACCATTGTCCCATTTTCAATATTTGGCACCTTTTTTTCCATACTAATCACCTCACTTTTAGTTTTCCCGATATCAAGCTGTTTGAACCATTTCTGACATATTTTATTCTGCTATGTCGTTTCATTTTTAAAGTAGATAGGCTATACTAAAAAGAGATTTCTTTATAACATGAGGAGGGTTACTTCCATGAAATTATTATTAATCATTGGTGTAACAGTTGCTTTCTTAACAGCTATTTTCACTGCTGGATACGAAGGCGACTACAAAGCTGACAAATAATATCTCAAGAAAATCACTAAGCTTTTCGAAAAGCTTAGTGATTTTCTTTTTTTGTGGAACAATAGAAATACTTGACTTTCCTTTATTTTTAAAATAAACTAACTTACATAAAGTAACTTAATGAAAAAAGATAACTATTTGGAGGTATTCAAAATGCATTTTCATGAAAAACCAAACACCTATGTAACGAATGTTGAAATAAAAGTGAGTGATTTACACCGCTCTTTAACCTTTTATCAAGAAATTATTGGCTTTAAAGTGTTACAACAAGATTCACATAAAGCTATGTTAACTGCCGATGGAGAAACAGCTCTATTAACTCTTGTTCAGCCTAAAACCGTAGAAGATAAGCTTAGCATGACGACAGGACTTTATCACTTCGCCCTATTATTACCTAGTCGACGTGACTTAGCTAATGTTATTTCTCATTTTCACGAAAAAGGTGTGTACCTTGGGGCTTCTGATCATGCTGTAAGTGAAGCACTCTATTTAAATGATCCTGATCATAATGGAATCGAGATTTATGCAGATCGTCCTGAAAGTGAATGGACATGGCATAACAATCAGGTGCATATGGTGACAGAACCACTCAATATTCGTTCTATTTTAGAAGAGGGCGATGGCAACTGGCTTGGTCTGCCTGCTGGCACAGTAATGGGCCATATTCATTTATCGGTCTCTAACTTGGCTGAAGCCGAGCAATTTTATACAAAGGGATTAGGTTATGATATTGTCACACGCTACGGGTCCCAAGCATTATTTATTTCTACAGGCCGTTACCATCATCATATCGGCTTAAATACTTGGCACTCAGAGAATGCACCAAAGCTTGGAAAAAATCAAGTTGGCTTAAAAACGTTCTCATTGCGTTTAGATAACGAAGAACAAGCGGCAACTATGAAAGATAATCTTCGTGGTATAGGTGCACCCGTTACGGAAATCGTCGGAGGGTTCCAAACAGAGGATCCTGCGGGGAATGTTGTGTTATTAAAGTTTTAATATTAAAAAGCAGTTCTCACAAGCGGAGAACTGCTTTTTAATGTAACCCTGGATATCCTTGTTGACGTAATGCCTCATAAATAACAATTGCAGCGGTATTGGACAAATTAAGTGATCGCACATGATCACTTTGTGGAATACGTAAACACATATCTCGGCGTTCATAAGCAAAGTCCTTCGGCAAACCTGTAGTTTCTTTTCCGAACATAAAATAAATATCTCGGTCTTGATCACTAAAATCATTTTTCGTAAACGGCTCATCACTGTATGTTTCGATTAAATAAACATCTCCATTTTTAGAGTACTCTATAAAATCCTCAAGTGAATCATGATAGACAATATTTACACTATGCCAATAATCTAAGCCCGCCCGTTTCAGCATTTTATCATCCGTTGAAAAACCTAGCGGACGAATTAAATGGAGCGATGTATTAGTACCCGCACAGGTACGTGCAATATTCCCCGTATTGGCTGGTATTTCTGGTTGATATAAAACGATATGCAATGGCATAACGACACACTTCCTTATTAAAAAATTCTTTAAGATGACTCTTTAAAAAGTTAACGAAGCCTTCCTCTTTTGGAGCGACTCTTCTCACAATTAGAGCGGATCCGCTCTCAATCATAGGAACTCCAAGCAATTGATTTCATCCCTACATTAAACTGTAGTTAGTCAATTGCTTCTACATCCAATACTACTTAAAAAACTGCAACCCTTTATAAATTTCACTTCGCACTTCTTTGTCCTGCTCTGTAGCTTCTGCTTCATGTAAGGCAGTTTGTGCAGTATCCCCGCCAATCTTACCCAAAGCCCATGCGGCTGTGCCTCGAATGACAGGACGGTCATCTTTATGAAGTAGAGCAATCAAATCTGGTATGGCGGCTTCCTCTTTAAAATGAGCAAGTGCCAAGATGGCATTACGCTGGATAGGCTTTTTTCCACGCCATGAGCCTGAAACATGACCAAATCTCCCCTTAAATTCCCGATTAGTAATCGTTAAAAGCGGTGTCAATAATGGTTTGGCTAGCTCTGGATCTGGTATAAATTCTTCATGAATCCAATTAATTTTCCCTTTATTTTTAGGACATACTGTCTGGCATGTATCACAGCCATAGAGTCGATTACCGATATGACTACGAAACTCATCTGGTAATGTACCCTTCGTTTGAGTCAGAAAAGCAATACAACGCTGTGCATCCAATTGTCCACCTTGAATTAAGGCTCCCGTTGGACAAACATCCAAGCACAGTCGACAATCTCCGCATTCATCCTCCATTGGCTTATCTGGCGCAAATGGAATATTTGTAATGAGCTCTCCTAAATACACATAGGAACCAAATTCAGGCGTTATAATCGAGCAATTTTTTCCGCTCCACCCAATGCCTGCACGTTCAGCTACCGCCCGATCTACAAGGGCTCCTGTATCAACCATTGATTCAATACGTACACCTTTGACATGTTCCTCAAGCCAAGTGGATAATAGCTTTAAACGCTCACGTAATGCTGTATGATAATCGACACCCCATGAAGCACGGCAGAAAATTCCACGTCGCGCACCCCTTTTACCAATTGGTGCATTTTGCATACGTGAAGGGTAAGCCACAGCTATCGCTACAATACTCTCTGCTTCATCTAGTAATTGAAGGGGTTCTGTACGTTTTTGAATATCACTTTCTTCAAATCCAGACTGATAGCCAAGCTCCTGCTGGCGACGCAATCTGTTTTTTAATTCTGTAAAGGGAGCTGCTGTTGTAAAACCTATTTTATCAACACCAATGGACATCGCATATGCCACAAAATCACGTTGTAGGTCGTGTATGTTCATTTTATTTCCAACTCCTTACATGGTACAATATTAGAAATAGATAAAGTAGGTGATGTTCATTGGAAATTTCCATTAACCCAACTCTATTAACACAACATCCCGAGCTAAAAATCGGCATTATTCATTATACCAAAATTGTTGTAGCAGAATCCCCTCAAATGATTAAAGGGCGTATGCAATTGTATCAGGAAAATCTTTTTCTTGAAATGCAGGAACTTCCTGTAACACAGCGTGAGGGGATCGCAGAATGGCGACAAATTTGGAAAAAGCTTGGTGCTGATCCAAATCGCTATCGTCACTCAGCAGAAAGCCTTATGCGTCGAATTAGTAAGCAGAACTATTTAACGCCAATTCATTCAGGTGTTGATTTAAATAATTTCTTTTCACTTCAATATGAAATGCCAATTGGGCTATATGATGTTGCTCAAATCAAAGGGTTTGTAACAATTGATCTTGGTCATGACGAGATTGGTTATGAAGGTTTGAATGGGCGCTTTAACACATTAGAAAATATTCTGTATAGTCGTGATGAGGTAGGAGCATTTGGCTCACCTTTTGTTGATTCTAAACGCACAGCTGTCACAGAGGAAACAACTGATGCGTTACATATTTTTTATTTCCGCCCTTCCTTAACAAATGATGCAGCGAATGAACTGCTAGCGTCAGCTGGGAAAATGTTTAATCAAATTCATGGCGGACATTATCAAATCGCAATTATATCAAATGATGTACCATCTATAACACTATAAAAAGGACGTGTTTTCGTGATTAATCTTGCAGAAGCTGTTAAACTAAAAAGTATTTTAGGAAAGAAAACTCAAGAGCTAGTAAACGAACTACATCGCAGTGCCTTTGTAACAGTTGAAAAGGGACAAGCCCCTAAAACAAGTAATCGAGCACTCCCCCTTATTGAAGCTGACTTAGCCCAAGTTCGTCTAGATACTCGTACATTAGACCGCCTCGTTTACGAAGCAAACATCCAAAACACAGTAGACTTTAAAGGTCAAAAGCTAGCACTAGTAGAAGCCATCGAACTAGCAACACAACTTCGTGCCGAGGCTGATATGTGTAAAGATTTCAGTATGCGAGAAAAAGAGAGTGTAAGATTTGGCTATGGCGAAAATACAATGTTATATGAAATTGCTTTGTATGAGCCAGATGAATATAGAGAACGAGCTACAAAGCTTGAAAAAGATGCACATAAGCTATCTAATCTTATTAATTCAAAAAATTACAGTATTCAAATTAATTTTGACGATTCCCGTTATTTCTAGACTCGGGACGGTGAGACTCCAACCCGAGTTGGATGTGCTGTTTTCAAATCTAGCTTTTCAGCTAATTAGTTAAAAACCAATAACAAGTTACCTGTTACTGTATGACCGATGACTAATGACCAACTATAAGCAATGGCCATACTCAAAACAACTTGATTCCATTTGAAAACGCCATCCAGGGCTCTCCTACATTTATGTATGGAGAGCTTTTTTAAGTAGTTCAAAGGGATAATTTGGATGACTAGTTTGCCCCTTTCAAGGACAAAATGGAAGTATCTATAGGAAAGGGGTCATACTATGACACAGCAAGATGATGCAACACATGAGCAAGATATGACATTGACCAACAGACAGGGACATCCAATTACCAACAATCAAAATTTGCGAACAGTCGGTAATCGAGGTCCTGCAACATTGGAAAATTATGATTTTCTAGAAAAAATGAGTCATTTTGACAGAGAGCGAGTTCCAGAACGGGTTGTGCATGCTCGTGGAGCTGGAGCACATGGGTATTTTGAAACCTATGGTGTTGTTGGCAATGAACCTATCTCTAAGTATACACGTGCAAAAGTCTTTCAGGATAAAGGGAAAAAAACACCTGTCTTTGTGCGTTTTTCAACTGTTATACATGGTGGTCACTCCCCAGAAACATTGCGTGATCCCCGCGGTTTTGCAGTAAAGTTTTATACAGAGGATGGCAATTGGGATTTAGTGGGCAATAATTTAAAGATCTTCTTTATTCGTGATGCGCTCAAATTTCCAGATATGATTCATGCTTTTAAGCCTGATCCCATTACTAATATTCAAAACGTTGAACGTTTTTTTGATTTTTGTGCTAGCTCACCAGAAACCTTCCATATGGTAACATTCGTTTACTCTCCTTGGGGGATTCCAGCAAATTATCGTATGATGCAGGGCTCTGGGGTTAATACGTACAAGTGGGTGAATAGTGAAGGCAAGGCAGTCCTTGTCAAATATCATTGGGAACCGCTACAAGGTATTAAAAATTTAACACAAAAAGAAGCAGAAGAAATCCAACAGAAAAATTTCAATCATGCTACACAAGATTTATATGATGCTATCGAACGTGGAGACTTCCCCGAATGGGAGCTACATGTTCAAATTATGGAGGATGGTTCACACCCTGAGCTTGATTTTGATCCATTGGATGATACAAAGCTTTGGCCAAACGATCAATTTCCGTGGTATCCAGTTGGCAAAATGGTGCTAAACAAAAACCCTGAAGACTATTTTGCTGAGGTGGAACAGGCTACTTTCGGGACAGGGGTGCTTGTTGATGGCTTAGACTTCTCTGATGATAAAATGTTGCAAGGTCGTACCTTCTCTTATTCTGATACACAACGCCATCGTGTAGGAGCCAACTACTTACAGCTTCCAATTAATGCACCAAAAAAACGTGTAGCGACCAATCAACATGGTGGGCAAATGATGTATAAGCGTGATTTGGCACCTGGACAAAATCCACATATTAACTATGAGCCATCCATGCTGAATGGGTTAAAGGAAGCAACACAAGCTGGTAAAGAATATACACCATACATTGAAGGAAACCTTGTTCGTGAATCGATTGATCGTCAAAGTAATACGAAACAGGCTGGTGAAACTTATCGTAACTTTGAACAGTGGGAACGCGATGAACTTCTTGAAAATTTAATCCGTGATCTATCGGTCTGTCATGAGGATATTCAAAATGCCATGATTGCTTTGGCACAAGAAGCCGACGAAGAATATGGTCGCTTACTCAAGGAAGGTTTGCACAACGCTAAAAAAGATTCCTCTGCATCAAAACCACTTGGCAATATCAAGGGTGACCAAGCACCTCAAGATGCCATGAATAAAGGACACGATGCTGAGCCTTATTAACGAAGCTAAAAAAGACATTACATTTTTTGTAATGTCTTTTACTTTATTGTTCATATGCTTTATACCAATGATAAGGTTGAATTTCCTTTAATGATTTAAATACCAATTCTCCATCTGCATTCGTAATCGCTGCCTTTACATTTTCTCCCCAATAGAAAAGTCTTTCCTGACAGACTCCACAGGGTGTCAGCACTACAAATTTAGATGTTTCATCTTCCCTAGCAACACAAATCGAATGTGTAACTTTTGTATTCAATTTATGTGCCTCTAAAATAGCACCTGTTTCCATACATAATTCAGTAGCAGCATTCATGACCTCGGGTGCGACACTTGTTAAAATTTGTCCATCCGCGGTATATAAGGCTGCAGCTCCTCCCCATCCAGAGGGATATCTTTTTTCTGCTAGTGCAACGGCAGCTTCATACAGTATTTTTTCAATAGCCATATTTCCTCTTCCTATCATACATGCACACCTGGTAATATTTTCAATACCTTTTCCTGTGCGTCTAAAATTGCTTCTGTTCCTAATGGAATCGCTATATTCGTTGTTTCATGTCCGAACTTAAAACCTGCCACAACTGGTATTCCTAAATCTGCAAAATACTCCTTCATTAACGAATGAAGAGCCGCTTCCTCAGATCCTGTCTGTGTAAACGAACCAATGACGACTCCTGCTAATTGCTCAAACTTCCTTGCTTGTTTTAAATGCTGAAGCATTGAATCAATAACTGGAATTGTTTCATTTACATCCTCTATTAATAAAATCCTGCCTTCAGTCCTCACTTCAAATTTGGTACCTAGTGTGCTGACAAGACGATAGAGATTTCCTCCAATCATTTCACCACGTGTGATGCCCCCAGCAATCGTTGTTAACGGAGAAATTGCCTCTGTATATTGAATTTCCATCGGGGAGAATAGCTGTAAAAACATTTTCTTTGATAAATCATCCATCTTATTAGCTGACATCAGCATTGGCCCATGAAATGTCACCATATTGGCATATTCATTAATCGCACAATGTAAATATGTAACATCAGAAAAGCCCCAGAAAATTTTAGGATTTTCTTCTATTAAAGCATAATCAATTTTATCAGCAATTCTGGCAGAGCCATAGCCACCCTTTATACAAAAGATTGCTTTCACTTCTGGGTTTTTTACCATCTCATGAAAATCAGCTAGTCTGATTTCATCACTTCCTGCCAAATATTCATGTTTTGCATGAATCGTATCACCCACAATATAGCGAAGACCCAACTCGTCCAAAAAAGCTACTGCTTCTCCTAGTTTTTCAGGCTCTACAAGACTTGAAAGTGCAACAACACCGACTAAATCTCCCTTTTGTAAACATGGTACGGTACTTTTCACAGTTATTCCTCCTCTTGTTTTCCTTATTTTAGCATAGCAAAACTTCAGGGGCATTGATTATTGCTATACTGACTGCCTATAATTAACTTTACTATTCAATTAATAAAGGGGTTAAAGCATCTTGAAAATTCCACCATATCTATTATTAGTACTCGCAACTCTTTTATGGGGTGGTAATTTTGTTATTGGACGTGCCGTTAGTGAAGATATCCCTCCCCTAACACTTGCCTTTTTACGCTGGTGCGTCGCATTTATTATCTTTTTTCCCATTGCATTTCACCAACTAAAACGTGAATGGCGGATACTGAAAAGACATTGGTTGATTGTCATCATTCTTTCATTAACAGGGGTTACAGCATTTAACACACTTGTTTACATTGGATTACATTACACAACGTCTATTAATGCATCTTTAATGAACTCTTCTACGCCCATAATGATTTACATACTTTCCTTTATTTTTTTGAAGGAAAAACTATCAAAATTTCAGTTAATAGGGACCGTTTTATCACTGAGTGGAGTTGCCTTTATTATAATGGGAGGCTCTTTTACAAGGATTGTCGATTTTACTTTCAATAAAGGGGATTTAATTGTAATCGCAGCAGTATTTTGTTGGAGCATATATTCATTGCTCATTAAACAATATGCAACTCGCTTACCAGGGCAGTCTACCTTTCTAGTGACGATTGGACTTGGGGCTATTGTGTTATTTCCGTTTTCTCTCTATGAAACATTGTCTAGTACAACAGCAATTCATTGGGAATGGTCAACCATTGGTGCTATTTTATATGTTGGTATTTTTGCCTCTATCATTGCTTTTCTCTGCTGGAACAGTGGTGTTATACAGCTTGGAGCGAACAAGGCAAGTATTTATTTAAATTTCATTCCTGTTTTTGCCTCCATTTTTGCTGTTCTTTTTCTACATGAAAGATTGCATTCTTTTCAGCTTATAGGTGGACTAGCCGTTGTAGCAGGGGTTATTTTATCAGGAAAAATAAATAAGCAAAGACTTCAATCCTAAGAAGCCTTTGCTTATTTTTGCTAATTCGTACCACCATAAATTACTGTAACATTAGGATGGTTTAATAATTGGCTTGCTGGGAATTCTTCTGTAATATGACCACTTTTCAATTTCTCAATCGCCGCGAGCTTTTTTTCACCAAAGGCAATGAGGATGATTTCCTTTGCCTTCATTATGGAGTGGATGCCCATTGTAATGGCATGTGTTGGTACTTCAGACGGATCATCAAAATAAATAGCATTTTCTGTTCTTGTTGACTCTGTTAGCTCCACAATATTCGTCTTGGCATCAAACGATGTGCCTGGTTCATTAAAAGCAATGTGTCCATTTACACCGATACCTAGAAGCTGTAAATCAATGCCTCCTGCTTCTTCAATGCGCTTATCATATGCAGCACATTCTTCAGCTAAATTGGCTGCCTGTCCATTTGGCAAATGGACATTTTTCGGCTGTATATCCACAAAATTAAATAAATTCTCATGCATAAATGTAAAGTAGCTTGCTGGACTTGATTGCTCAATGCCAACATACTCATCCAAGTTAAAAGTTTGTACTTCCTTAAAAGATAAATGGCCAGCTTGGTGTCGTGCCACTAATTCTTTATACATGCCTACAGGTGATCCACCAGTTGCTAAACCTAAAACACTATCAGGTTTCTCTTGTATTTGTTTTGAGAAAATAGTAGCTGCCACTTCACTCATTTCCTCATATGTATTCACTTCTATCCATTTCATTCTTTATACGATACCTACCTTACCATTAATATTATTAACTAATATGTAAAATATTTCACTTTATAGTAGCTAATATATTAATCTTACTAGTTATTTAGCTATTTTTCTATCATTTCCTACTTCAGTTTATGCGTGTAATCTAAGACTATTTCGGTTATGTTATTAATAAGGAAGTGAGGCGATTTTATGAATGAACAGATTCAGCACTATTTACAGTATATTCAATTTCAAGGAACGTTAGAGCCATCTATTCAACTACTTGGACAACTACAAACTAAACATCTATTAACCATTCCCTATGAAAATTTAGATGTTGCCTTGAATCGTGGTATCTCCTTCGCTATTCCTGATATATTTAAGAAAATAATTATTGATAAACGTGGTGGCAATTGTTTTGAATTAAATATCTTATTCAGCTGGCTTCTACGAGAGCTTGGCTTTTCTGTCACCAATCGTTATGCCCAGTTTTGGCGCAACGTAGCGGAAAATACCCCTCCAGAGGAAATTCCTATGCATCAATTATTACTAGTAAATATGAGTGGGCAATACTATATCTCGGATGTAGGTGTCGGTGCATTAGCACCCTGTAAACCAGTGCCACTGATTGCTGGCTATCAACACCGTGAAGGTAAAGAGTTATATAAAATAGATTATGATGAAGCGAATGGTTGGATGCTGTTGGAACAAGCTAAACATAGTTGGCGTTTGCTTTATAGTTTTCACGACGATGCCAATGATGCAAAATTTGCACCACGACTTTCCAAGCAAAAAAATAAAATTGCTATGATTCGAACCATTGGTGGCCGTCATACCATGATGAACAACGAATTTAGAATTTATGAAGGACAATCCTTAACTACTTATACAACAAACACTGAAAAGGAATGGCTGCAAGCTCTACAGCGTTTTTTTCATATCTCTGTACAACAATAAGGAAAGCAAGTCCATCGGTTGGCTTGCTTTCCTTTCACATTATTTCATTGTCCTATTGAGCAATTCAAACACAACTATGTCATTGTGTAGCTCTTTAACTAAACCTATATCATCTACAAAGTAATAAGTTTTCACTACATCACTAAATTCTGACCTTTTCTCGACTATAACCACGCCCGTATATTGCACATCACCAGCTTGTACCGTACCATCAGTAGATTTTACAGTTACTCGTTCCCCTGCTGAAACCCCTGGATCATCTTCATGTAAAACAACACCTATTCTAAGTGGAAGTTCTATATATAAATCATAATGTGTGTTAGCTTCACTAGCAATTGCTTGTCCGTATGCACGATCATGACCATATAAAAGCTCATCAGAGATAGTTTGTCCTGTACTTACATTTTTGACTGTCCATACATCATTTTTACCGTCGTGTTGCTGATATTGATAGTTTAAAGTATAACGCTTATTGTCACTTAAAGAATAATAGGCATACGTATATTCAAATGCGGGGTCCCTTAGCAAGTTAGGTTTAGAAAGAGTCATTGCTCTCGCTAAAAACGCTGAGAAATGGGCGCGTGTAACAGGGTCATTAGGTTTAAACGAACCATTCTCATAGCCCCTTACTAAATGATTATGGGCCAGTGTTAAAATTTCTTTATAACCTGGTGTCTGCTTACTCACATCTGTAAAATAATAAGGATCTGAACCTTTTAATTGAAAGGCCCTATTTAGCACAATCGCCATTTCCCCCCTAGTAAGCGGTGCATCTGGATGAAATTTATGGGCAGTATCAAATATACCTTTATTTTGCACAGCCGCAATTTCTTTATAAAATTTATGAGTAGTTGTGACATCTTGATAGTTTGGATTTTGCACATGGATCGTGTTTAATCCTAAAGCACGTGTTAGCATTACAGCTACTTGTGCTTTCGTAATAAAATCATTCGGCTTGAACAAGTTAGTCGAATAGCCTTTCGCAATATCCTGTTCTACTAAATAATGAATTTCCGTCGTTAATGTATCATCCGTTAGATCAATAAAGCTGGCTGCCTGCACTTCCTTCGGTAATATACCAATCGTTATCAGGATCAAACATACTAGCTTCAATATGTTCTTCACATTATCCCTCCTCCTTCGATTCTATACCCATAAAGACGTACCCATATGCTTAAAATGAAAAAAGCCTCTATTAAAAGAGACTTTATTCGTTATTTTTATATTGAATTAATCCAATTCCTATTCCAGTCGGATCGACCAAATAAGCTAGATAGAAATCATCAAACGCCATTTTGTCACGCAAAATAGTAGCACCATTGTGTTTTGCCTGTGCAATGACTTCGTCAATTGCCTCCACTTCAATTTGAATTCTTGTACCATGCGGAAAATCGCTTGGTCCTTTACCAATGCCACCATTAATTCCAGCTTTGTCTTCATTCCCAGTCATAACTGCCCAATAATCCCACTTTGGAGCTGCCACCTCCCAGCCAAACACTTTACTATAAAAAGCTGCCGCTTTCTCCGGTTCCTGACTATTTAATTCAAAGCCAATCACTTTTCCCATACATGTACCCCCTCATTTTTAGCATAACAAATAATTCAACAATTAATTGGAATTCCCTTCCTGCAACTTTAGAAATTTGACAATATTCCAAATAAAAAATTTATGTATTTAATTAGTTAGAAAATTATGTATAATTAAATTAGAACGATTGTTCAAATCATTAAAGGAGTACAACATTGAGTAAAAGACGCTATGACAGTGACAAGGCAAAGATTGAGATTATCAAACATGCCATCCAATTATTTTCTCAACATGGCTATAATCAGACATCTGTTGGTGATATTTCGAAAGCCTCTGGTTATAGTAAAGGACATATTTATTATCATTTCGAAAATAAAGAAAAGTTATTTGTGCTTTTGGCGCAGCAATCGATGAAAAATTGGCATGACAAATGGTTGCAACAAGAATCTTCATACACCACATCCACAGATAAATTGTATGGTATGGCCATGCATGTCCTCTATGAGTATCAAACACCCTTACTAAAGTCAGGTCAGGAACTGGCATCTAATCCCAAATCAAGTCCTGATTCAATACAACAGTTATACAATTTAGCTATTACACCAATGAATGCTTATCGAGCAATTCTTCAAGAGGGCATCGACCAAAACGAATTTGTTCATGGCAATGTAGATACATGGACCGTCTTACTTGGCACATGGCTAGGTGGATTATGTCAGCTTACCAATACTCATAACTTGAAATCATTAGAACCACTCTTTCAACAGGCAATAACGATTTTCTTAAAAGAAATTAAAAAAGGTGGGGTTTAAATGAAAGTAGGTTTAATAGGTGATAGCTTAACAGAAGGTCGTCCAGGCGTTTCATTTTATGATCTCTTGAAACATCAATATCCCCATATTTCATTCGATAATCTTGGAAATCCAGGCGAGACGATTAAAAGTTTATTTACTCGCTTGGAAAAAATGCCGCTCCAATCTTCCTATGATCTCCTTATTCTTTGGATAGGCGTCAATGACGTCTATTCAAAATTATTAAAGGTGCAAGCACAGCCTGTGGCGAAGGATCACATTGAATTCGAAGAATACTGCCTTAAGGTATTAGAGAAAGCACATGACGCTTCCAAAAATGTTGTATTAGTATCTCCAGCATTAGTAGGAGAAGATCTTCAAAATCCCTCTAACAAAGAAATAACACAATTAACGTCTGTTATGGAGTCTATTTCAATGAAATCTGGCAATGTTTATTTTGTAAATATGCAAAATCTCTTTAAAGATCATTTAGAACATTTGGAGTGCTCAGGCTTTATTAATACGAATGTAATAAGAGTCCTACTGGATGTTTTATTTTACAAAAGTCCTTTACGTATCGATAAATTATCTCAAAAAAGAGGGCTACATGTAACTTTAGATGGTGTTCATTTGAATAGTAAAGGTGCTGATTTAGTGGCACAGCAATATAGCTCTATCATTGAACTTTATAAAGTCGAAGGAGACAAAATCGGGAGGTCCTAAAGATGAGAAAGATTGCTGTTGTTACTGGCGGTGTTTCAGGGATAGGAAAGGCTATTTGCCAAGAATTAATTGCTCGACATATATTTGTCATTATTGCTGATATTCAAGATCATGAGGGTCGTGTGTTAGAAGCAGAGTTAAATAAGGATATCGCCAATGTAAAATTTGTACATTTAAATGTAACCGATTATAAAAATGTAACTTCTGTCATTCATGATGTATTTGAAGAATTTCACCGTATAGATTATCTGTTTAATAATGCTGGTATCGCTATGTATGGGGAGATGGGTGAAATGACTATTGAGGATTGGAAGGAAATTATGGCCATTAATTTATGGGGTGTCATTTATGGGACTCAAATAGGCTACCCACTTATGAAAAAACAAGGTTTTGGTTATATCGTCAATACCTCCTCTGCTGCAGGGTTAGGACCTTCTCCTTTTTCTGCTGCATACGCTACTACCAAACATGCTGTTATAGGACTAACAACCTCTCTACACTATGAGGCTGAGGAATTCGGGATTAAGGTGAGTACTTTATGTCCAACGTTTGTGGATACACCAATTTTCGATAATGCAAAGGCGATTCATATGGATAAATCCATTATCACCAAACAATTAAAGCAGCAAAAAATGATCTCACCTCAGCGAATTGCAAAAATGGCTATAGAGGGTGTTCATCAAAATAAGCCTATCATTTGTCCAATGCCAATGCGTAAAACACTGGATGTTGTTTTTACTATTTTTCCTTTTTTACACAAAGCGTTAATGAGAATGGTTTGTAAAGTGAGTCGTAATGCACGTTTAACCTAATGTTTCACAAGGCTCCCTTCTAATGGGAGCCTTGCTTATTTTATAATACGACACCATCGCTCATTTTAATAATACGATCTGTATATGCCAACATTTCTTCGTCATGCGTCACTAATAATGTTGTTATATTTAAAGTTTTTGTTAATGTTCTTAATAACACCATAATCTCTTTAGAGCGCTGTGAATCTAAACTAGCCGTTGGTTCATCAGCAAACAATACTTTCGGTTGATGAATAATAGCACGTGCAATTGCTACACGTTGCTTCTCTCCCCCTGACAAGGAGGAAGGATAGGCAGTTTTACGATGTTCCATTCCAACTAACTCCAATAGCCGATTGACTTCATATTTCTGTTCATTCTTTTTTAATGGAGATTCAGCTACATCTAGCATTAATAGCAATTGTTCCTCCACTGTCAAAAAGGGAACGAGATGTGCAAATTGAAAAACAAAACCGAATTTACTTGCACGTAATTTTCGTACCTGGTCGGTTTTCATCGTCGTAAGATTCTGCTCTTCAAATAACACTTGCCCATCTGTTGCGGGTTGTAGTCCTGCAGCGATCGTTAATAATGTACTTTTCCCAGAGCCAGAAGCACCTACCAATGCTGTAATCTCTCCTTCATTTAAAGAAAGATTGATGCCCTTTAAGATCTCTTCCTCGACTTCACCATTCTTAAACGTTTTTCGTACTTCATCAATTGTAAATAACGTCATGATTAAGCCTCCCCTTGCTGTATTGCTTGTAACGGTTCAATTTTTTTAATTTGCATTCCTGACAAGGTCGCACCAATAAAGCCTATGAGGAGGAATACAACGGATAACTGTGTTGTAGTGCCTATTGTTAAAGTGAATGGCATCCCCTTAGGAGCAACTATATTAAATAGCTGGCTAAGACTGACAGATACCACAAGTGAAAAGATTGTAATAATAGCCATCTGTGTCCAGATCATTTTAAATAGCTTACTTGTTTTTAATCCAATCGCTTTTAAAATGCCATACAAGCCAATTTTTTGCACATTCATCATATAGAAGAAAATAGCAAACAACATCCCACTAATGACAACTAAGAACCATATAATCATATTTAAAGATAATTGTTCCGCATTATAACTAGGGATAGTATTGAGAAACTCTTTATTGCTATATGCTTGCAATCCCTTAATATCATTTGGCTCACTATTTGGTACAAAAATTAATTGTTTATCAGCTACCCGATAAATCTCCTGATAAGCCTCTTCACTAATATAAGCAACGGGAGCATGGCTATATTTTTTTTGCTCTACAAAACCTTTTACAATGAACTTTCCACTGTATTGATTATTCGTTAATATATCTCCAACTTGTATTCCTTTATCTTGTAGTGAGCTATCCAAAAGCACCTCGTCTTGATGCACATTGCTAAAAAGTGTAGATTCCGTTGATGTCACAAAGGCTACACTTTGTTGTTTATCATCCTGATCATTTAAAAAGCCCATCTGGATCGAAAAAGCTACTGCCTCTTTTTCTTTACTTATGACTTTCTGTTGCAGGTCGCTATCGATTCTTGAAAGATTAAACGTGCCATCCGCATCCTCAGCCATATAAAATTGACCCTTCGGTAAATCCTTAATTAAAGCTGCATTATCCTGTGACAAACCATTTGCTAAACCCGAGATAATAAACGTTAAAAAACTAACTAGGAAGATAATGGAGCCCAAGATTAAAAACCGTACTTTATTCTTCTTCATTTCTTTCCAGGCAAGATTCATCACTAACCCCTCCATTTCTTTGATTACTCCTAGCTTAAAATTGTTAAATGAACAGAGCATGAACTAATCGTAAAAATTTAGAGATTATATAAAAAGCCGCTCTATAAAGACATTTTTATCCCATAGAGTGGCTTCTTTTTTGAATCTTATTTATCTTTACTTGCTAAAATCTTTTTTGCTAACAAAATTTCTCCTACTATAAATGAGTTGATATTTTTAATAACAATTATATATTTTGTAAAACTTATAATAAGGTTTGTTTAACAGATTACATAAATCAAAAGTTATATACACGAAAAATTTCCAAGAATTTCTTTATTTCTACCCTTGTTATTGTCATAGTGTCTATAGTAATTTTGGACGTAATAATCATAGTAATCTATTGGAAGTATGGCTGAAAAAATCGATCAATACTTAAAAAATAAAAAATTTCAAGGTATCGTTCTTATTGCAAAGAAAGGTAAAATTTTATTTACAAAAGGTTACGGTTTGGCAGACACTGATTTACCTAATAGCCCAACCACACTCAGAAACATTCACTGCTGTAGCGATCATGCAACTAGAAGAAAAAGGACTTTTAAACCTAGATAATCCAATTTCACAATACTTTCCAGACTTTCCGAATGGAGGGTCTATTCAAATAAGTCATCTCCTATCTAAGTCGTTTCCGTCATAGCACGGCTCAATGACGAGAAGTTAACAGTGATTGTTCTTAGCAACGAGATGACAGTGAATTCTAAAAGAATCAACCCTCATTTTACTTCCATCGTTCTTCAGCAGCCAATTTGGATATGGGAAGAATAATAGAACTATTTCATTATTATAATACAGTGTTTAATGGTGATTAGAATAGTATCTTTAAACATTTCTTATCCGTAGTAGTATAGATTGAAGCAACAGAGTATATAGCACATTTAACAAAGGTTGTTTCACACATTTATAAGGAACGTCTAAAGCAAAAGGATTGCGAGTTCAGTCATACAAAATAAACTCACAATCCTTGTTATATCGATGAAAAAGTAAGCATAAGTTTTTTTACTAGGTGGATGTCTAACTATTTTAACCCCTTTATAAGTCGTGCAGAGGCAAAGCAAGTTTCACCATTTTTGAAATATACAACTCGTTCCTTATGATCTACAAATTCAATGTTTTGTTTATTCACAATAAAAGCCTTATGACATTGATACATCGATGTATGTGCTTCCTTAAAATCCTTTAAGCGACCATAAAACTCAATATGCTCATTTTCTAAATGTAATATAATTTTATGTAATTTTGGGGATGCCGCAAAAAAGTATATATCCTGAATAGCAATATTCCTTGTATAACCATTTGCTCTTATTTGAATCTGTGAAGGTGATTGTTGTTGGCCAATTTGTATATACTTTTCATATGCAACTTTTAGTGTTGTTAATATTTTTTGCTGTAACATACCTGTGTGATCCTTAATAATAAAATCTAACGCAGCAATTTTATACATAAACGTTAAATAGGTCATTTCTGCATGGGTTGTGACAAATATAATACTGCACAATGGGTCACGTTGGCGAATCATATCCCCTAACATAAGCCCTGTCACCTCATGGTTCAAATCAATATCCAAAAAATAACAATCTGCTTTTTCATATGTAATGACTTCATTAGGGTTTGTAGTTGTAAGTACAATTTCAATCCCGTTCCCTTCCATCATAGCATAGTTTTTAATGGTTTTTTTGATATGCTCTAATTGTACAACATTATCTTCACAAATAATCACTTTCATATTTACACCCCCTCCTCCTCAATAAACAACTCTTGTATAAATAAATTGCCATTTATTTTTGTATTTAAACGAAGTTTTGGAGATGCATCTACCATTTGACGTAATATAGATAAGCCCAAGCCTCGCTCCTCTCCTTTTGTCGAGAAGCCTTCTTTGAAAATTTCATGCACTTTTAACTCATAACTTTTATTGGATGAAAATGTATTCATACATGCAATTAACACAGCTTTTTCCATTCGAATAAATGCTAATCGAATCCAAGGCTCTGTAGCATGTTTACTGGCTTCAAGCGCATTGTCCAATAGTATGCCGCACATACGATTTAATTGAATCTCATCCAATGCTATTCTATCGATTTTTTCGACAATCTCAATGTACATTGGAACGTGAAACGTTTGCGCTTGAATAAGTTTTGTTGTTAAAAGTCCTTTTAAACTAGCTATATTTAAACAGTTAAGCATCGAAAAGGATATTTCATGCGCTTGCTCTTTCTTTTCAGTTTGTAAAATATGTCGATAAAAATAGGTTTCTAGTTCTGAGTAACTTTTAGAATCTATAAAATGACGCATTGATGTTAAAATATTCATATAATCATGTTTAAATTGACGCATATCTCTATTAATTTCTTCAAGCGAAGACACATATGAATTAAATTCTTCTAATTCCATTTCCTTTTGTTTAATATGTATGTTCTTAATAGCTAAGTAAACAAAGAAACCAATAATAATGATAAAGATCATCAAATAAATCACAAAAAAGAACAAATTATGTTGGACACTTTTGATAAACGATGTACCATCCATCAACACAATATCAGTATACATAAAGACAATCGTCATAAGCATCAAGGGAATCATTGCAGGTATAATGTATTGCTTAAACACATACCATCTAACAAAATAATCGAATAACTTTATGTAGACAAGCACCAATATAAATAGGATACTCATCGAAAAAATGAGTTGTACCAATGGAGAAGTGATGATAGCATCCATGCCATTCGATAAATGATACACGACAAGCGAAGAAATATGATCTGCCAAAACAACTAAAACAATCGTAAACAGCACATGGGCCACATTCCGCCAACGCTTTGTTTGCCGGTAGACGAAGAAACTTTCCACTAATAGGATGTACGCCATAGCATAGACACCTATAAAAGCAAACAACACTACTGATGGCGAAACTATTAATAAAGAAATCTTCAATATCATTTTTTTTGTTATTGCAATTTTGCTAAAATATAACGGTAAAATACTTAATATCAAAAATTGATAAATAATCAAAGTTAAATAGGATATACTCCACATACGAATAACATGATCCTTCCAAAATAACATATAATCAATATCTATCTTAGAATATTTATGTATTTTTTTCAAATTTATTGAAATTTAATTCTTGTGGCAACTCCTCTTCTCCTAAAGCTCCCCAACACATATAAACAGAGCTAAAGTCAGCCAATTTAACGAATAAATTATATAAATAATCAATAATATTGTCGATAATAAATTTCATTAATGAGATCCTCCTATTTTTGCAATAACCACTAAAACAATCCCCTTCAAAAATCCTGCTAAGAAAAATACACTTATGGATGTTGGAAAAATAACGAGTAGTCCCCCCAACACAATAAGTCTGCTATACAGTTTTTTAAACAAAAATGTTCGATGAGCTTCACCCTGTACTTTTGTTTTTTTAGAACTCACTGGACCAATAAACAATAAGATGACAGCTCCTAGCAAAAACGCCCCCCAAACAACGAGTGAAGTGATAGGCAATGCTACAGCTAGCCATGTGATGAACGGAAATGAAATACAACTAACAATAAGACACGTTTTAAATGATGAACAATGCGCACCATATGCTACTTGACGCACCAATAGAAATCCAATTTGAACCAGTAACATTCTCCAAAATAAACCGAACGCTATAGCTATACCGTAAATAATCAAAAATTTTTTTAACTCGCTTGTAACAACACGAAATCCATACACTAATTTAATTTTATCTAACTGTGTTAACGGTCTTCTATGTTCAAAAAAATCTACTAGCATTTCCTCTTTTGCAGTAAATTCCATCTCATCACCTCCTTGATCACTAGTATAAAACATGTAACATCAAAATAGTTAAAAATATCCTAAAAAGTATATTTTTAAAGATAATCACCTATTTTCAATCTTCTCTTTTACATAAACGTTCAAAAAAAAGAACGTAAGCGTAAAGTGCCACTTAACGTTCCCTTAAATAAGTTTTTCTGTATATGCTTTATAAACTGCTTCTAAATAATGAGATGTTCCAAAATATGCATTAATATGTCTAATCGATTGCTCTATCTCTGTATTTGTAAATTTTTGAGAGTTACAAAGAAAGTCAATGGAGTGACCCTTTGCCAATTCCATGAGCACATTCATTTCTAACATATTCAATCCGCCCAATCGTCTTGTATCAACTATTTCTATTGAGTCTCCTTCAATGATATGAACTAGTTGTTCTATCGTCATATTTTTATTTATTACCTTACAATTCAAGATATTATTTGTGTAGTAATGAATCTCTCCAATATTTTCATCTGTCATAAAAACAATTTGGCATTTCATTGTTTCGAGGTTTTTTAAATATGGTATATAGTGAACAAAATGCTTATAAGATGTGTCAATTAACACAACATCATATTTTTTATTGGCATTTATCCTTATGACAACCTCACTCAACAAGTTAATGGTATCAACTACCCAAGACGGTCTATACATAGTGAACATATTTTTTAAAAGCTCTTGCATAAGCGTGTAATCTGAATGTACTAAGATATACATTATTCTGTTATCTGACACGAACATTTCTATATAACACTCCGTTTTACAAATCGAGCAATATATAGTCGACAACATACTAAAATAATCATCGCTGTACCTATACTTGAACTAAATATAAATAAGAAATCCCATTCTATTGGCCCATCTGCGTCAATTTGCATGATTAACTTTGTTAAAAACATGCCACTTGTTAATCCAAGTAGTAAACCGATAGTGACAATAAAGAGAACTTCAGACCAAATAACCTGTTTTAATTCTTTTGGGGCAAGCCCGATTAAACGTTGTGTATTGTATTGGTCTCTTCTTTTAAAGATTATATGAAAAATCGTTTGCACTAGACCAGTACAACTCGCTACTACTAAAGCAGTCAAAATGAGCATGAACATTGCCCATCGTTGATAAAACCATTCCGAGGCTTGCTCTAAAAGAACAGCTCGCTCCACAATTTTTAACGTTGGCCAATCATGAATCGTCTGTTGGAGATCGTCTAATGTTGTGCCATTACCTAAAGTTAAATGGATTTTATCAATTGTTACAACATCTTTAATCAAAGGGGAATTCCAATCAACAAAAAGTTGTTTATATTTGTTTTCAGTTGGAACAATTCCAGTAATTCTTAAACGAATGACTTTTTCATTTGACCGTCTATCTAAGTAATCGCCTTCTAAAACATCGCCTATTTTTAAATCATACTTATCAGCTACATCATCTGTAATTTCAACTCTATCTGCTCCACCAAAATCTTTGGCAAAATAATTCAGATTAACACCGTTATTAGTGAGAAAAGAACTACCCTTACTATCTAATTGTATTTCTTTTATTGAAATTTTTTTTCGCAATAACTCTATATCATTATAAGAAATATTTTCAAAATAAGGATTATCAATCGCTACTTCATACGGATAGGTTTTTTCAATCGTTGTTTCCTCGGATTGTACAATAGATTTCAAAAATGTACCATTAAACGTAATAATCATAATCAAAATCGCTAATATACAAACAACAGGAACATAGTTACTTAAATTAGGGATGAATTGAATTTTTACATAGTGCGCTTTGTTTCCTAAATAGCGATGAATCCAGGAAGAATATTTTTTCAATGTGTATACTATCAAATATGGGAATAAAAAGAATAGACAACCTATGATACATACACTTCCAGTAAAAATGAGAATAATTGATTGAATTGCATCATTTTGCAAAATACCTTGTGCAAGAATAAGTAAGGACATCACACCTACTATAAAAGTAAGTACGGTCTTCCATTTCGTCCAATGATATGATTTAAACTCATAATTTCTTTTCATTGCTAAAGGTAATATTTTAGTTACCCTCGCTACTTGAACAAACACAAACATGTAGAGTAAGAAATAAATAGCAAGTAAAATTGCTGAAAAATAGACAACAGGAATGTTAAAATGGGCTTGTGGTAAGCCAACCATCTCAACCAAAGATGGGACAACGAATTTTAGCAACAAAAGGCTACTGATTGTGCCTGTCCCCACACCTATTAGTAATATGATAGTCGATTGATAGTTGACAATCTTTTTTAGTTGCCCTGTCGTTGCTCCCATTGTTCTTAAAACGAAAAATTGGGCTTGTAAACGACTAAATAATAATGAAAAAGTGGACTTCAATAATAGACCACTAATAATGATAATACTAAACACTAACATCATGATGAAAACGAGTAAGGAATTTAAATTTGCTTGTACCCAGTCCGTTTCTTTCGTTATATCTACACGTATATTTGGGAAAAATTGATGTAATACAGTAGCTGTCTGCCACACATCCGTTGTTTTAATCATGACAAACAAGCCTTTTACATCCGATGGAATACTACTTACAATTTTCAAAGAATCAATGTCCATATAGAGAATAGGCGCATCTTCTCCATATTCATTAGGAGATAGCACTCCTTTTATAAGAAACGGCTTACCATTTACCATAATTGAATCTGAAACAGACTTATTTAATGTTTTTGATAACGAATGTGAAATAATAACTTCATTATCTTTCGGTATGTCGTTCAAATGATAAAATCCTTTTGTTAAATGCCCATTTGTAACACCTAATGTATAGGCTCCTTCAATCTTATCAATAGATGTAAATTGTAGTAAAATCGGTTCCACAAGCTCGACTTCTTCTAAAGTTTTAATCTGATTAAAACTTTCTTTCGTAATCCATTGACTAGACTCTTGACTAGATGAAAGGTTATAACCAGCAGAAATATCCACATCCCCATACAAGTTACGAATATTGTCTTCCATTTCTGTTCGTGCATTTTCAACATAGATCAACATTGTTGCAATTAAACAAACAGCGAGTGCTACAACTTGTATGGCAATGATTACTTGTATTTTAGCAGCTCTACAAAGTTTCCAAGCAATATTCTTTAAATCATACATTGAGATAACTCCTCTGTATGTTTTTAAATTTGTCAAAAATCATCGATAAATTATCGCTATTTACTTGATTGATATAACTATCTACTAATTTCCCTTTATGAAAGAATAGTACACGATCAGCATAAGTCGATACATGTGGATCATGTGTTACCAATATAATTGTTTGATTTGTTAGATTTTTCAATTGAACAAGTGTTGTTAAAATATCATTAGTTGTATTCACATCTAAGGCCCCTGTTGGCTCATCTGCCAGTAATAATAGCGGATTGGCAATAATCGCTCGTGCTATAGCCACTCGTTGTTTTTGCCCACCAGATAATTCATGTGGTTTCTTCACAGCTAAATCACTAATTGACATTTTTGTTAAAACATCTTTCACCTTTTGCGCAATTTTTTTAGAGTCCTCATCTAGCAAAATTAAAGGCAGAGCCACATTATCTGATACCGTCAATTCATCTAATAAGTTAAAATTTTGAAATATAAAACCTATATTTCGTTTTCTAAATTCCGATGCTATCGGTTCTTGAAATTGCTCAATCATTGGTACACCTTGAAACATTAATTCCCCATGTGTAGGTTTGTCTAAAGCAGCTAAAATATTAAGTAATGTACTTTTCCCTGAACCACTCGTACCCATTATTGCTACGATTTCGTTTTGGTAAATTTCACAATTGATTGTATCTAGTGCTTGTACAATAAAATCCTTTGACTGAAATTCCTTTGACACATTTTTCATCACTACTAATGGGGTTTCTTTCATATTTTGTGTCTCATGTAGTTTCAACGGTTTCATGAAAATGCTCCTTTCGCTCATACCATTTGGATTGGGCTTGATGCATACGATAAAATAATCCTTTATTATTTATTAATTCATCAAAAGTACCAATTTCTTCAATTTTCCCCTTATCCATTACGATAATCTTATCTGATAATTTCGTGGGTCCGATTCTATGTGTAATCGTAATCGTTGTTTTATCATCTGTCATGCTATCAAATAATTCAAGTGTTTTTAATTCTGAATGAGGATCTAATGACGCTGTAGGTTCATCCAACAAAATCAAACTAACATCCTTCATTAGCGCTCGTCCTAAAGCTATTTTTTGCCATTCTCCCCCAGATAGATCAATTCCGCCATCCATTTCTTTAGATAAATAAGTATCTAAGTCAACATTATGGATTGATAATTTATGTCCCAATCCTACTTTTCTTATGACATCCCATATTTTCTGGTCATTCTCCATGTCATCTACATTGCCAAAACCAATATTTTCTCTTAAGGAATACATATATTTAGGGAATGTTTGAAAAACAACAGCAACTTGTTTATGTAAACTAGATTTATCAATGTCGGTCATATTTTCTCCATTTACTAAAATCGTTCCTTCTGTCAAATTGAATAATCCTACTAAACAATGGGCGAGTGTTGTTTTCCCTGAACCGTTTCCACCTACAATCGAAATTTTTTCTCCTCTTCGTATTGAAAAGTTCAATTTTGAAAAAGCTGAAATATCAGAATAAGAATAGTTGAAAGTGCCATTTTTAATATCAATCGTTTCAATAGAATTAATTTCTTCTCTCTTTTCGTCATCAAAATGTTCTATTTTCAACAACTTGATTAATGCATTATTATAAATAGCTGCTTCAAAAATAGAAGCTATATGTGCACCAATTTGAGCAAAAATGCCCTGTAAAGTAATTATAGCTGCAGTTAACGCCACATAACTCCCTATTGTTAAAGCGTTCTCTACTAGTTGATAAACGAAGAATACAGATACACCTGTATTGATAACTCCTACAAATAGTATCATCACTGCACTATTTTTCAGTTCCCACTTTGTCACTTCAAGTCTCTTGTTCATCGTATAAAAATAAAGTTTTTTCCATTTTTCCAGTAAATAATCACTCAATGTATACACTTTAATTTCCTTTAAATAGCTTTTGTCAAAAAAAAGGGATTCTGTATAAGAAAGCTCTCTTTCTTTAAATACAACGTTTTTTTCAACTTTATAATTTTTAAGTTTGCTAAAAAAAACAATGACAACCCCGGGAATTGTTGATAAAAGCACAGTTAAAGGTAATGTCCAATGAATAGCCATTAAAATCGCAAAAACTGAAAATAACGAAAATACACTTGTAATGATCTGCAAAAAAGAATATGTTGTACCTAACCCATTTCCTTCCAATGCTTTGGCTGCCAGATTCACTTGATTGTAAAAAAAGCTAGACTCAAAGTTTTCTAAAGAAACGCTAGTTACTTTTTTGTTTAACATCGCTTTAAATAAATAATTCACTCTTAAAGAAATTTTTCGAAATAGATAATCTTGAATTTTTCCAGATAGTTGTCCAAATAGACTAAGAAACGTTATTGCTACAAGGAGAACTAACACAAACCCCAATTCATTAGGAATTTTCTGCACCACCGTTAGTTGATCTATCAACCTTTTCTGTAGCAAAATTTCTAAAGGTAACATAATAGAAGTTATTATGCTTAAAATAGTTAAAAAAAGAAATATGCTCTTTTGTTCTCTCCAAATATTTTTCAAATAAAAATACTGTGAATAGAAAAAGTCTCTAACAGGTCGATCTTTCTCATGGAATTTTAATTCATTCAACTTCATAGTCATTCACATCCAAAAGATTTTCTAAACTTGCGATTCCTTTCTTCTCTACTACAAAATTATTAGTATTCAAAACTAGATACATTGGAAAGACATCTATTTTTAACTGATTAGAAAGAATTTCTTCTTCTATAAAATAAATATATTCATCCTCTAAATAGCTCAGGTTATCCCGATTTTCTATCGTATCCGTTGCTATAAAAATATACTTTTCTTTTTTAACAGGAATTAAAAAATTGAGTTTTTTTAATGTTGCTTTACAAGCAGAACACTGACTATCAATAAATACTAAAGTCTGCACATTAATCTCATTCATAATATCTTGAACTTTAACAGATTCAAATTGTTTATTCTTCAATGGAATCAACGGAAAAACGTTTTTTTCCATCGGTCCCCATTTTTCTACATTTAGCACTCGTCTAGTTCTTAATGAAATCAAAATGCTAAGCATTAATACACAAGAAATGATGACGAAAGCATAATAAATTTCCATGTCCATCGTTACACCACCTCTACGTTTCTTCTAATAATTATTAAAGTGATGAACCATAAAAGAACAGGTACGAGATAAAATATATTGCCAAAGTCAAGTATATTCATATTACCTTTATCAAAATAGAGTAGTGGCACTATACTGAAAAACATGCATAGACTTTGTATTAAGCCACCCAGTCCTGTCTTAGTTGGAATTAAATTGCCGAAACATTTACAGTCCTCTTCTATCTTATTAATAAGTGCATACGAATTAATAATTATAAAGAGTAAAATTAAAGATAAGGCACTAATATAAAGTATAGGGTGAGCATAAATAAACAAACTGACACCTATTACAATTTCAAATAATGGGAATAACAATGCCAAAAATGTAATTAAAATATCATTGATAGGAATATACTTTAAAAAAAACTGCTTTGTATTTGAATGTGAGATTAATTTAGAAATCCCAGAAAGTATCAATACTAAAGCAGAACCATAACAAAAAATATAAATCATAGTATCTCTCCTAAAAAAATTAAGAAAGTTAATGTGAATTTCACATAATTGTATCCTAAATTTTTTATATTTATATTGATAGGTATGTTTTCAAAACAACCACAGTTACGTGTCTTTCCTCCTTTAGAAGGTTTAAACAGTAAAAAAAGATTGAACAATTGCAACATTACAGCGGTCATACATATGTAAACATTCACAAATTGAATTAATAAGGAGATACCTACAAGCACATCTAAACTCACTAAAATGCTTACGAATATCGGAGATATTGTTATTTTTTCATTTATCGCCACGTAATAATGATAAATTTTAAAAACTTTATTGAATCCGTTTTTTAGAAAAATAATTGCTACAACCAGATAAACAATAATGATATTCAGTCAACTCCTTTTCTTTCAAGCCACTATTAAAATCCTTTAATATACAAGGATTTTAATAGTAAAATACACACAAAATTTTATATTGTTTCAAAGAGATTTACCTTATGAAGAAAAATTCATTATATCTTCCCAATAATATTTTTCACCCATATATAGTAATACTGGAATTTCTTCAATTTGCAATTGATTTAATTTCATCAAATGTTCGACTTTTATCTCGTTATCGTTTTCAAATAACACTTTTATCAAAATAACTTCTCTCTTTTTTGAAATTCTACGATAAAAAGCATTCAAAACATATAAGTTATCAAAAATGTTATTTTCATCCGAAATCAAATATGTTCTTCCCTTTTCCAGGAAATCTATTTGCTCAATCTGTATAAATCTCCGCTGAAAATCAATGCAGTTTCTTAATTTTGTCAAATTGTAAAAAAAGAAAACCAAAAATACAATCCCGAAAATTAGTGTCATACTTTATTTATCAGTTAGAAAAATATGAAAACGTTCATTTCACATTTTGTAGGAGTATTGTGCTATTACTATAGGGCAAATTTAGTTTTTGTATTTATTTTCTGCTATAGAACCATAACGATTCATCGTAGACTCTTCACCAAAACCTGTTCTTGACTATACATTCCTGTTACAACTTTTATGTAATAAAAAAGTAGAACATTAATTACAGTTAACATCGAAATAAATAAAATAGTTTTGGTATTAACCTATTTATAAGTTAGCAGTCATCTTTTTCTGCAGAACAACTAACCGTTTCAGTCTTACAAACGTAACATATATTTACAACTCCAGGACCATAACATGGTTCGGTTCTATATTTACGTCTTCTATAACTACCTTTTACAGCACCTGTTTCATCAAAAAATGGCAATTCTTTACCCCAGCCACATTGACCTTTAATGATTTCCGAACTATTTCCACTATCTAAAAGCATTGGTTTGCTATATGTCATTAACATAATTATTTCCTCCTGCAACCCTTAGAAATAGCACAATACACCTACACTAACAGCCTCCTTATTAATATTGATTCATTACACTTCTTGCATAATCCATACTTCAATGGAGAACAGTAATAAAAAAGCCTCATCTATCAACAAACCATTTCTCCACTTATATAAATTTTCTTCCCAAAACTCTTCGGAACAAAGACCTAACTTTGAGACAACTAAAGGTGACTTTACATTAGAATAAATTGAATTCCAATTTTTCCTTATACTCTTTAATGTATGAGCAATGTGTGATGTTTTATTTATACGCAGTCGAATACTGTCAGGTAACTTATTTTTCTGAGAGTCTCTTAAAATTTTTTTCGTGTAGAAGGGATCAAAGAGAATATGACTAGGGATTTTAATCATAAAAGAAATTAACTCCCTATCTAAAAAAGGATGTTTTATATCCGCACCATAAAAGCCACCTATCGCCCTATCCATATAATGATTGGCTTTTGCATTTAACATTTGATGCAATAAATTTCTAGCATGATTCCGTTTATTTTTAGTTGTTCTACTAAAAGGATGTGGTTGAATGATGTACTCACGTAATCCTTTAAAAGCAGACATATTTGTATACATACAATATTTAGTTAAATCGCCGAACATATCCTTTATTTTTCCTTCTCTAACGTAATCTCTTAATAAATACGGCGGATTCGTTAAAAGTTGGTCACCACCATAACCTGTTAGGATACTATATGTATTATTGTTCACACTTGACTCTATTAAGGGAGAAATAAATTCACATGTAGGAGCAGTAGCATACGGTTCGTCAAAACGTAATATATTATTCCGAAGATCTTCATACATCAATACTGAATCATAATTTAGAAAAGTACCTTTAGAATTATATTGTTCTAATAATTCCGTTATATATGCACTTTCATCGCATTCCTTTAATTCATCAAAAACAACGCTTACCGAATTAATTTCTCCGTATCTATGCCCCAATCGTTTTGACACATTAAAAATAGTAGTTGAGTCTAAGCCACCGCTTAATAACACCGTATTTCGCTCGCTTTTCCGTACTCTCCTCAAAACTGCTTTGTTCAAAATACTTTCGAATTCTTCAATTAACGCTTCCCGATTTATAGTTGTCTCCTTCATCATCCATTTATCAGAAAATAATTCATCATAATTCACATAGTTTATTAGGTTAATTTCCTTATTTTCATAAACAAACATATTCCCACTCGGTAAACGCAAGATCTCTTTATATGGCGTTAAATAGGAATCAACAATTCCTTTTGCATTTAGATATTCTTGAAAGTAAACACCGTTCAACTCAGGTGTATTTAGATAACTTTTCAATAGAAAGATATCGCTCGCAACTACTAATTTTGTATCGGTTTTTAAATAAAAGAGCCTTTTTACCCCCAAGGTATCTCTACAGGCCATTAATGTTAAATTCTTTTTATCAAATAGAACAAATGAAAACTCGCCATCTAAACGCTTCACAAAATCCAAACCAAATGTGTTATAAAGGGAAATTAAATTAGTGAGTAATTCTTGCTCAGTCCAATCAACATTTTCATATACACCATGATTCAAAATATTGTATATCACAATGTCTCCCACTATTAACACATCATTATTTTCAAAAAACACATATGGGGTCGTATTTTGAGCATATGCTGCTTTCAAAACAAAGTTCTGTGAGGATGTGTTGAAATAATTTACTTTTGATTTACTGTTGATCTTAAGATGTCCATTTTTATCCACTTCTCCCTCCGAATTATCCATAAATTCAAACACATACCAATTCACCTAAGTTCAACTCCCTTCATATACGAGTTTGAATCTATAATCACTTTCAACGAATCAAGATTTTCCATTTCTTCAAATAGATTGTGGCCCTGATATTGAATCCAGGCATGTGCCTCTAAGGGAAATTTTTTTATCCCTATTACCATGTTTACTGGTATACCATACTTAGATTGAAGTATCTTATAACCAATTAACGTTTTGTGTATACAATCTGCTTTCCTAGGATACCAACAGCAAACTTGGTCTAAAAGAATAAACCACTCCAAAATCTCTTCAGAATTCTCCTCAGTAAAAATCTCTTTAGAACCCTCTATAGTATATTTTTTTATATAGCGTCTAAAGACTTCATCAAAACCTTTTCTCCGTATTTGGAAATCTAAAAATATTAATTCTTTGTATAAATATAAAATATTATACAAATTTAATTAAACCTCCTTTTGACAACGAATTTAAAAATCCATCTAAATCCTTTTGAATAATTAAAATATCTTCATTTGTCCTTTTAGCTATTAATTTGGAAATATCAGAGACTATTGGTGTTTTATCAAACTCTTCCCAAATAAATGAACTAAATTTATCTAGTGCGTAAATTTGATTCGTATAAATATTAATAATTAGATATTCATCCTCTTCTTTATAGGAAAGAAGATACTTTGATTTTTTTACACGCATCCCTTTTACCACTTCCTCCTCTTTTACATTGTGAACAATCCTTTAATACTGTTCCTGTATTACTACTATACACAGTCATAAGCTCTAACAGTCTCTTTACTCTTATCATCTTCTTTCTTCCACATAACCGTATTTTTTCTACTTACTCCATTACGTTTATGATTATATAAATGTAGTGGAGTAAAATGACAACTCTTGTGCTATCGATTACATCCACATCAAGTCCATCACTCAACACATATATAAAAACTGCACCTTCTAGTTGATTGTTAACTTTCAATCAACTAGAAGATGCAACTCGTAGGGTTTTATTGGTCCATGAAAGATCTTAAAAATAGAAATCTAAAAATCAATGTATAAAAGAAAATATTCTCTCTCCACCAAAGTTCAAAAAATTATTGATGTTGAAACAGATGTCTTTGTCTTTTACCTAAAATCTATAGGATAAACCTATTCTTTTCAGGCGTCTAAAATGGCACAACCTTTATAGAAAAATATTGTAAAGATATTTATTACCCTCTAAAGCCCTGTAAAATTTGTAAAACAAATTTACCTGTTTTACATAAACATAACTGCTTAGTCTATCATAGCGAACGTTCTGACACACAATGTTTTATCACATAAAAAAACAAGAATGCTAATATAAACATTCTTGTTTTAATTATGTTTCTAATGATTCCTTTGGAGATTCAAACCCATGAGTAACTTCTATGTTAAAACTCATACTATTCTCTTCCAATGAATTTTCTATACTTTTTTTATTCTCGTTGACCTTTTCTTCAAAAAGAATCCTTCTCTTTCTAAACCTGTTGCAATTCCCCTAATATAAAAAGCTCATAAACCCTGTTATATCAAGATTTATGAGCTTTCTTAATTTTTATTAATTTGATGATACCGGTGGTCGGGGTCGAACCGACACTCCAAAGGAACACGATTTTGAGTCGTGCGCGTCTGCCAATTCCGCCACACCGGCATAATGGAGATAAAAAAAATCGGATAAACCGATTAACAGTTAAAATATGGAGGCGGCAACCGGATTTGAACCGGTGATAAGGGTGTTGCAGACCCGTGCCTTACCACTTGGCTATGCCGCCGTCATACATGGAGCGGAAGACGAGGTTCGAACTCGCGACCCCCACCTTGGCAAGGTGGTGTTCTACCACTGAACTACTTCCGCAAAAATGGCTGGGGTACTAGGATTCGAACCTAGGCATGACGGAATCAAAATCCGTTGCCTTACCGCTTGGCTATACCCCAACAATGGGGCGACTGATGGGAATCGAACCCACGAATGCCGGAACCACAATCCGGTGCGTTAACCACTTCGCCACAATCGCCATTGTATTATGATGTTTATTAATTTTATATGAGATGGGGCGACTGATGGGAATCGAACCCACGAATGCCGGAACCACAATCCGGTGCGTTAACCACTTCGCCACAATCGCCATAAAATTAATTGGCAGGGGCAGTAGGAATCGAACCCACACCAAAGGTTTTGGAGACCTCTATTCTACCGTTGAACTATGCCCCTAAAATAATAAAACTGGTGGAGGGGGACGGATTCGAACCGCCGAACCCTAAGGAGCGGATTTACAGTCCGCCGCGTTTAGCCACTTCGCTACCCCTCCGGGAATATCTGGTGCCGGCTATAGGAATCGAACCCACGACCTACTGATTACAAGTCAGTTGCTCTACCTGCTGAGCTAAACCGGCAAAAAAATAAGATGGGTCAGGACGGAATCGAACCGCCGACACTTAGAGCTTCAATCTAATGCTCTACCAACTGAGCTACTGACCCATATTTTAAAATAAATGGCGGTCCCGACCGGGATCGAACCGGCGATCTCCTGCGTGACAGGCAGGCATGTTAACCGCTACACCACGGGACCATTTGGTTGCGGGGGCTGGATTTGAACCAACGACCTTCGGGTTATGAGCCCGACGAGCTACCACTGCTCCACCCCGCGATAATACTATAATATTGTTAAAATAATGGTGGA
Organism: Lysinibacillus sp. A4; assembly: GCF_024919535.1. Taxonomy (NCBI): domain Bacteria; kingdom Bacillati; phylum Bacillota; class Bacilli; order Caryophanales; family Bacillaceae; genus Lysinibacillus; species Lysinibacillus sp. A4. The sequence goes on along the minus strand of NZ_JANWTB010000009.1, from coordinate 726 downwards.
GGATGACGGGCTCGAACCGCCGACCCTCTGCTTGTAAGGCAGATGCTCTCCCAGCTGAGCTAATCCTCCATCTGGGTATTGAATTGGTGACCCCTACGGGATTCGAACCCGTGTTACCGCCGTGAAAGGGCGGTGTCTTAACCACTTGACCAAGGGGCCATCGTTTGGAACACATCAAAGTGCTGGCGGAGAGTAAGGGATTTGAACCCTTGAGACAGTGTTAACCGCCTACACGATTTCCAATCGTGCTCCTTCGGCCACTCGGACAACTCTCCAAGAATGGCTCCGAAGGCAGGACTCGAACCTGCGACAACCTGATTAACAGTCAGGTGCTACTACCAACTGAGCTACTTCGGAATAATTTTAGTATATAGCCTAGCGACGTCCTACTCTCACAGGGGGAAGCCCCCAACTACCATCGGCGCTAAAGAGCTTAACTTCCGTGTTCGGTATGGGAACGGGTGTGACCTCTTTGCCATCATCACTAGACTATTTGAAAGACAATACTTATTATAACATATCTTATAAAAATTACAAGTATATTCTAATATTTTATTCTTTCAAAACTGGATAAACGGTGCATTGAATGTTTCAAACTTTTTTGGTTAAGTCCTCGATCGATTAGTATTCGTCAGCTCCATGTGTCACCACACTTCCACCTCGAACCTATCTACCTCATCGTCTTTGAGGGATCTTACTTACTTGCGTAATGGGAAATCTCATCTT
>NZ_JANWTB010000008.1:0-191474 GCF_024919535.1 Lysinibacillus sp. A4 | reverse complement strand
TTGCCGATGCAAAAGAAAAGCATGGTATGCGATGGACAACCTTAAGAGGTCTGAAAAAATTGTCCATGCAGGCGATGCTTACTTTTGCTGCCATGAATTTAAAGAAACTGGCTACTTGGACGTGGCAAGTAGCTTAAGAGAGCAACTATGCTCGAAGCGTATGTTGGATTTGGTAATGTATGACCAAATATCAAGACGACATAGGAAGAAAAATGATAAAAGCCCTTGAGAGTGAACTTCTCGAGGGCTTTTGTCTACAGTCTGAGTAGTTTCTATATAATTATAGAAACTACCTCCTTATTATAGAAAGAACACACAAGCAATCCAACCAAACAGGATTAGTGGTATGTTAATGAAAATAAACGTAGGAACACAGGTATCCCAAATATGATGATGCTGGCCATCAACATTAAGGCCTGCTGTTGGCCCTAATGTAGAATCGGATGCTGGAGAACCTGCGTCTCCTAAAGCACCAGCTGTACCGATTAAGCATAATATCGCTAAAGGACTCATATCTAAACCTTGTGCTAGCGGAACAAATAGTGTCGCGATTATAGGCACTGTAGCGAAGGACGAACCAATCCCCATCGTCACAACTAATCCTATGACTAACATGATGAAGACAGCAAGACTTCTATTTCCTTCTAATACAGTGAGTGAATTTGTAATTAAGCTGTCCACATCACCTGTTGCATTGATTACCGCCGCAAAACCATTTGCCGCAATCATAACAAAGCCAATAAAGGCCATCATCTTCATTCCTTCAGAAAGAATATCATCTGCTTCTCTCCATTTAAGAGCACCTGTAAAATACATAATCATAATACCTGCAAACGAGCCTACAATCATTGAGTCTGTTAACACTTGAGCGCATAGTGATATTACTAGTGCCAGAGCTGTAGAAAACATAATGAATTTGCTGACGTTTACATTTAAAGATTCCGTCTCCACTTCACTATGCTTATAATGTCTTGGTTTGCGGTATACAGCGAAGGCAATTATCAATCCGATTAGCATTCCTAATACGGGAATACCCATTGCTGCAGGGACATCACGTGAAGAAACAGCCATTCCTGCCTCTGACACTTGTGTAGCAACGATATCTTGAAAGATTGCTCCAAAACCAGCAGGTACAAAACTATAAGTACCAATTAAGCCTACTGCAATCAACGTTGCAATTATACGTCGATCGACTTCTAGCATATTTAAAATCTTTAAAATAGGAGGTATTAATAATGGAATGAAGGCAATATGAATAGGAATAACATTTTGAGATAAAATAGACATCACAAAAATAAGGAAGAAAATTAATACCTTCACAAGTCCTTTTCTATTACTTTCACCCTTTAATATTTTTAACATCCCGGCTATCATTAATTCGGGTATTCCTGTTTTGGCAATGGCGATTGCAAAACCACCAAGTAAGCCATAACTTAATGCAATGGTTGCTCCTGCTCCTAATCCCTCTGTAAATGATTGGACTGTTGACTCAATGCCCATCCCACTAGTTAGACCACCTACAAATGCTCCTAGAACTAACGAGAGAACTACATTGATGCGAAGCAAGCTTAATATTAACATAACGGCAACAGCCGCAATTACTGCATTCATTGTTACACTCTACTTTCATACACTAAATTACTAACATGTTAAACTTTATTATTCTGATAATTGAAAGTCAAGGTTTTTTGTAACTTCTATATTTTTTGCACTAAAAAAACAGTGTAATGATAACCACCACACTGTTTCCGAGTTTCCTCTTATTTAATATTACAACGACTGACGTACAACCTTTTTATAGTAGCCTACCGATAGAATAGCAAAAATCGTATATAAAGCTATATAACAGCACATTGCAATCCACAAGGGAGCTGTTAACTCTGTCCCAAATAAAAACCATCCTGACTTAACAGCAAAGTAGCTATGCAATAACCCAATAACTAATGGAACACCGAAATTAAAGGCCTGTTTCATATAAATACCCTTCATGATATCTTTTTCAGCAAAACCAATCTTTCGTAGGATTGTATAGGAATCACGTTCTTCCTCCGCCTCAGACATTTGTTTAAAGTATAGAATACTACCTGTGGTCATTAAAAACGCTAACCCTAAAAATGCTGTTGTAAAGATGGTAAGACCCAATGATTCAATATTGTCTTTACGTTTTCCTTCATAGGATGATTGTGTATATTGCTTTGTCTGCCCCTTATCATCTACAGCCGTAATAATACCTGCATTTGATTGAATATATAATTTTTCTGCTGTTGCAATATCTTCGTTAGATTTTAAAGTAATTGTTGTTTGATGATGCCAAGGATAAAGAGCTGCCTGTGTAGTTAAACTTTTAAACATATCATCTGTCACAACAAAGATAGGTCCACCACCCCCAGCCGTTACAATACCACTTATCACGCTTTTATCGTGGATATCAACGACATGAAAAGTTTCTTCAAGTTCTCCTGCAGATACTACTAAATCATGATCTTTCTCTAACGGGAACATTTCAGCCATATAACCACCATAGTTTGTTAAGATAACCTCATTCCCTGAAAGCTTAGCTTCTGGAACACTCTGCTGGTAATCTGAAAGCGGAATGGTATAAATTGTGCCTTCCATTGTATATAAAGGGTTATCCTGCTGTTTTTTAGACATCAATTGACCTACAGCAGCGGTTACTCCCTGAAGACGGTAGTCAATTTTATCATAAGCAATATTATTTTCCTCTAACTTCTCTAAAAATCCCTCCCCTTGCTCTTCAAGCAATATGAAATCACCAGGTACTTGGCTATATGCAGATGCTTCCGAGGAGTAGTAGGCGATATAGGAAAGAGTCGTCACGCCTAGAGAAACGCCTGTTAACACGGTGATTAGCGTTAATGACTTTGCATTGCTCTTCATGCGATGCATGATGGGCGTTAATGCTAATACATCCTTTATGGATAAATGCCCTTTTTTCTTTAGGCGAATAGTATTCATAATAAATGCTACAGAGAAACGAAAAACAAGGAATGTTCCACCAATTGTAGTAGCTAAAATAATTATCATATTGATAAATAAATTACCAGCAGATTCGATATCGAACAACTTTGTCGATGCATAGTAGCCATAAACAATCAGTATAAGACCCAAAAAGCCAATAACCATCTGGAACGCACTAAAGCGTCTCACACGCTCATCTGCTTGTTTTGCTGCACTAAATAATGATAACAATGACACATGATGAATCATCCAAGCCATCTGTATAAGAACAATGATCAATAAGATAGTAAAAACAATCATCGACTGCATTAATGCTTGTGTACTAAAAGTCATGGTTACAAGAGCTTCTTTTTCAAGCACTCGAAGCAAAATCATTGCAAAGACACGAGAACTAAAGAAGCCTGCCAACATACCTATAATAACGGCTCCAACAAATAAGAGAATGTTTTCAACCGCTAATAAACGCACGATTAGCCCCTTAGTCATACCGATCAGTTGATACAAACCTATTTCCTTACTACGACGCTTCATAAATAAATGGTTTGCATACAGAACGAAGAACAAAACGATAAAATAAAGAATATAAGTTGCTGCCTTAAATCCGGCCGTAGCTGTTCCACTCATTTGAACAGCAGCCCACACCTCCGTATTATTTTGCAAGGTGACAAACGAAAAGTATAAGGTAACACTAAAAATAAGTGCAAAGAAATATAGATAGTAGTGCTTCATATTTTTCTTCATACTTCGAAGTACTAACTTACTAAGACTCATACCCGTCACCGCCTAGCACACTTTGTGTATGCATGATTTCTTTGAAAAAGGCCTGCCTTGTTTTATCGCCCTTATAAAGTTCACTATAGATAAGGCCATCCTTTAGAAATAACACACGTGTACAGAAACTTGCAGCTACAGCATCGTGTGTAACCATCATAATTGTCGCTTCTTTTGTTTCATTTATATTTTGTAGATTTTGAAGCAGGGCTGTAGCTGATTTAGAATCTAGTGCACCAGTGGGCTCGTCTGCAAATACCAATGACGGATTGGTAATAAGTGCACGTGCAGCAGAGGTACGCTGTTTTTGTCCACCTGATATTTCGTTGGGGTATTTATTTAAAATTTCCGTGATTCCCAACAAAGAAGTGAGTTCCTTCACTCGACTTTCGGCAACAGCTTTTGGTAACTTACTGATGGCTAACGGTAGAAGAATATTTTCTTTTACTGTCAAGGTATCTAATAAATTATAGTCTTGAAATATAAATCCCAGCTGCTCTCTTCGGAAGTTTGCTAAAGCCTTTTCTTTCATACCACGTAAACTATGACCGTTTATCTCAATAACACCTTCTGTCGCAAAGTCAATTGAGCATAAGACATTTAAAAGCGTTGTTTTACCAGAGCCAGAAGGTCCCATAATACCTACAAATTCTCCTCTATTCACTTCTACATCAATACCCTTTAATACTTCCTGAGCCGTTGATTTTTTTCCATACACTTTCTTTATTTTACGTCCTATTAAAACTGTCACTTCATAACGCCCCTTTCTATAGTTCAAGTGTACCCTGTCAAACCTAATCATTCGTGCGTTTTACATGACAATATAAAAAGGTAGGTGACATTTTCGTCATCTACCTGTTAGTTTCGCATATTCATTTTGTAAGGGGAAACGTAGTGTAAATAGCGAGCCTTCACCAACTTTAGATTGAACATTAATACGAATACCAATTTTATGGGCTACATTAGATGCTAAATAGAGACCCATACCTGTAGATTGAGAGGATTCCCTTCCCGCTGTTCCTGTATAAGATTTTTGAAAAATCCTAGGTAAATCGTCTAAAGGTATACCCCTACCTATATCTTTAATATGTAGTAATGTTGCACCTGTAGAATCATGTTCTGTAAAGATTGTTATCTCAGAATTTACTGGGCTATACTTGATGGCATTCGAAAGAATTTGTCGAATAATAAAAGCTAGCCACTTGCCATCTGTCATAACCATCTCTGTCAGTTCACCAATTTCAAAGCCAATGCCTTTTTCAAGACACCAAGCTTGCATAGCTCGGATTTCTTTATAAATAATGGGCTTCAGTTCAATCTCATTTAAATAATTATCTTTTTCAATAGCGTATAATCTTGTTTGATGCAGTTGTTGATCAACCAAAAGATGTAGTCTTAGCCATTCATTCTCTAATTTTCGACGTAGCTGTAAATCCTCAATATGTTCAAACATTAAATTAATGGCAGTTAAAGGTGCTTTTACTTCATGGACCCAAGCTAATAGTTCATCAGAATGTTCTTGTATCTGCACTTTGGCTTGATTTAACTCTAAATTCTTTTCAAAAAATGCATCCTCCATTTTTCGAAAGTATACTTCTTGAAAAGGAGATAAAGCTAAACTATTTCTATGTGCATCATCAAGGTGGCTATCCATATTTCCCAGGAAATCTTTTAATTTCCCAACTTCGATGACATAGCGACACCAAAAAAAGAGTATAAAACATACAAGTAAACTAACGTTTACATACCAAATAGAAACCCCATTTAAACCAACATCTAAAGAAAACAGCACATTTAGAATTATCAGAGTAAAAATAAAAAATCCTATCCAAGCAAAGCGTTCTCTAATAAATAATAATAACAATTCCCCTCACATCCCTCAGCATACTGCCATATAACCAAGTCCCTTTTTTGTTAGTATTACCTCATGTAAACCAATATCCTCTAGCTTTGTACGTAACCGATTAACGTTTACAGACAAAGTATTATCGTTTACGAAACGTTCGTCATCCCATAGTTTTCTCATTAGCTCGTCTCTTGAAACGATATGATTAGCCTGCTCCACTAATATTCTTAAAATAAAAAGTTCATTTTTTGTTAAAGAAGCAATGGTACCATTATACATAATTTCACTTCTCGCATAATCAATTATGGCATCGTTAAAACGTGTAACATCCATTTTTTCTTCAACGTAATCATAGGTTCTACGTAAAATAGCCTGTGCTTTTGCGAGTAAAACTTCCATATGAAAAGGCTTTTGAATAAAATCATCAGCCCCCATTTGCATAGCCATCACCATATCCATCGGGTGATCTCGGGAAGAAAGAAAAAGGATTGGCACTTTGGATAAATGACGAATTTCACGACACCAATGAAAGCCGTCATAGGCAGGCAATTGAATATCAATTAGCACGAGATGGGGCTTCTCCTCTATAAAGTCATCCATCACCTTCTGAAAATTTTTAGGTCCAACCACGTTTAGTGACCACTGCTCAAAACGTTCTTGAATCATGCTAAAAATAGAAGGATCATCTTCAATCAGCAAAATTTTCATGTCCATACTCAGTTCCCCTTTCCCTTTAATTATTTACGCTAGAGGACATGCTTGTGGTTATGTACACATACACTAATTAAAACTCTAATTTTTCTTTATTTTAACACAAAAAACCAATCTGTAGGCGTCCCTACAGATTGGTTTGGAATTAGCAAGAGCTAAAATTATTTTTGGATAGAAGCAACTACGCCAGCGCCTACAGTACGGCCACCCTCACGGATAGAGAATTTAGTACCTTCTTCAAGAGCGATTGGAGCGATAAGTTCAACTGTCATTTCGATGTTATCACCAGGCATTACCATTTCAACGCCTTCTGGTAAGTTACAGATACCTGTTACGTCAGTTGTACGGAAGTAGAACTGAGGACGGTAGTTAGAGAAGAATGGAGTATGACGGCCACCCTCTTCTTTTGATAAAACGTAAACTTCAGCTTTGAAGTTAGTGTGTGGAGTAATTGAACCTGGTTTAGCTAATACTTGACCACGTTGGATTTCTTCACGAGCAACACCACGTAGTAAAGCACCGATGTTGTCACCAGCTTCAGCATAGTCTAATAATTTACGGAACATTTCTACACCAGTTACAGTAGTAGATTTAGCTTCTTCAGCGATACCGATGATTTCAACTACGTCACCAACTTTAACTTGACCACGTTCAACACGGCCAGTTGCAACTGTACCACGACCAGTAATAGAGAATACGTCCTCTACTGGCATCATGAATGGTTTGTCAGTTTGACGTTCTGGAGTTGGGATGTAAGAATCTACAGCGTCCATTAATTCAACGATTTTTTCTTCCCATTCTGGTTCACCTTCAAGAGCTTTAAGAGCAGAACCTTTGATTACAGGAATATCGTCACCTGGGAAGTCATATTCAGATAGTAGGTCACGGATTTCCATTTCTACTAATTCTAATAATTCTTCGTCGTCAACCATATCACATTTGTTCATGAATACTACTAAGTATGGAACACCTACTTGACGAGATAAAAGGATGTGTTCACGAGTTTGTGGCATTGGGCCGTCAGCAGCAGATACTACTAAGATACCGCCGTCCATTTGAGCAGCACCAGTGATCATGTTTTTAACATAGTCAGCGTGTCCTGGGCAGTCAACGTGTGCATAGTGACGAGTTTCAGTTTCGTATTCTACGTGAGAAGTATTGATTGTGATACCACGTTCTTTTTCTTCTGGAGCGTTATCGATATCAGCGTAAGATTTAGCTGTACCACCCATTTTTTTAGAAAGAACTGTAGCGATTGCAGCAGTTAAAGTAGTTTTACCATGGTCAACGTGTCCGATTGTACCAATGTTAGCATGCGTTTTAGAACGGTCAAATTTTTCTTTAGCCATTAGAGATTGCCTCCTCAAAATTGTATGTTTTAGATTTAAAATTTATAGAATGAATGCTGATAGAGAACGGGCCCATCCCCTATCCTGCAATCATAGCTTACAAATTAGTTATACTTTATGCAAGATGAAATTTCAATTATTCACCTTTATTTTTTTTGATGATATCTTCAGAGATTGATTTTGGTACTTCTTCATAATGATCGAATACCATTGAGAATACACCACGACCTTGCGTTGCAGAACGTAAAGTTGTTGCATATCCAAACATTTCTGAAAGTGGAACCATCGCACGAACAACTTGAGCGTTACCGCGAGCTTCCATACCTTCTACGCGACCACGGCGAGAAGTGATGTTACCCATGATATCACCAAGATATTCTTCAGGAATTACAACTTCAACTTTCATCATAGGCTCTAAAAGAACTGGACTACATTTTGATGCAGCAGCTTTAAGTGCCATTGATGCAGCGATTTTAAATGCCATTTCGTTTGAGTCAACATCATGGTATGAACCATCGAATAATTTCGCTTTGATGTCGATTAATGGGTAACCAGCGATTACACCGCGGTCAAGCGAGTCACGAAGACCTGCTTCTACAGCTGGAATATATTCACGTGGTACTACACCACCAACGATAGCATTTTCGAATTCAAAGCCTTTACCCTCTTCATTTGGAGAGAACTCGATCCATACGTCACCGTATTGACCACGACCACCTGATTGACGAGTGAATTTACCTTGAACTTGAGCAGAGCCACGGAATGTTTCACGGTAAGATACCATTGGAGCACCTACGTTAGCTTCTACTTTAAATTCACGGCGCATACGATCAACTAAGATATCAAGGTGAAGCTCACCCATACCTGAGATAATTGTTTGACCAGTTTCTTGGTCTGTATGTGCACGGAATGTTGGATCTTCTTCTTGTAGTTTTTGTAAAGCTTGACCCATTTTATCTTGGTCAGCTTTTGATTTTGGTTCTACAGAAAGAGAGATAACTGGTTCTGGGAACTCCATAGACTCAAGGATAACAAGGTTTTTCTCTTCACAAAGAGTGTCACCAGTTGTTGTATCTTTAAGACCTACAGCAGCTGCGATATCACCAGCAAATACTTTTGAAATCTCTTCACGGCTGTTAGCGTGCATTTGTAGGATACGACCTACACGTTCACGTTTACCTTTTGAAGAGTTTTGTACGTATGAACCTGATTCAAGAACACCAGAGTACACACGGAAGAACGTTAATTTACCTACGAATGGGTCAGTCATAACTTTAAATGCTAAAGCTGAGAATGGCGCTTCGTCTGATGATGGACGTTCAGTTTCATCACCATCTGGAGTTGTACCTTTAATAGCTGGTACATCAACTGGTGATGGTAAGTAATCGATAACTGCGTCAAGCATTTTACGAACACCTTTGTGTTTGAATGCTGTACCACAGATTACTGGGTAGAATTCTACAGCGATTGTCGCTTTACGGATAGCCGCTTTAAGCTCTTCTTTTGTAATTTCTTCACCAGCAAAGTATTTTTCCATGATTTCTTCGTTAACTTCAGCGATTGCTTCGATTAACTTCTCACGGTATTCTTCAGCTTGCGCTTGGAATTCTTCAGGAATTGGTTGACCTTCACGTAATGCTGTACCTTCTTCGTTATCGTAGTAAGTTACATCCATTTCAACTAGGTCAATAATTGCTTTGAACTCATCTTCCGCACCAATTGGTAATTGGATTGGATGAGCATTTGCTTGTAAACGCTCGTGTAAAGTACCTACAGAATATAGGAAGTCTGCACCCATTTTATCCATTTTGTTAATGAATACGATACGTGGTACACCGTAAGTTGTAGCTTGACGCCATACAGTTTCTGTTTGAGGTTCAACACCAGATTGAGCATCAAGTACAGTTACTGCGCCGTCAAGTACACGTAAAGAACGTTCTACTTCTACAGTGAAGTCTACGTGTCCAGGAGTATCGATGATGTTTACGCGGTTGCCTTTCCATTGAGCTGTTGTCGCAGCAGAAGTGATTGTGATACCACGTTCTTGCTCTTGCTCCATCCAGTCCATTTGAGAAGCGCCTTCATGAGTTTCACCGATTTTGTGAATCTTACCTGTGTAATAAAGGATACGCTCAGTTGTTGTTGTTTTACCAGCATCAATGTGAGCCATGATCCCAATATTACGAGTATTCTCTAGTGAGAATTCGCGTTTCATTAGGTATTTCTCCTTCCATATTGGGCTTATGCTATGTTTAGATTACCAACGGTAGTGAGCGAATGCTTTGTTCGCTTCTGCCATTTTGTGCATATCTTCACGTTTCTTAACTGATGCACCAGTGTTGTTAGAAGCATCAAGGATTTCGTTAGCTAAACGCTCTTCCATAGTTTTTTCACCACGAAGACGAGAATAGTTAACTAGGTAACGAAGACCTAAAGTTGTACGACGTTCTGGGCGTACTTCAACTGGTACTTGGTAGTTAGAACCACCAACACGGCGAGCACGTACTTCAAGAACTGGCATTACGTTATTTAGAGCAGCTTCGAATACTTCGATTGGATCTTGACCAGAACGTTCTTTAACTAGTTCGAACGCACCGTATAAAATCTTTTGAGAAGTACCTCTTTTACCATCAATCATCATTTTATTGATTAAACGAGTTACTAGTTTTGAATTATAAATTGGATCTGGTAACACGTCACGTTTGGAAACAGGACCTTTACGAGGCATGTGTTTTCCTCCTTTCATTGAGTAAATATATAGTGGGATTTAAATTATTTTTTTTCTTTAGGGCGTTTTGTACCGTATAAAGAACGTGATTGCATACGACCGTTTACACCAGCAGTATCAAGAGCACCACGAACGATATGGTAACGAACACCCGGTAAGTCTTTTACACGACCGCCACGGATAAGAACAACACTGTGCTCTTGTAAGTTGTGGCCTTCACCAGGAATGTACGCTGTAACCTCGATTTGGTTAGTTAAACGTACACGAGCGTATTTACGTAACGCTGAGTTTGGTTTTTTAGGCGTCATTGTACCTACACGAGTACAAACACCACGTTTTTGTGGAGATTTAACATCAGTTAAAGATTTTTTAAATGAGTTATATCCTTTGTTTAACGCTGGTGAATTTGATTTCGTGATTTTAGATTTACGAGGCTTACGTACCAATTGGTTAATTGTAGGCATCGATTTTTCCTCCCTTCATTCCTTCTTTTTTTAATACCACACATCCAGGTGGTTCATTTTTTGGGTAAAAACAAAGTCTTTGTGCATTCTACACAAAAACTACTCTACAGTAATCGCAACTACCGCAGCTCCAACATGGATTCCACAGGCTTTGCCCAGTTCCTTTTTGGACTCAACAAGAATAACTGGTATACCGATTTCTCTCGCGAAAGATATGGCCGAATCGGTTACCCAATTGTCTGCATCAAGTGCCACAAAAAGTTCTTTCACTGAACCAGCTCGCATTGCTTTTACTGCTTGCTTTGTACCTATGATTGTTTGACTAGCCCTTACTTTATCATAAGACATTTACATATCCTCCGAAGTACAGACAGTTAACTATCAACCTTCAATATATTATCATTACTCATTTACACTGTCAACTAATATCTTGAAAAAGTCCGAAGAGATGATGAAAATATGCATCTCTTCGGCCTAATTTAATGTTTATTCAGCAGAAACGACTTCTGTGTCAAGCTCATCTTTTTCGATGCGGATTTGACGATAACGTTGCATACCAGTACCTGCAGGAACAAGTTTACCGATAATTACGTTCTCTTTTAATCCAAGAAGTTCGTCACGTTTACCCTTAATTGCTGCATCTGTTAACACACGTGTTGTTTCTTGGAACGATGCTGCAGATAAGAATGATTCTGTTTCAAGAGAAGCTTTTGTAATACCAAGGATAACAGGGCGACAAGTTGCAGGGTTTTTGCCATTCATAACAGCGTCTACGTTTGCCTCTGAGAATTGGTGGATATCTAGTAATGAGCCAGGTAGTAATTCTGTATCTCCAGCTTCAATTACACGCACTTTACGAAGCATTTGGCGAACCATTACCTCAATGTGTTTATCCCCAATTTCTACCCCTTGCATACGGTATACTTTTTGAACTTCTTTTAATAAATATTCTTGAACAGTTGAAACGTCTTTGACTTTTAGCAATTGTTTTGGATCGATAGAACCTTCTGTTAAAACTTGACCACGTTCTACATTATCACCTTCGATAACTTTCAAACGTGCGTTATAAGGTGCTTGATACTTACGAGTTTCTACGTCACCTTGAATTGTAATTTCTTTTAAGCCTTCACGAATTTCTGTGATATCTGAAACCGTACCAGCAATTTCTGAAATAACAGATTGACCTTTTGGATTACGTGCTTCAAAGATCTCTTGGATACGTGGAAGACCTTGTGTAATATCATCACCGGCAACCCCACCTGTATGGAATGTACGCATTGTTAACTGTGTACCTGGTTCACCGATTGATTGAGCCGCAATAATACCAACTGCTTCCCCAACTTCAACCTTCTCACCTGTCGCCAAGTTCATGCCGTAACATTTTTTACAAACGCCGTGTTTTGTATTACATGTAAATGCTGAACGGATTGTCACTTCTTCAATACCAGCCTCAATAATTGCACGAGCGATATCTTGGTCGATTAAACCGTCTTTTGCAAGAATTACTTCACCAGTTTCAGGGTGGAAGATTGTTTTCTTCGTATGACGACCAACAATACGTTCATCTAGAGCTTCAATTAACTCTGTGCCTTCCATTAGTGCACCAATCGTTAAGCCACGGTCAGTACCACAGTCATCTTCACGAACGATAACATCTTGTGCAACGTCAACAAGACGACGCGTTAAGTAACCTGAATCGGCAGTTTTTAGGGCTGTATCGGCAAGACCTTTACGAGCACCGTGAGTTGAGATGAAGTACTCTAATACTGTTAAACCTTCACGGAATGAAGATTTGATTGGAAGTTCGATAATACGACCAGCCGGGTTGGCCATCAGACCACGCATACCAGCTAGCTGAGTAAAGTTAGATGCATTACCACGGGCACCTGAATCAGACATCATGAAAATTGGGTTTGTTTTCTCAAGTGACTTCATCAGCTTCGCTTGAATTTCATCTTTTGCAGCACTCCAGCTTGAAATAACGCGATCATAACGCTCATCCTCAGTAATGAAACCACGACGGAATTGCGCTTGAACTTTATCTACTTTCTCTTGAGCTTCTGCTAAAATTTCACCTTTATCAGGTAATACCACGATATCAGATACACCTACAGTAATACCTGCACGTGTTGAATATTTGAAACCTAGGTTTTTCATACGGTCAAGCATTTTAGATGTTTCCGTAATGTGGAAACGTTTAAATACTTCAGCAATGATATTTCCTAAGAATTTCTTACGGAATGGGTTTACAACAGGTACTGATGCAAAGTATTTACGCAATACAGCTGTACGTTGTGCATCAATTTTCCCTTTTTCATCTAAATTATTATAAGCACTATCTGATTCAAGCTCTTTAAGTGTTTCTTCATCAATTGTTAACTTAGCAAAGTATTTTTCTGGTGTTACTTGCTCTAAGTTGAAATCAGTTGGCTCATTAATATAAGGGAATGATTCCGGTAAGATTTCATTAAAGATTACTTTACCGACAGTTGTTAATAAGAACATATTATTTTGTTCTTCAGTGAATGTCGGATTATTTAATGAACTTGCTTTAATTGCGATACGTGTATGCAAGTGTACATGACCTGTATCATAGGCAATTAAAACTTCATTTGGACCATAGAAAACAGTACCTTCACCACGTGCGCCTTCACGTTCAAGTGTTAAGTAGTAGTTTCCTAATACCATATCTTGAGAAGGTGTTACAACAGGTTTACCGTCTTTTGGATTCAGGATGTTTTGTGCAGCAAGCATTAGAAGACGAGCTTCAGCTTGAGCTTCAGCTGATAATGGTACGTGAACCGCCATTTGGTCACCATCGAAGTCAGCATTATAGGCTGTACATACTAATGGGTGAAGACGAATAGCACGACCTTCAACTAGTGTTGGTTCAAATGCTTGAATTCCAAGACGGTGAAGCGTTGGTGCACGGTTTAGTAATACTGGATGCTCACGGATAACATCTTCTAAAACGTCCCATACGTCGTTATTTAAACGTTCGATTTTACGTTTAGCAGATTTAATGTTATGAGCAAGACCACGCTCTACTAATTCTTTCATAACGAATGGCTTGAATAATTCGATAGCCATTTCTTTTGGTAAGCCACATTGGTACATTTTTAAGTTTGGACCTACTACGATAACCGAACGACCAGAGTAGTCAACACGTTTACCAAGTAGATTTTGACGGAAACGACCTTGTTTACCTTTCAACATATGTGAAAGTGATTTTAACGGGCGGTTACCAGGACCTGTTACAGGACGTCCACGACGACCATTATCGATTAATGCATCAACAGCTTCTTGTAACATTCGTTTTTCATTTTGTACGATGATGCTCGGAGCACCTAAATCTAATAAACGTTTTAAACGGTTATTACGATTAATTACACGACGGTATAAATCGTTTAAATCTGAAGTCGCGAAACGACCACCATCTAATTGCACCATTGGACGAAGCTCTGGTGGAATAACAGGTAGTACATCTAGAATCATCCATTCAGGTGAGTTTCCTGAGTTACGGAAAGATTCAACAACTTCTAGACGTTTAATGGCACGAGTACGTCTTTGACCTTGAGCAGATTTTAACTCCTCTTTTAAAGATTGCGTTTCATCTTCTAGGTCGATTTTACCTAATAATTTTTTGATTGCTTCTGCACCCATTGATGCTTCGAATGTATTACCGAATTTTTCACGGTATGCACGATACTCTTTTTCAGATAGTAATTGTTTACTTTCTAAATTAGTAGCACCTGCATCGATCACAACGTATGAAGCGAAATAGATAACTTCTTCAAGAGCACGAGGTGACATATCTAAAATTAGACCCATACGGCTAGGAATACCTTTGAAGTACCAGATATGAGAAACTGGTGCTGCTAATTCGATATGTCCCATACGTTCACGACGAACTTTAGCACGTGTTACTTCAACGCCACAACGATCACAAACTACACCTTTATAGCGTACACGTTTATATTTCCCACAGTGACACTCCCAGTCCTTAGTTGGACCAAAAATACGCTCACAGAATAAACCATCTTTTTCTGGTTTTAGTGTACGGTAGTTAATTGTTTCAGGTTTTTTAACCTCTCCATATGACCAAGAACGAATCTTGTCAGGTGATGCTAAACCAATTTTCATATATTCAAATTCATTAACGTCTATCAAGGAGCCTACCTCCCTCTAGTATAGGTCTTTATAAAGACTCTTTTACGCAGCTCGATAATCGTTTGCAAAGATTGCCTCTTTGGCAAAGGATTAGAAATAGAATGATTTATTAAAAGAAAAAGCCAGGCAGGGCGTTAAATCCTGCCCGGCTAATTTGAAAAATAAGTTTGACCATATTCACATTTGTGAATTTGGTTTTCCATTATTCAAAAGACTCTACTGGCTCTTCTTCTGTATCTGGCTGTGGTGCAATGTTAAGTGCATCAGCTGGCTGAAGATCGTCTTCTTCGTCTAAATCGCGAAGCTCTACTTCTTCATCATTAACTGTTAACATCTTAACATCCATACCAAGAGATTGAAGTTCTTTAATCAATACTTTGAATGACTCAGGAACACCTGGCTCTGGTACACTTTCACCTTTAACGATGGCTTCATATGTTTTCACACGACCAACAACGTCATCAGATTTAACCGTTAAGATTTCTTGAAGTGTATACGCAGCACCATAAGCTTCAAGTGCCCATACCTCCATTTCACCAAAACGTTGTCCACCAAATTGCGCTTTACCACCAAGTGGTTGTTGCGTAACAAGTGAGTAAGGACCAGTTGAACGTGCATGAAGTTTATCATCAACCATGTGAGCAAGTTTGATCATATACATGATACCTACTGATACACGGTTATCGAATGGTTCACCAGAACGTCCATCATACAGGATTGTTTTACCGTCACGGTTCATCCCAGCTTCTTCCATTGTTTCCCAAACGTCTTCTTCATTAGCACCATCAAATACTGGTGTTGCCATGTGAACGCCTAGATAACGAGAAGCCATACCTAAGTGTAACTCTAAAACTTGTCCGATATTCATACGGGAAGGTACACCAAGTGGATTTAACATGATATCAACAGGCGTGCCATCTGGCATGAATGGCATATCTTCTTCTGGTAAGATACGAGAGATAACCCCTTTGTTACCATGACGTCCGGCCATTTTGTCCCCAACACGAATTTTACGTTTTTGAACAATATAAGCACGAACTAATTGGTTAACACCTGGTGGTAATTCATCGCCATCTTCACGGTTAAATACTTTAACATCAAGAATGATACCGCCAGCACCGTGTGGTACACGTAATGAAGTATCACGAACCTCACGAGCCTTTTCACCGAAGATTGCATGTAATAAACGCTCTTCAGCAGTTAATTCTGTAACCCCTTTAGGCGTTACTTTCCCAACAAGAATATCACCGTCACGTACTTCCGCACCAATACGGATAATACCACGTTCGTCTAGGTTACGAAGTGCATCTTCTCCGACGTTTGGAATATCACGAGTGATTTCTTCTGGTCCAAGCTTTGTATCACGAGATTCTGATTCATATTCTTCGATATGAACAGATGTATAGACATCGTCTTTTACAAGACGCTCACTCATAATAACAGCATCCTCATAGTTAAAGCCGTTCCAAGTCATGAATGCAACCAGTACGTTACGTCCAAGAGCTAGTTCGCCTTTTTCCATTGATGGACCATCTGCTAAAATGTCACGAGGTTTCACACGTTCGCCTACTTTTACAAGTGGACGTTGGTTATATGAAGTACCTTGGTTAGAACGAATGAACTTCTGTAATTTATATTTTGTTAAATCGCCTTTAACCTCTTTGCCGTCTACAACTTCAATGCGGCGTACATGGATAGAGCGAGCTTCAACGTGCTCAACAATACCATCATACTTCGCTACTACAGCTGCACCTGAATCACGCGCATCAACATGTTCCATACCAGTACCAACGAATGGTGCTTCTGGGTTAAGTAGTGGAACTGCTTGACGTTGCATGTTGGCACCCATAAGTGCACGGTTCGAGTCATCGTTTTCTAAGAACGGTATACATGCAGTCGCTGCAGAGACAACTTGTTTAGGAGATACATCCATGTAGTCCATTTGCGCTTTATTGAATACCGTGTTATCACCACGGAAACGACCTACTACTTCATCATTTACAAAAGTACCATCTGGATTTAACGGTGAATTTGCTTGTGCTACATAGTAGTTATCTTCTTCATCAGCTGTTAAATAATCAATTTGCTCCGTTACTCGACCTGTTTCGTGGTCAATACGACGATAAGGTGTTTCAATGAAGCCAAATTTATTTACTTTGGCAAATGAAGATAATGAGTTGATTAACCCAATGTTTGGACCCTCTGGTGTTTCGATCGGACACATACGACCATAGTGAGAGTAGTGAACGTCACGTACTTCGAAGCCAGCACGCTCACGCGTTAAACCACCAGGACCTAATGCAGATAGACGACGTTTATGCGTTAACTCTGCTAATGGGTTTGTTTGGTCCATGAATTGTGATAATTGAGAGCTTCCGAAGAACTCTTTAATGGACGCAATCACTGGACGGATATTGATTAATTGTTGTGGTACGATCGCAGCTGTGTCATTAATTGACATACGCTCACGTACTACACGTTCCATACGAGACAAACCGATACGGAATTGGTTTTGTAGTAACTCACCAACAGAACGTAGGCGACGGTTACCTAAATGGTCAATATCATCTGTTGCACCTACTTGGTAAAGTAAGTTAAAGAAATAGCTTACTGAAGATAAAACATCAGCAGGTGTAATATTCTTCACTTCTTCATCAATGTACGCATTACCAATGATATTAATTTCTTTTTGAGCTTCATCCTTTGGAGCATAAATCTTAATAGATTGGATGGTTACATCATCTTCAAGCACTCCACCGACTTGTGATAAAGTGCGGTAACCAATACCTTTTGATGAATCTTCTAGGTAAGGTAGAATTTTATCTAAAGTACGACGATCTAGTACTGTACCTTTTTCTACTAAAATTTCGCCTGTTTCTGGATCTACAAGCGTTTCAGCAATCGTTTGGTTGAATAAACGATTTTTAATGTGAAGCTTTTTATTCATTTTGTAGCGACCAACATTCGCTAAATCATAACGTTTAGCATCGAAGAAACGAGAGTATAATAAACTCTTCGCACTTTCTACTGTTGGTGGCTCACCTGGACGTAAACGTTCGTAGATTTCTAAAAGCGCTTTTTCTGTACTTTCAGAGTTATCTTTTTCTAACGTATTACGTAGATACTCGTTATCACCGATAATATCGATAATTTCTTGATCTGAACCGAAACCTAATGCACGTAGTAACACTGTTACTGGTAGCTTACGAGTACGATCAATTCGCACATAAACTACGTCTTTCGCATCAGTTTCATACTCTAACCAAGCACCACGGTTTGGAATAACTGTAGCTCCAAAGCCTTTTTTACCGTTTTTATCAGTTTTATCATGGAAATACACACTTGGTGAACGAACTAATTGTGAAACGATAACACGTTCAGCACCGTTGATAATGAACGTACCTGTTTCTGTCATTAACGGGAAATCACCCATGAAGACATCTTGTTCTTTCACTTCGTCTGTTTCTTTGTTGTAAAGACGTACTTTCACACGTAATGGAGCTGCGTAAGTAACATCTCGCTCTTTACACTCATCAACATCATATTTAGGCTCACCTAATGAATAATCGATGAATTCTAATGAAAGATTACCTGTAAAGTCCTCGATCGGCGAAATGTCACGGAACATTTCACGTAAACCTTCTTCAAGGAACCACTCGTAAGACGCCGTTTGAATCTCAATCAGATTTGGAAGCTCAAGCACCTCTTTAATACGCGCAAAGCTTCTACGCTGGCGGTGTTGTCCGTACTGAACTAGTTGACCTGTCAACTCATTCACCCCTCAATAAAGCGATATTAGGTCTTTGCAAAATCATACAAATAGTGTATGATTTCGAAAGACAAAAAGAAAACGAGTCTTCAAAAAGATCTCATTTTCGGTTAACTAAACTTATCTTGGCAAGTATACCCATATTAAAACAATTCTATACAAAAAGGGCATACGACCTCAAAATAATATTTTTGCATTGTATCATATTATCATAGCCGATTTGTCAAGTCAATAAATTATACATATTTCATTTATTTTTTTGCGCGTACTATCCAGTACCCTTTTTTCTTTTCTACTACATCGACTTCTGAAAACTTTTCTTCTAAGTAACTTACTGTCGATGGCGCTCCTTGTTTCTTCTGAATGACTACCCAGAGTTCACCCGAAGACACTAGCCGATCGTAAGCTCCATCGTAAAAGCGGAAAATCGTTTCCTTCCCCGCACGAATTGGTGGATTCGTTAAGATAGCTGCTGCATCTACATCTTTATCAACCATCGATAGGCCGTCACTCACAAATATTCGCACATTTTGAACACCGTTCACTTGCGCATTTTTTTGCGAAAGCGCAACTGCACGTTCATTAATATCCATCATAAAAACGGTACGGTCTGGATTAGTTTTGGCAATCGATAACCCTATCGGCCCGTATCCACAACCTACATCAAAAATCGCACCATCAATATCAGGCATTTGAAAAGCGTCTATTAAAACACGGGATCCAAAATCTACTTCGCTTTTACTAAATACACCTGCATCCGTTTCGAATGAAAACGTATGCCCTAGTAACTTGAATGTCCAGTGACGTGGTTTACTTTCAGTTTGAGGCTTACTTGTATAATAGTGATCTGACATTTTCACGCCTCCTCAGAATGAAGAAAAAAGCTCGCCAAAATGACGAGCTTTCCTTTTGTTAAAAAGTAACGCGAGATTACTTAACTTCTACAGATGCGCCAACTTCTTCAAGTTTAGCTTTGATTTCTTCAGCTTCATCTTTAGAAACGCCTTCTTTAAGAGCTTTAGGAGCGTTATCTACTACTTCTTTAGCTTCTTTAAGACCTAAACCAGTGATTTCACGAACCACTTTGATTACTTTGATTTTTTCTGCACCAGCAGATGCTAATACTACGTCAAATTCTGTTTTTTCTTCAGCTGCAGCAGCACCACCAGCAACTACTGCTACTGGAGCAGCAGCTGTTACACCGAATTCTTCTTCGATAGCTTTTACTAAATCGTTTAATTCAAGAACTGTCATAGCTTTGATAGCTTCTAAGATTTGCTCTTTATTCATTATAATTTCCTCCTAATTGGATAATGTTTTATTTTTTGCGATCAGGCCGCAGAAGTATTAGTGCGTACTAAATTACGCGCCTTGTTCTTCTTTTTGTTCTGCAACAGCTTTTGTTGCAAGTGCGAAGTTACGCACTGGAGCTTGAAGTACAGATAAAAGCATAGAAAGTAGACCTTCGCGTGATGGAAGTTCTGCAAGTGCTTTAACATCTTCAACAGAAGAAATAGTACCTTCAATAATACCAGCTTTAATTTCTAAAGCTTCGTTTTTCTTAGCGAACTCGTTGATGATTTTAGCAGGCGCTACAACATCTTCATTTGAGAACGCAATTGCGTTAGGACCAACTAATACGTCGTTGATTCCTTCAAGGCCAGCAGCTTCAGCAGCACGACGAGTTAAAGTGTTTTTGTAAACTTTGAACTCAACGCCAGCTTCACGAAGTTGTTTACGAAGCTCTGTTACTTGTGCAACATTAAGACCACGGTAATCCACAACTACTACAGAAGCAGCGCCTTGGAATTTTTCAGTAATCTCTTGAACTTGTACTTGTTTGTTTTCGATTGCTTTGCTCATGATGACACCTCCTATTAGAATGGGTCATTTATACCGACAAAAGAAAAGCCTCCGAGTCAAATAGACACAGAGGCTGAAAGTCATCATCTTTAAATAAGAATCTGAATTCCGATGTCCTCGGTAGGAACATTAAGTGACAAGTCACTCCTACTGTCTACGGTACAAATGGATAATTCACAACAGCAACTATAGTATCACGTATAGCCACTATCGTCAATACATATATATAAATTATTTTACTACTACGTTAGAAGCGTCAATTTTAACCGCTGGACCCATTGTAGTTGTAACATTTACAGATTTCATGTAAGTACCTTTAGCTGCAGCAGGTTTTGCTTTTTGAACTACATCAAAAACAGCTAAGAAGTTTTCTACTAATTTTTCTGCTGAGAAAGAAACTTTACCGATAGGAGCGTGGATAATACCAGCTTTATCAGCACGGTATTCTACTTTACCAGCTTTGATTTCTTCGATAGCTTTTGTTACATCGAAAGTAACTGTACCAGTTTTAGGGTTTGGCATTAAACCTTTAGGCCCTAATACACGACCAAGTTTACCAACTTCACCCATCATGTCAGGAGTTGCTACGATTACATCGAAGTCAAACCAACCTTGTTGGATTTTTTGGATGTATTCTGCATCGCCTACATAGTCAGCACCAGCTGCTTCAGCTTCTTTAAGTTTTTCACCTTTTGCAAATACTAATACGCGTTGAGTTTTACCAGTACCGTTTGGTAGTACTACTGCACCACGGATTTGTTGGTCGTTCTTACGAGTATCAATACCTAAGCGGAAAGCAACTTCTACAGTAGCGTCGAAGTTTACTGTGCTAGTTTTTTGAGCAAGTTCGATTGCTTCTTGTGCAGTGTAAAGTGCGTTACGATCAATTAATTTTGCTGCATCTTGCAGTTTTTTACCTTTTTTAGCCATTATATATTTCCTCCTTGATTGTGGTTATAGCGGATTTTACCTCCCACGAATAAAGGTTGCGTGTTCACAAAGAAACTTCGCAACCTTCCAAAAAACAAAACATCAAGTAAATGGGATTAGTCTTCGATAACAATACCCATGCTTCGTGCAGTACCTTCAACCATTAACATAGCAGCTTCTACTGAAGCAGCGTTAAGGTCTGGCATTTTAGTTTCAGCGATTTCGCGAACTTTATCACGTTTAACCGTTGCCACTTTTTTACGGTTTGGTTCACCAGATCCAGATTGGATACCAGCTGCTACTTTAAGTAGAACTGCTGCAGGTGGAGTTTTTGTAATGAAAGTGAAAGAACGATCCTCGAATACTGAAATTTCAACTGGGATAATAAGACCAGCTTGATCAGCAGTACGCGCATTAAATTCTTTACAGAATCCCATGATGTTCACACCCGCTTGACCTAATGCAGGACCAACCGGTGGAGCTGGGTTAGCTTTACCAGCAGGGATTTGAAGTTTAACAACTTTAATAACTTTTTTAGCCACGAGACACACCTCCTTAAGTCCGTGATGTGGTAATTGGGTTGCCCCTCCCACTCAATATCTGTCTGTCAGCTAAGTGCCGATAACATTAAAATTATCATTACAGACGTCAAACAAAAGTATGACAGTCTGACCTATGAAATGATACCACTTTTAATTTTTTTAAGCAAGTAGTAATTAACAAAATCTGCGAAACATCTACCAATTAGCATGTAATGTTCTAATGTTAGAACTATAATTTTTGAACTTGTTCGAAATCTAGCTCCATAATCGTTTCGCGACCAAACATATCAACCGTCACTTTAATTTTACCTTTTTCTGTGTCAATTTCTTCAACACGTCCTTGGAAATGAGCAAACGGCCCTTCTAATACTTCTACTGCTTCACCAACAGAAATGTCCACTTCTACAACTTTATCAGTCATACCCATTTGTTGTAGTAAACGATCTGCTTCTTCAGGTAATAACGGTGTTGGTTTTGCTCCTCCACCAGATGAACCGATAAAGCCCGTAACACCAGGCGTATTTCGAACTACATACCAAGAATCATCTGTCATGATTAACTCTACTAACACATAACCAGGGAAAACTTTACGCATCATTGTACGTTTTTTTCCATCTTTCATTTCTGTTTCTTCATGCTCAGGAACAATCACACGGAAGATTTTATCTTGCATTCCCATTGTTTCTACACGTTTCTCTAGGTTTGCTTTTACACGGTTTTCATACCCTGAATACGTATGAACAACATACCAATTTTTCTCCATAACTACTAGGACTCCTCGTCCGTCCCTCCCTTACAAATAAAAGTGAAAATGAATCGCGATACGCTCAATGCATTTTTACTCTTTTCACAAACATCTCATTAGAAAAATATAGCTTTCGCTAATTACTTGCGAAAGCTCGATGATATATACCGAAACTAGCATAGTCATCTATCGCTACTATCATACTCTCCTAGTAGTATTTATCATAATGAGGAGATTTTACTGCTTTGCGCTTCACTTCACCCATCCCACCGATCCCATTAGATGGGGTTTTCTGCTGAATGAATGAAGATAAAACAAACGAAAAAACCCGTTATTGCAATGGACGGGCTATTTCAAAAATATGCTATTTACTAAATTATAAATCTAAGTACCAGCGGAATAATGATGAAATACCTAAGTCAACTAACACAAAAAATAAAGCCATAATGACAACAGTTGAAATTACAACGACTGTATATTTCGTCAGTTCTTTACTTTTCGGCCAGCTTGTTTTGCGCATTTCTGACATTACATCGCTGAAAAAGCTTTTGATCTTGCCCATTCTAGCTTAACCTCCGAATCAATCAAATCTGTCTATTTACATATCATTTTATAGCGTTTGTTTATGCATTGTATGTTCATTGCAATGCGAGCAAAATTTCTTTAATTCGAGACGTACAGTTGAACCTTCTTTAGCTGGGAACGTGTAATTTCTCGAACCACATTTCTCACAATTTAGCACGACTTTTTTTGCCATATAATCACCTTTTTCGGCACTTTGTCTTTTTAAGACTAACACCTATATTTGTCAATGTCAATAAAGGCCTAAATGGGCTAAGACATTTCCTCAAGGACTAAATGACGTTCTAATTTACGTTTTACCCGCTGCAATGCATTATCGATAGATTTCACATGACGATTTAATTTGGCGGAAATTTCATGATAAGACTGGCCGTCTAGATATAAGGCTAAAACTTGTAGCTCTAATTCACTTAAAATCTCACTCATCTTTTCTTCTAAATATCCAAACTCTTCTCTATGAATCATCAATTCTTCTGGATCATCCATAATAGCACCCGTTAGTACATCCATAAGCGTTCGGTCTGACTCTTCGTCGAATATAGGCTTGTCCAAAGAGATATAGGAATTTAGAGGTATATGCTTTTGCCTAGTTGCTGTTTTAATAGCTGTGATAATCTGTCTTGTAATACATAACTCTGCAAAAGCTCTGAATGATGCAAGCTTATCTCCTTTAAAATCACGAATCGCTTTATATAAGCCTATCATGCCCTCTTGTACAATGTCTTCCTTATCTGCTCCGATTAAAAAATAGGATCTTGCCTTCGCTCTTACTAACAAACGGTATTTTGTAATTAAATAATCCAACGCATCTGTATTACCTTGATGCACCATTTCAATAAGCTCTTCATCATTGAATCGTTCAAAATCTTGTGTCACTTGTACAATGCTATTTTTAAACATGGTATCACCTCAGCCACAACAGATAATTAGAAACAGTATAACGGAATTGGAAAATATGCGTCAATCAATCATTTCAAGCCTCGTCGCCATTTTTCAAAGGCGAGCGCAACATCTGGCTTTAATTCTATACGAGAAGGCGGCTTACTTTCTTGCTTCCGCTTCACATCATGAGTAATTTTATGTTGAATAATACTTGTATCAATTTCTAGCTCTCTAGCCGATTTCCTTAAGGCACCATTCCCAAATATAACACTTTGCTCTGCCATATCTGAAGTTGCTACATGAATTTGTACATTTCTAGCCTTTAATTCATGTGTCATTTTTTCAATACGTTCATCTGCTGTTTCATTTTTTCGTGTATAAATGACTTCTACATCATTTTCTATATAAGATTGCTCTACTCCTGGTACAAGATGGGCGTCAAAAACAATAATTACGCGCCAACCCATTGCTGCTTTATATTCAGCCATGAGTTCTATCAACCTTCTTCGCGCATCCTCAAAATTCGTATCACGCAATGGCCGCAGCTCTTTCCAAGATCCAATCATATTATAGCCATCAACAAGCAAAATGTTTTTCATTGTTATTCAATCGCTTCTTGACGTTTACGATACACTTCGTACATTAATAAAGCCGCTGCTACTGATGCGTTCAGTGATGTGACATGCCCAACCATCGGTAAGTGATATAAAAAATCGCATTTTTCTTTTAATAAACGCCCCATCCCTTTGCCTTCACTACCGATAATGATAGCTAATGGTAATGTTGCATCCATTTTTCGATAATCTGCAGATCCCTTTGCATCCGTCCCTGCAATCCATATACCGCGTTCTTTTAATTCATCTATTGTTTGAGCAAGATTGTTTACACGTACAACTGGAACATGTTCAATCGCTCCTGTAGATGCCTTAGCCACTACCGCTGTTAAACTCACTGATCGGCGCTTAGGAATAATAATACCATGTGCTCCTATAGCATCAGCCGTTCTCATAATAGACCCTAGATTATGAGGATCCTCTAACTCATCTAAGATTAAGAAAAAAGGATCTTCCTGTTTATTAGCTGCGGCTGCAAATAAATCCTCTAGTTCAGCATACTTATAAGCGGCAACAGAAGCAACGATACCTTGATGATTAGCACTTGATAATTGGTCAACTTTCTTTTTTGGGACAAATTGAACTATGACACCACGTTCACGGGCTAAATCTAGCAGTTCATTGACGCCAGATTTTTTTACTCCTTCTGCAATCCATACTTTATTCATATCGCGGCCTGAACGAAGTGCTTCTAACACTGGGTTTTTACCGGCAATAATTTCACCATTCTGTTCTGCCATTATTTAGACACTCCTTTTGATTCCTCGATTATTTGAATAGCATATGCAATGATTTCGTAGACGCGTTCTAGTTCATTCAATAAATATAAACTACCAAGCACCGCCTCAAAGCCTGAGCTATTACGATAGGTTTGGACATCCGTATTTTTTGGTACAGAGCCGGATTTGGCATTGCGTCCACGGCGGAACACAGCCAATTCCTCCTCTGTTAAATAATTTTCATCCATCATGCGATGAACGATCATCGATTGCGCTTTTGCTGAGACGTAGCGAGTTGCCTCTCGATGTAGTGTGTTTGGTTTAACACGACCAGAGCGTAGCAAATATTCTCGGACCTTTTGTTCCAATACGGCATCACCCATATAGGCTAACGCCAGCGCTTTTAATTGTTTAACATCTTCATTGCGAAGTTTATCCAACTTAATTACCCTCGTTTCCATCTAGTTCCTTGTCGTGTATCTTCTAAAATGATACCTTGGGCTTGCAAATGGTCACGGATCTCATCAGAGCGAGCAAAATCACGATTTTTACGTGCCTCGACGCGCTCTTGTAGTAATGCTTCAATTTCTTCGTCTAATAGTTCTTCTTCTTTTGCAAATTCAATACCTAAGACGTCACCTAGTACTTCAAAGGTTTCAATAAAGGTTTCTAATACCTTCTTGCAAGTATTGGCTTCATTTAAGTAAATATTAGCAATACGAGCTACTTCAAATAATACAGAAATAGCGTTGGCTGTATTAAAATCATCATCCATTGCCTCTTCAAAATGCGCTTTCTGTTCCGCAATTTTGTTCAGCCATTCTTCTGAATGATCACCTAAGCTTACAGTAGTCGTAAGGCGATGCTTCACATTGTTGTATGCTGTACGAATGCGCTCTAAACCTGACGCAGCAGCTTCTACTAGGTCCTTCGCAAAGTTAATTGGATGACGATAATGGACAGATAGCATGAAGAAACGCAATATCTGCGGGTCAATTTGTTTACGGATATCATTCACAAGAATAAAATTCCCAAGAGATTTGGACATCTTTTCATTATCAATATTAATATACCCGTTATGCATCCAATAACGCGCAAATGTTTTATCATTGTGTGCCTCTGATTGAGCAATTTCATTTTCGTGGTGAGGGAAAGTTAAATCCTGCCCACCAGCATGAATATCAATAGTATCTCCTAAATGTTCACGAGCCATTACAGAACACTCAATATGCCACCCTGGACGGCCATCTCCCCATGGGCTTTCCCAGAATATCTCACCTGGCTTAGCAGCTTTCCATAGAGCAAAATCTAGCGCATCATCTTTTTTCTCGCCCGCTTCAATACGAGCACCGATTTTTAAATCGTCAACTGATTGGTGTGATAATTTACCGTAGCCATCAAATTTACGAGTACGGTAATACACATCTCCAGCAGACTCATAAGCGTAGCCCTTTTCAATTAGCACTTGAATAAATTGAATGATATCGTCCATATGCTCTGTCACACGTGGATGAACATCTGCCTTTTTGCATCCCAGTGCTGTAACATCTTCAAAATAGGCTGCAATAAAACGCTCTGTTAATTCATGTACTTCTTCACCAAGCTCATTTGCTGCTTTAATAATTTTATCGTCTACATCCGTAAAATTGGAAACAAACTTTACATCATAGCCTTTATACTGAAAATAACGACGTACTGTATCATAAACAATTACAGGACGTGAATTCCCAATATGGATATAGTTATAAACCGTAGGACCGCAGACATACATTTTTACCTTGCCCTCTTCTAGCGGTACAAAGGTTTCCTTTTGTCGTGTTAATGAGTTAAAAATTTGAATACCCATTGTATTTCACTCTCCTTTTCTGTTGAATAAAAAAAGCGCCTCTATCACTCCTAAAAGGAATGACAGAGACGCTCGATTTGCGTGGTTCCACTCTGATTGAAGACAAAAAGCCTTCCACTTTGGACATCCATTAACGGGGATGACTCGATAAAGCCTACTCTCGTTCAGCTTTATGCTCAAAGGTGCATTTCAGTTTTGCCTAGGCTCAGACCACTTTCAGCCGATGATGGTCCTCTCTTAAGAGCATGCGCCACTTACTTCTCCTTATCAACGCTTTTTCAATGTAAATACATTTTACAACGAAAGAATGAATTGTCAATAAATTTATCTTTATTGTGCAAATTTTTCTACACGGTCAATTGCTTTCTCTTTACCAATTAAACAAATGGCGTTCGGCAACTCTGGTCCATGTGTTTCACCTGTTGTCACAACACGGATTGGCATGAACAGATTTTTACCTTTATGACCAGTTGTCTTTTGTACAGCTTTAATCGCAGCTTTTACCGCATCTGGTGTAAACTCTTCTAGCTCTTCCAATTGTGCTTTAAATGCCGCCATTACTTCAGGTACTTGCTCTCCTGCTAAAACCTCTTTTGCTTCTTCATCATATTCAATATGGTCGTTAAAGAATAGGCTAGATAATTCGACAATTTCTGCACCAAAGCTCATTTGGTCATGATAAAGTGCGATTAAATCCGTCGCCCAAGCATGTTGCTCTGCAGTAAGTTCTTCAGGTAATAAGCCTGCTTTTTGTAGATGTGGTAAAGATAAAGCTACAACTTCTTCCAAAGACAACTTTTTAATATATTGATTATTCATCCATGTTAGCTTTTGTTTATCGAACATAGATGGTGATTTTGAAAGACGTTTTTCATCAAAAATTTTGATAAATTCTTCTTTTGAGAAAATCTCTTCTTCTCCCTCTGGAGACCAACCAAGTAGCGCAAAGAAGTTAAACATCGCTTCAGGAAGATAACCTAAATCTTTATATTGCGTAACAAATTGAATAATCGATTCATCACGCTTAGATAGTTTTTTACGGTTTTCGTTAATAATTAATGTCATATGTCCAAAGCGTGGATATTCCCAACCAAATGCATCAAAAATCATCATTTGTTTTGGTGTATTCGATAAATGCTCCTCACCGCGGAAAACGTGAGAGATTTCCATAAAGTGATCATCTAAAACAACTGCATAGTTATATGTTGGAATACCATTAGCTTTTACAAGTACCCAATCACCAATATCTTTAGACTCAAAGGTAACTTGTCCACGAACTAAATCTTCAAATTCGTATGTTACATTTTCAGGTACACGCATACGGATTGTGTATGGCTCACCTGCCGCTTCTTTAGCAGCGATTTCATCTGCTGATAAGTGGCGACATGTACCATCATAAGTAGGAGCAGCTACACCTCTTGCTTTTTGTTCTTCACGAGATGCTTCAAGCTTTTCAGAAGAACAGAAACACTTGTAGGCTACACCTTGCTCTAATAGTTTTTCAGCGTGCTCTTTATAAATATCAAGACGTTCCATTTGACGATAAGGCGCATAAGGTCCACCAATATCAATGGACTCATCATATTCAATACCTAACCATTTTAGGTTATCTAGTTGAGATGCTTCTCCGCCCTCTACATTACGTTCAATATCCGTATCTTCAATACGTACAATGAATTTACCGTTATGATGTTTTGCATATAAATAATTGAATAATGCTGTACGCGCTCCACCGATATGTAAATAACCTGTTGGAGATGGCGCGTAACGAACGCGAACTTCTTTCGTCATAATTAAAAGCCTCCTAAATTTTCGATCAAAAATTGACTTTGTTCATTTTACCACTCTGTTACAGGAAATAAAAGCGGGGTTCATCCACATTTATTTCTTGATCAATAGAATTGTTGCCATTGCCGCAATACCTTCCTCGCGACCTGTAAAACCTAATCGTTCAGTTGTAGTTGCTTTAACATTTACCTGTGAAGGCTCTGCGTGTAATAATTCAGCGATACGTTGTTGCATCTGTCCAATATAGGGGGCCATTTTAGGACGCTGTGCCATAATGGTACAATCGACATTACCTAGAGAATAACCCTTATCCTCAACAATCTTCCAAATGTACTCTAATAATTTTGCTGAGTCCGCGTCCTTAAATGCAGGGTCTGTATCTGGAAAATGACGGCCAATATCCCCTTCTCCAATTGCTCCTAGAGCCGCATCTGTGACAGTGTGTAAGAGAACATCCGCATCTGAATGTCCTACTAGTCCTTTTTCATGCGGAATGGTAATGCCACCAATAATTAATGGACGACCTTCTTCAAATGCATGTACGTCAAAACCTTGTCCAATTCGAAACATATTCATCTTCCTTTAATTAATATTTATCATTATCATATCAAAATTTGCCCTAGGTTGTTTGAAAAGCACTTTAATAATTATCCTCCTATAGCAGTAATGGGCAGTTTAGAAAGCTACACTCTCTAGACTGCCCCACATTCTTTAAATATGATACTCTATATTTTTCATTTGACTGTTGCTAATATTCGGAGATGGCTGTGAATTATAAACACGTGAATAAGGGGGAACAGAGTGTGTTAGCCAAATATTACTTCCTAAAACGGAATCGTGCCCAATCGTCGTCTCGCCCCCTAAGATAGTAGCACCAGCATAAATGACAACATTGTCGGCAATATTCGGATGACGCTTAATGCCCTTAATTGGATTACCATTTTCATCTAATGGGAAGCTTAGTGCACCTAATGTTACACCTTGATAAATTTTTACATTCTTACCGATAGTACAAGTTTCACCGATAACTACACCTGTTCCATGGTCAATAAAGAATGATTCTCCTATTGTAGCCCCTGGATGAATATCGATACCCGTTAATCGGTGCGCATATTCTGACATAATTCGAGGCACAATTTGTACACCCATTTCGTATAACTCATGTGCGATGCGGTGAATATAAACAGCCACAATAGATGGATAGCTTAGCAAAATTTCCTCTGTGGAAAGAGCTGCTGGGTCACCATTATATGCCGCTTGAATATCTGTTTGTAGCACTTGGCGAATGGCAGGAAATCGATTAATCAAATTCATAACAATTTTGTCTGCTTGTTCACGGCAATACTTCTCGCAATTGGCAGGATCACTATCCTCCATATTATAAAATAATACTTTTTCGATAATATCCCGCAAATCTAATGCTGTTTCACGCAGCTTATTACTGCAAACTACGTTCACCCTTGTTTCATCAATAGGTCTTGTCATATAAATGCCAGGAAACAGCACCTCATGGAAATTATCTATTATTTTTATAACCCGATCTCGTCCATCAAAGCCTATTGAGTTGTCAACGTCGATGTACTGTTTATTTATACTAGTTAATGAACCTGTAATTTCTGGAACCTTTTGATTTAACCAATCATTTAATGACACAATAAACACCCCTCACATCTTTTCATCTATTCTATTACCTTATTAATCATATATCCACTATTTCATTTTACACGTAAAACGATCACACATGGATAAAATCCACTTTATTTGAGCATTCCAACTTTTTATTCTCTTCTACGCCTTCGTTTCTAATTCGACTAGCAGTTATGTCATTATTATCATACATATATGGATGAACAGATTACGAAGCAATAAGGCATTCTGACCATATAATTTTTCCCAAACAAAACAAATAAAAAAGACTATCCATCCTTAACAAACTACGAATGAATAGCCTCTATATATAATATTTCTTAATGATTGAATGATCCACGCTTACGCAAAATTGCCTCACCAAATACTAAGTCTTCTTGTGTTGTCATTTTTACATTTTCATAACTACTTTCTACGATGTGTACCTGATGTCCGAGACGCTCCATTAGCATTGCCTCATCTGTCCCAAGAAAACCTACTTTTTCAGCTACGTCCTCCGCTTCCATAATTAATTCAAAACGGAATGCTTGTGGAGTTTGCACCATCCAAAGGCTTTCTCGATCAACCGTTTCCTCTATAATGCCATTCATTGATACTTTTTTCATCGTATCTTTCGCACGAACCCCTGCAATTGCTGCACCATGATGATGCGCGTTCTGTACAAGCTTTGCAATGATATCATGCGTAATAAACGGGCGTGCTGCGTCATGGACAAGCACAATATCTACCTGTTGCATCTCTTTCATGCAAGAATGAACCGAATGCTGTCGCTCAGCACCCCCATCAGGTAAACCCTTCACTTTGGTAATCCTATAGTCCTCTAGCATTTTTTGAATAAATCCACGCTCTTCTGGTTTTACAGCGAGCCAAATACCTGTGCAAGCGGGATCTTGTTGAAACACTTCTAGCGTGTGTACCAGAATAGGTTTCTCTAAAAGCTTTAAAAATAATTTATTTTGCCCTGCACCCATACGCTTCCCACTTCCGGCAGCAGGTAGAACCACTTCATATTGCATTTCCCCACATCCTAATCGTCCTTCGGCTTAGCAAATATCATACGACCTGCTGATGTTTGCAGCACACTAGTAACTGTAACTGTAATTGCCTGTCCGATGTAACTACGACCACCTTCAACCACTATCATCGTACCATCATCTAAATAGGCAACTCCTTGGTTATGCTCTTTGCCATCCTTTATAACCACAACCTGCATATCTTCACCTGGTATAACTACAGGTTTCACTGCATTCGCTAAATCATTGATATTTAACACTTTTACATGATGGAGCTCACAGACTTTATTCAGGTTAAAATCATTGGTAACGATGCATGTATCATTGCCCATTTTTTTTGCAAGACGGACAAGCTTTAAATCTACCTCTTGTACATCTTCAAAATCCTCGTCTGTAATTTCAACTTTTGTCTTACGTTCATCTTGTAATTTTTTTAAAATATCTAAACCACGCCGACCTCTTGTGCGCTTTAAGGTATCAGAAGAATCAGCTATATGCTGAAGCTCTGTGAGCACAAATTGAGGTACAACTAATATACCCTCAATGAAGCCTGTTTCAGAAATATCAGCAATACGACCATCAATAATTACACTTGTATCTAGCAGTTTGTAGCTTCCACGAACCTCTTGAGCTTCAGCACCTTCAGCAGCTTTTTTCTTCGTATTGGTACTACGTAATGTAAAAAGCTGTATGAGCTCATCTCTTTTTCTAAAACCTAGACGGAACCCTAAATACCCTAATACAAATGACAGGATAATTGGAAATACTTCCGAAATAATAGGGAATGGTACACTATCAATGGCAAAGCCTAAAAAGTAAGCGACAATCAACCCAATTATTAAACCAAACGTACCAAATAATAAATCTCCGATAGGAACCTTAAACAGAACTTCTTCCATCCAGCTAATGAGCCTTACAAAGTAATCGGAAAATGCAAAAGATAGTGTAAACAGTAAAAGTGCGCCTAGAGCTACTGATACATAAGGATTATCTAGCCAAGGATTAGATGATAAATGAAGCAATTCGTATAATGGCGGTAAGAAAACAAGGCCCAATGCTCCTCCAATCAGTAAAAACGCAATTTGAACAAATTTTTTCACAAGCTGTCACCTCCTAATTGTTAGTTAAGATTATACATAGTTTACGGTAGAAAATCTTTCATGAGCTCAGTCAAAATCTCATTATTTTTGATGTTGTGAAACAAGGATAAGATAGTTAGACAAAATTTTACAAACTTCTATTTTGTTCGTACTAGATGAAATCCTTTATTCATTCATCAGCTATTATTTAGGACGTTTATTCTTTTATATGAGTTTCCGATATTAGCATTAAAAGTGAAGGAAAATGCATGTCAGAATAATATCCAACATGCACAACCTCCTTTATAACTCTCTAAAGCATGCATTTAGTGCATCTTTTATCGTTTCTACACCAACAATTTCAATTCCCTGCGGAAATTCCCAACCACCAATATTTGAAGAAGGAATGAAAGCTCTTTTAAATCCAAGCTTCGCCGCTTCAATGACTCGCTGTTCTATACGTGATACCCGACGGACCTCACCTGTCAGTCCGACCTCACCAATAAAGCAATCCGTTGCACGCACTGCCTGATCCTTAAAACTAGATACAATGCTTGTCAACACCGCTAAATCTATTGCTGGCTCATCCAGCTTGACACCACCAGCAACTTTAATATATGCATCCTGAGCTTGTAGCATGAGACCCATACGCTTTTCTAGTACAGCCATTAGCAATTGTACTCGATTTTGATCGACACCTGTGGCCATACGTTTAGGATAGTTAAAGCTTGTAGGCGTAACTAAGGATTGAATTTCAACAAGAATTGGCCTTGTCCCCTCCATTGAGGCTACAATAGTTGACCCTGCCGCACCTTGTGAACGCTCCTGTAAAAATAACTCAGAAGGGTTTAGAACTTCCTTTAACCCACCTTGAAGCATTTCAAATATAGCAATTTCATTTGTAGATCCGAAGCGGTTTTTTTGGCTTCGTAAAA
Source organism: Lysinibacillus sp. A4 (assembly GCF_024919535.1). Lineage (NCBI taxonomy): Bacteria > Bacillati > Bacillota > Bacilli > Caryophanales > Bacillaceae > Lysinibacillus > Lysinibacillus sp. A4. The sequence goes on along the minus strand of NZ_JANWTB010000008.1, from coordinate 157,502 downwards.
TACGATGATTATGATGTCTTTCCCCTTCAAAGTATAGTACAGTATCCACCATATGCTCTAAAATACGTGGCCCAGCAATTTGCCCCTCTTTTGTGACATGCCCTACTAGAAAAATAGCAATGCCTTTTGTTTTAGCGATTCGCATCAGCTCGGCTGTACATTCACGAACCTGTGAGACACTACCTGGGGCGCTTGTTACTTCTGGATGAAAAACCGTTTGTATGGAATCGACAATGACAAATTTAGGTTGTACTTCATCAATGGTTTGGTTTAAAAACTCTAGGTTTGTTTCGGAGTATATGTAGAGCTCTTGAGAAATCACTCCTAAACGCTCTGCTCGTAATTTCGTTTGACGAATAGATTCCTCTCCAGAAATATAAAGTACGCGATGCCCTTTATTCGAGAGTAATGCGGAAACCTGTAATAGTAATGTTGATTTCCCTATTCCAGGATCACCCCCAATTAATACTAGAGAACCAGGTACAATGCCACCGCCTAATACACGATTGAGTTCGCCCATTTCTGTTGCTACGCGCGATTCTTCAGTAGCTTCCACTTGGATAATCGGGATTGCCTTTTGAGTAACTGTAGCAGAATGTTGAAATGCTCCACGTGGGCCTTTTGCAACCATTTCTACTTCTTCCACCATTTTATTCCATTCACCACACCCAGGGCATCTTCCCATCCATTTAGCAGATTCATAGCCACAGCCTGAACATACAAATTTCGTTTTTTTCTTTGCCAAATTGCTTTCACCTCGAATATTTGTTCTTATCCTTAATTGTACAGAAAAAAAGACAGCTTGGCACTTAAAGCCTTACTGTCTTTCCTTGAAATTATTTAGAGATGGATACTCCCTCTTTTTTCTTTACAACAAACTCATCGTTTACGTAATCAATGACAACCTGATTACCCTTTTCTACATTACCCTTTAGTAATTCTTCTGATAATCGATCCTCTACTTGTTTTTGTAATGCACGACGTAGTGGACGAGCACCATATTGAGGGTCATAGCCTTCTTCAGCAATTTTTTCAAGTGCTGCATCAGTCAGCTCTAACGAAATGTCTTGCTCTTGCAAGCGTTTTGTTAAAGCATTGCCCATCATCGCAATGATTTCTTTTAAGTGCTCTTTTTCTAATGCGTGGAAGACAATCATTTCATCGATACGGTTTAAGAATTCTGGACGGAATGCTTTTTTCAATTCTTCTAACATCGTACCCTTCATGTCTTTATGCTTAGACTCTGCACCACCTACATTGAAACCAAGGTTCTTTTGGTATTTTAATGCATCCGCACCAACGTTTGAAGTCATAATGACCACTGTATTGCGGAAGTCTACTACACGTCCCTTAGAGTCTGTTAAACGACCATCTTCAAGCACTTGCAATAGAATATTGAATACATCAGGGTGTGCCTTTTCAATTTCATCTAATAAAACGACTGAATATGGCTTACGGCGAACTTTCTCTGTCAGTTGGCCACCATCATCGAAGCCTACATAGCCCGGAGGTGAACCTACTAAACGAGAAGTCGAATGTTTCTCCATGTACTCGGACATGTCAACACGAATCATCGCATCCTCATCGCCAAACATTACCTCAGCAAGTGCTCTTGCAAGCTCTGTTTTACCAACGCCTGTAGGTCCTAAGAAGATAAATGAGCCAATTGGTCGTTTTGGATCTTTTAAGCCTGCTCTTGCACGACGTATGGCACGAGAAATCGCTTCTACTGCTTCTCCTTGCCCTACTACACGTTTGTGTAACTCTTCTTCAAGCTGTAATAACTTCGAAGATTCTTCAGAAGCAATTTTAGCTACTGGGATTCCTGTCCACATTGATACAACTGCTGCTACATCATCCACAGTCACTTTAGATTCGGCTTTACCTTGCTCTTCTTTCCAATTTTTTCGAGTAGCTTCAATTTCATCCTTCAGCTTTTGCTCTGTATCTCTTAGCGCTGCTGCCTTTTCAAATTCTTGACCTGATACGGCTGCATTTTTTTCAGAACGAACATTTTCAAGCTTATCCTCAAGCGCCTTTAAGTTTGGTGGTACTGCGAATGAGCGTAAGCGTACTTTAGAACCTGCTTCATCGATTAAGTCAATCGCTTTATCTGGTAAGAATCGATCAGAAATATATCTATCACTCATTTTTGCCGCTGCTTCAATGGCTTCATCTGTAATTTTCACACGGTGATGCGCTTCATAACGATCGCGTAAGCCTTGAATAATTAGAATAGCCTCTTCCACTGTCGGCTCATCCACTTGGATTGGTTGGAAACGACGCTCTAAGGCCGCATCCTTTTCAATGTACTTGCGGTACTCATCAAGTGTTGTGGCACCAATACATTGAAGCTCCCCACGTGCTAAAGATGGTTTTAAGATATTTGATGCATCAATCGCACCTTCAGCACCACCCGCACCAATTAATGTATGCAATTCGTCAATAAATAAAATGATGTTGCCTGCTTGGCGAATTTCATCCATCACTTTTTTCAAACGATCTTCAAATTCTCCACGATATTTTGTACCTGCAACAACTGTCCCCATATCTAGTGTCATTACACGTTTGTCACGAAGGATTTCTGGCACTTCGTTATTAATAATTTGCTGTGCCAATCCTTCAGCAATCGCTGTTTTACCAACACCTGGCTCACCAATCAATACAGGGTTATTTTTCGTACGACGCGATAAAACTTCAATAACTCGTGTAATTTCCTTGCTTCGGCCAATAACAGGGTCTAAAGTACCTTCACGTGCAATTTGTGTTAAATCACGTGCTAGACTATCTAATGTTGGTGTATTGGCAGCTTGAGCTGCTTGTTGACCAGATTGTGCATTATCATTATTACCTAATAGCAATAATACTTGCTGGCGAGCTTTATTTAAACCGACTCCCGCATTGTTTAAAACGCGAGCTGCCACGCCCTCACCCTCACGTATAAGCGCCAATAATAGATGCTCTGTACCGATATAGGAGTGACCTAGTTTACGTGACTCATCAACAGATAATTCAATTACTTTTTTAGCTCTTGGTGTATAATGAACGATTGGACCGACATCTTCTTTGCCCTTACCAACTAATTCTTCAATGCCAGCTTCAATCATTTGAGGACTAATATCAATGGCTTCTAACGCTTTCGCAGCAATACCGCCGCCTTCACGTATAAGCCCTAATAGAATATGCTCTGTACCGATAGATTCGTGCTTCCAACGAATAGCCTCTTCCTGAGCAAGCTGTAATACTTTTTGCGCGCGTTGTGTAAAACGATTAAACATCATATAAATCCTCTCCTTTTTCCCCATTTATAGGCTTATTCGCATGTTCTTGAGATAATGTCTCACGAAGCATCTCCGCTCGTACACGATCCCGCTCAGCAGGTGGTAATGCCTCACCTGCATAGTGCTGTAAAAAACCTGGTTGCATACTAACAACACATTCATTTAAGGTCGTTGTTTGTATACCATCAATCAATTGTAAATCTACTCCTAAACGAACATTAGATAGGCAAGTAGCAGCTTCCTCACTTGTTAAAATTCTTGCATGTGTAAGGGTACCTAAAGCTCGATATACGCGATCTTCTAGCGCAAGCTCTGCCTTTTCCATTAATTTACCTCTTGCATGCCGCTCTTTTTGAATAATCTTTTCAGCGACGCTTTGTATATCTGCTAAAATATCTTCCTCTGTCTTCCCAAGTGTAATTTGGTTAGACACTTGATAAACATTCCCTAAATTTTCGCTTCCTTCACCATATATACCTCTTACAGTCATTCCTAAGCGTGTCATGGCATTTATAATTTGATTCATTTGCCCAGTTAATGTAAGAGCGGGTAAATGCATCATGACGGATGCTCGTAGACCCGTACCAATATTCGTTGGACAGCTTGTTAAATAACCAAAAGTATCTCGAAAAGCATACGGTAATACTTTCTCTAGGATACGATCAATCTTATTTGCTTGTTCATAAGCACTTTGAAGTTGAAAACTTGCTGTCATACATTGAATGCGTAAATGATCCTCTTCATTCACCATAATGCTAACGGATTCGTCTTCAGAGAGTAGTATAGAGCCCACTTGCTCTTTTTTAGCCAGTTGCGGGCTAATCAAATGCTTTTCTACAAGAATTTGACGCTGTAAAGGGGTTAAATCCTTTATAGCAAAATAAGCATAATCATTTTGAAGAGTTGGGCTATCGCTGACAGCATGTGTAACGGCCTGTTCCACTTGCAGTGCCTCATTTTCTGAAAACGCTAATGGAAAACGATAGCCATCTAAATTTCGTGCAAGGCGGATCCGTGTACTAATGACGATATCTGAGTAATCATCTTTGATATGCATCCAAGTTGGTGTCGCACGCTCTAAAAATGATTCAATCATCATGTCACATCACCACCTTCAAATTGTAGATGCTTCTCTAGCTCTTTAACTTCATCACGTAGCTTCGCCGCTTCTTCAAACTGTTCTTCATCTACGGCGGATTTCATACGCTTGCGGATATCTTCTATTTGCTTTTTAATAACATACACATTACTGCGAGCACCAGGCATTTTTCCAATGTGTTGTGGACCTGCCTGAATACGATTAAAAAGCTTTGGCAAATGATCTCCAAATGTGTCATAACAGCTTGGGCACCCGAATTTTCCTTCTTTTAAAAATTGCTTATACGAAAATCCACATTGTGGGCATGTTTGCTGTTGTGGTTGTACCTGTTGTTTTTCCCCCACCTTTTGCCATGTAGGAGAGCCAAACCAGTTAGACAATAACTGTTGAATAGATACTGGCTCTTGTTTAAACTCTGCATGAAATGGATGGAATTGTGAGGCGCAGACGTCACAATAATGATGCTCTACTTTTTGCCCACTTTGAACTTGTGTTACTGTAACTGTCGCATTACGTTGTTTACAATGTTCGCATATCATTTCCATCACCTCACTATTTTTGTTGTTCATATTTTATTGTTGTCAGCATTGCTCGCAATATTTTTGATCGAATGACATCTCTTAATGGGAGATGCAAGTCGATCGTGGAGCGATCAATTGCTGCTAACATTAATTTCGCTTCTCGCTTGGAAATTACCTGCTCATCAATGAGTCGATAAACCAAATCTTCTGCCATTGTTTGTGATGCCCCACCTTCAATTTGCCTGAGAACATCGTCGATTAGATCAATCTGTGAATTCGCACGGACACGTAAAATTCGAATGTATCCACCACCACCACGTTTGCTCTCAACAAGGTAACCCCGCTCGGCAGTAAATCTTGTATTAATAACATAATTTATTTGTGATGGTACACATTGAAATTTATCAGCGATTTCACTACGTTTAATTTCAATATGCCCTTCCCCACCTAATTCAAGCACTTGCTTTAAGTAACCCTCTATGATGTCTGATATATTACGCATTTTAGGAATACACCTCGCTTGCTTCACTGACTTTGACTATCTTTGACTTTCTTTGAGTATATTATACAAAACGCTTGAAAAAAATTGCAATGATTTCGCCCATAGAAAAGTGGAAAGTCTAGAAAAAGGCTTTTTAAGAGCCGAAAAGAGCCCTTTTTCGATTATTTGTTTACGGTTTAATAATTTCCTTATACACCTAATGTACCCTTATTCGTCATAGAAAAAACGCAAGCATATGCAACTAGCATATACTTGCGTCTATGAAAATTATACCCAGCGACCAACAATTGGATAACGCCAAGGTTCATCAGACAATGCTTTTACGATACCGATGATCGGTACCACAAATACCATAATGCCGAAAATGATTAAAAATGGTAAGCCAATAAGGACAAAGCTTAAACCAACAGAGATAGCAATTAAAACACCCATGACAATTTGGAATAGCAGTGCTTGAATAGAAATTGCCTTTACTTCCTCATCCGAACTAATTAAAAAGAAAATAATGGGCACTAACCATGGCGCAAAAAATGCACTTGCGTGTATGATTACTTTAGACCATTTAGTCTCCATATATATCAACCCTTTCTTTGAACTTTATTCTATGTTTTATGTACTACTATTTACGGAACTATACCCGCAATAGTTTCACATTAAGAAAGATTTTTTAAAATTTTTTTGAAAGGCTGTGAGGAGCGTTGGAATTTAACAACACATTAGCAAATGAATATGAAAAGGGTATTCGCCGTACATTGCCTAGTTATGATGCCATGCTACGTTTAATACAAACTTTTTATCATTCTAGGCTATCAGAAAATGCTAACATGCTAGTCGTGGGAGCAGGAAGTGGCAATGAAATTATACAGCTTGCAGAAGGAAGACCTCACTGGTCATTCACTGGCATTGATCCATCAGAATCCATGCTTACTATAGCTAAAGAGCGTTTACTCACTCTTCCTAATGATATGTCATTCCATCAGGCTACAATACTTGATGCTTCGCTGCCCTCTACTCAGTATGATGCGGCAAGTTGTGTTCTCGTCTTGCATTTTATTCATGATTATAAAGAAAAGCTCGAAACAATAACAGAAATAGCAAGACATTTGAAACCTGGAGCACCATTTGTCCTTGTTTCAAAATATGGTCAGCTAGGCTCTTTAGAAACAGAACTACAATTTGATTTATGGCGTTCTTATTGGCTACAGCATACTAGACTTTCTTTATCCGATGTAGCAGAGATGGAAAAATCCATTCGTTCCCTTTCTTTTATGAGTGAAGAAGAAATTTTAATACTTTTACAAAGTGCGGGTTTTACTAAACCTTCTAGATTTTTTGCCACTACTTTGTTCGGTGGTTGGGTATGCTTTAAAGAGGAGCGCTAACTATTTTGTAGTAAATAATTTGAGGTGAAAACCGTGATAAGCACCATTGGCATTACAAAGCAACAACAATTGTTAAAGGATTTTCCATTAGAAGAGATACATCAGCAAGAATTTGAATGGTATTGGGTTGATTTTAATTGTCCTACAGCCGAGGAGGAATCATTGTTGGATACATTTTTCCACTTTCACCCTCTCGCTATTGAAGATTGCTTAATGAGGTTGCAGCGTCCTAAGCTCGATTTTTATGATGATTTTCATTTCTTTGTCATTCATCGGGTAAACGAAGAGACGTTAGCTGCGGAGGAGGTTAATATTTTTGCCTCCAATAAATTCATCATAACCTTCCATAAAAATTCTGTCCCTGAGATAGAGAAGGTGCAAAAGATGCTGGAAAACCAACCGAAGAATTGGGAGCGAGGTACTGTATACCTAACGTATCAAACTATCGATAAAATTGTTGACAGTTATTTTCCACTCGTTTATAAAATTGAAGATCATCTAAATGCTTTAGAAGGTGAACTTACATACCAAAGTAATGTAAATGCCATGAAAATTGTCTTCGAGTTCCGTAGTGACTTGCTTGACTTAAGACGTACTATTTTACCAATGCGTGATCTCTTATATCGCATTCTCAATTCTTACCGTTTCTCACTAAAAAAATCGGAGAGAGCTTATTTTGGAGATATCTACGACCATCTACTTAAGCTAACAGAGATGGTTGAATCTAATCGAGAGCTTACAGCAGACATGCGGGATAGTTATATGGCTATGAGTTCTAGCAGAATGAATGGCATTATGATGACTTTAACAATTGTATCAACTATCTTTATACCACTTACCTTCATTGCTGGTGTGTATGGGATGAATTTCGATAACATGCCTGAGCTACATGGGCAATACAGCTATTTTATTGTACTTGGGATTATGATAATTATCGTTATCTTTATGTTGGCTGTCTTTAAACATAAAGGCTGGTTTAAACTGTTTAAACCATAAAAAGACTGCTCGTTTTAATGAAAACGAGCAGTTTTTTTAATCTATTAATACGGTCCTCTGTCATCAATCTTATTATCACCCTGCTGTGGAAATAAAAAGTAGGCTAATACCCCTGATCCCAAAGCTGCACATATGGTAATTAATAATTGCTCAATATCTGGTACCTCAGCATGATAGTTTCGTAGCATATAAACAGAACCAATGGCAACAATCACCATGACAGGAATAACAAATTTAAAACGTTTTTTCTCCATACCACCCCTCCTTCCATTTTTTATTTTCGTACGATTTTTAGATTGCTAAACAGTTCGTATTTTACAGGTTTCCTATTTTAAATTCAAATTTACATCGCTTCACCATTTGGACTAACAATAAAGTAAAAAAATAAAGAAATATCCAATTTTTTAACCAAATATTCAGCAAATAATAGTAAAATAGATTTAATCCCATTTATTTATTAAATATACAAACCTAACAAATTTCAAAAGTGCTTATTTACTTACAATTTATTATGGATATTAAGAATGGAGCAAATAATAATGAGTTGGTTTTCAAAAAATAGTAGTTCTAGCTACGCAATTACATTAACACCTGAAAATTTTAAGAGCGGTGTACAGTTAGATGTATTGAACCACCCCAATCTTCAAAAACAATTACAACTTTTAAATTTAACACTTGAGGATTTAGCTATCATTAAGCAGCTACAGCCTTTAGCTAAAGACTTAATTCCTGAAATGGTGGAGAAATTTTATGCAGCCATTAGTTTGAGCCAAGATTTACTTGATATTATTAATAGAACATCACATATTGATCGTTTGAAAATCACGTTACATAAACATTTAAGTGACATTTTTGAAAGTCATATTAATGATGCCTACATTGCTGAGCGAAAAGCCATTGCTGAGGCTCACGTTCGAATTGGCTTGCAGTCAAAGTGGTATATTGCCTCATTCCAGTCACTCACTACTACTTTTGCAAACTTTGTGAACGAGGTGGATATTTCTAAAACAGATGCTATTCGTGCTATAAACGCTTTTTGTAAAATCATTAATTTTGAGCAACAACTCGTGATTGAGGCATATGAAAAAGAGGAAGAACGTATTCGCTCAGCAGCAGATGCAACAAAAAATTCCCTTGTAACGACGATCCAAAGTACTGCAGAAGAGCTTAATGCCATTAGTGAAGAAACAGCCGCATCATTATTAGTGATTTCCTCACAAACAGATGATATTGCTGTAGCAACCAAGCAAGGATTGAACTTCGTAGCAGATACACAAGAAAAATCAAGACGAGGCCAACAGCAATTGAAAGAACAAAATGATTTAATCCAAGTTATTTTGCAAAGTGTCAATGGTCTTGAGGTAACGATGAACCAACTACGTACCTCTTCTCAAAAAATTTCTGAAATCGTTGGGCTAGTTACAGGCATTGCTGATCAAACCAATTTATTAGCATTAAATGCTTCTATTGAGGCTGCACGAGCTGGAGAACATGGGAAAGGTTTTGCAGTAGTGGCTGAGGAAGTTCGTAAACTTGCGGAGGAAACAAAAAATGCCGTCCAAAATGTTTCTCACCTTATTAAGGAAACAGAAAGTAATATTACGACTATGGCTAATTCAGTTACTAATGTTGATCAAAAAATTCAACATAGTGTCAATACACAAGAAAGTTTATCCAAGTCATTTAATGATATTGCTGATGCAGTTTCTGGCATTCAGCAGCAATACGTAAATACATCGAGAGATATTTCAGCTATATCTAATTTAATCACTGAATTATCGCAAGGTGCTACACTAGTCTCTTCTTCTTCCGACTCGCTCATTAATGTTGTCAATGAACTAAATATGTAAAATAAAAAAGGGAACTCATTTGGAGTTCCCTTTTTCCTTAATGCGGCAATGCACGTTTTTGTTTACGGTGCTCTCGTCTTGCTGGCCCAGTTTCAAATAAACGCTTCTCTTCATCTGTTTCAGGATAGATTGAGGGAACTGGTACGGGTTTCCCTTCCTCATTTACTGCAACCATCGTGACAAATGATTCTGTCGTTAATTTTTCCTCGCCAGTCTCAATATTGCGAGAAACAACGCGAACATAAACCTCCATTGAAGAACGTCCTGTAGACGAAACAATACTCTCGATTTCAAGAATATCTCCTACATGTGCAGCGGATAAAAAATCAACCGAGTCAATAGAAGCTGTCACTACAAGGCCTTTCGCATGTTTCATTGCTGTAATAGCAGCAATTTCATCAATATAAGCTAACACTCTTCCACCGAAAATAGAATTGTGATTATTTGTGTCTGGGGGTAATACGAGACGCGATTGAACCGTACGTGATTGGCTCATGGGTACAGCGTTGTTTGGCATAATTCTTGCAACTTCCCTTCTCATGTTGTTCTTTCGTCATCGTATCGCAGAAAAAGAGCTGATGCAAATTTAGAACGATTTTTTCATCGAAATAAATTTCATATCAGTCATTTCTTCTATAGCCCACTTAATTCCTTCACGTCCATAACCACTCATCTTTACTCCACCATATGGCATGTTATCTACTCGGAATGTCGGAATATCATTAATAATGACAGCACCAGCCTGTAATTCATCTGCTGCATATAAAGCATCTGACAATATATTCGTGTAAATACCTGCATTTAGGCCAAGGTCCGACTCATTTACAAGTCGAATTGCGTCGTCTAATGTTTCATATGAAACAATTGAGACGATTGGTGCGAATGTTTCCTGACAAACAATTTTCATATCAGCTGACACATTCTTCATAACTGTTGGCGTTAAAGTACGTTCAGTAAATACGCCTCCAGTTGCAATCATAGCCCCCTGTTCTTGTGCCTCCTCAATCCATTCCCTAATACGTTCCACTTCATTTGGATTTATCATGGCACTAACATCTGTTGTCTTCTCTAATGGATCTCCTACTATAAGCTTTTCTGTTTCTGCAACAAATGCTTTAGTAAATTCATCAATAATGGAGGAATGCACATATATACGTTGTAACGAAATGCATACTTGTCCAGCAAAGTTAAAAGCCCCGCTTACACAACGACTGATAATTTTATTTATTGGCGTAGATGGTTCGACAATTACTGCAGCATTAGAACCCAGCTCTAAAGTTACTTTACGTAAGCCTACTTTTTCTTTAATCTTCAAACCAACCTTACCACTACCAGTAAAGGTTACTTTTTTGACATATGGATGTGTGACAAGCGTATCACTAAGCTCACCCCCACTTCCTGTCACAATTTGTAATGCCCCATCGGGTAATCCTGCATCTCGGAAAATTTCTGCCATAACGATAGCACTTAGTGGCGTTTGTGTTGCTGGCTTTAATACAACTGTATTGCCCACTGCAAACGCTGGGCCTAACTTGTGTGCCACTAAATTGAACGGAAAATTAAATGGCGTAATGGCTGATATTACACCTAAAGGTTCTCTTTTTGTCCAGCCAATTCGATCTCCTGCTCCAGGGGCTGCATCCATTGGAACAGTCTCACCTTTTGCCTGTTTAGCTCCTTCAGCTGCAAATTGATAGGTTGCGATTGTACGGTCAATTTCAGCTAAACCTGCAACAATAGGTTTTCCAGCCTCTAAGGCTAAAATCTCTGCAAGTTCTTCTTTTCTTTGTCGCATTATATCAACAACTTTATATAATATTTCGGCACGTTCGTAGGCTGTTGTCTTTTTAAACGATTGGAATGCCTGCTGCGCACCTTCGATAGCTTTTTCTACATCTTGAATAGATGCTTTAGCTACATGAGCAATAACCTCACCGCTATATGGAGAAGCTAGCTCATAGCTTTCCTCTGCATCATGCCACTGACCATTAATCCAAAGTTTTGTATCCTTCATCCTTCAAATGCACCTCCAAATAATCATGTTCTTCTTTATTCTATCACGAAGAACTTGAACTAGACGCAATGGCAGCTGCACTAACCGCTGCAATCATTGCTGCTTGCTGTGCTTGGATTAATAGCTCAATAGAAGACATAATGGTCATGGACAAAGACTTTTGTACCTTTGCCATATCATAAATAGCAAATTGTACAGCCATAAAGAGCACAAATTCACGATGCCATTTTAATAACTTCATGTCTTTTAATTCATGGTATAAATCAATCAACCCTTGAAGTTGTGCTTTATCCAGGTTAAGTATGGCTAAAAAGCCAAGTAAAGGATAATGCATAGCCTTGACTTTAACGTTTTGCTTTTTGAGCCCATCACGAAGGGTTACAACATCGGGTACTAGCTGACCATCAAATTTGGGTGATAAAAATGTTAATACCTGTGAAAGCCATTGGAGTTCATTGCCAGCATTAAAATTAGATGTTCTTAGTTCTTTATAGTATCGATTCATGGTATCCGCGCGCAATTCAACATCATCAGATGGACTGCTTAATAATATGACATAAGGAATGTCCTCATATGAGGTTAAAAATGGATGATGTTTACGAATAGCATCAAATAAGACTCTTGCCGCCTGTGCATGCGTCTTTTTATCCTGTTCATCTTCCGTCAAGAATTGTGCTCCAATATAGCTAAAATTGCCGCTTCTGAATTTCGCTTCCTTTAAGATGCTCACATTTGTAAGTAAATTCTTCACTGCCTTTTCTGCATCATCTTGCTCCATGAGGTTGGCAGCAATACTATATCCAACGGTTGTCCGTAAAGGAGACAGCCATGAAGATTGCTTCTTCATCTCTTGTAAAACATTTTTATACTTCGTTGCATCAAAAGTTTTTCCTGAGGCTACAAATGTACTAGCAATAGCTAATACAATTTTACGGTCCACCGTCCAGCCTGCAGCCTTTGATACCTCCTCTACTGTATTGGCAAATTCATTTTCAATCATCACATAATCCATATTTATCACACTCCTTTACCCGTTTTACGTAACATAATGTGAGAAAGATTCACCCTCTTTGTAACAATTAACATAAAAAGTAAACATAATTTAATGTATGTTACTTACTTTATTTGATTTAATAGAAAATATTAACAACCTATAAAGGAGGTATGGCCGATGTTAGCAAAAACCACAAAGAAACTATTATTTACCATGACCTTAAAGGATCGATTAAATCTATTCCTTTTCCTAAAAAATTCATCCAATAATATCGCTTTACATACTCTTTTCCATAAAAATTAATATCAAAACACTTGAACGACCAAAATCAATATTCATCATTCCTATAAGAAAAGAGTCATGTGTCCTAAAGCCTCCCTTTCCATACAATAACTTTTCTACTTCCAGATAAAAAAACAGCGGCAGAAAAACTTTGCCGCTGTACAGATAACTTGTTAAATTAACCCTAGCTCTTGCAGTTCTTCAGAGTTGAAGGCTCTTGACCTTGTTAGGAAACGTTTTCCTTCTACGCCCTCGAGTGAAAACATGCCGCCTCTGCCGTCCACCACATCCAATATGATTTGTGTATGCTTCCAGTAATCATATTGATTTTTGTGCATATAGAAAGGGGCACCACCCACTACACCAAGGCACACATCCTGATCTCCTATTAGCAAATCCCCTTCTGGATAACACATTGGTGAGGAGCCATCACAGCATCCGCCTGATTGATGAAACATAACGGGCCCATGTTTCTCTTTTAATAGATCGATTAGTGCTAGCGCTTCTTCCGTAGCTAATACACGTTCAACCACGCTAATGCACCTCCCTACGAATTAGAAGAAACCAAGTTTGTTTTCGCTATAGCTAACTAATAAGTTTTTCGTTTGTTGGTAATGCGCTAACATCATTTTATGATTTTCACGACCAACACCCGACATTTTGTAGCCACCGAATGCAGCATGTGCAGGATATGCGTGGTAACAGTTTGTCCAAACACGACCAGCTTGAATTTCACGACCGAAGCGATATGCCGTATTTATATCTCTCGTCCAAACACCTGATCCTAAACCATATAATGTATCATTCGCAATTTCCAATGCTTCCTCTTTCGTTTTAAATGTCGTGACAGCAACTACTGGTCCAAAAATTTCTTCTTGGAATATACGCATTTTATTATGTCCTTTGAAAACAGTTGGTTTAATGTAGTAGCCATTTTCGAAGCCTTCACCTACATTATTTTTGTCTCCTCCAATTAGACATTCTGCACCTTCTTGCTTACCAATATCTAAATAAGAAAGAATTTTTTCCATTTGCTCACTAGATGCCTGTGCACCCATCATTGTGTTTGGATCAAGTGGGTTGCCAACTTTAATGGCTTCTACTCGCTGTAATACGCGCTCCATAAATTTATCGTAAATTGATTCCTGAATCAGTGCACGGGAAGGACAAGTACATACTTCCCCTTGATTTAGAGCGAATAGCACAAAGCCTTCAACAGCTTTATCTAAAAAGGCATCATCTTTATCCATAATATCTTCAAAGAAAATGTTTGGCGACTTACCACCCAGTTCTAATGTTACTGGAATAAGGTTTTGAGAAGCATATTGCATAATTAAACGCCCTGTTGTTGTCTCACCTGTAAAGGCAATCTTACCAATGCGTGGATTTGATGCAAGCGGTTTCCCTGCTTCTAAGCCAAATCCATTCACAACATTAATGACACCTGGTGGTAGTAAATCTTCTATTAATTCTAAAAGCACCATAATAGATGCTGGTGTTTGTTCTGCAGGTTTTAATACGACACAGTTTCCAGCTGCAAGTGCTGGCGCAAGCTTCCATACAGCCATTAATAACGGGAAGTTCCAAGGTATAATTTGGCCAACTACGCCAATTGGCTCGTGGAAATGATAAGCAACTGTATCGTTATCTATTTGGCTTACTGAGCCCTCTTGAGCACGTAATACCCCAGCAAAATAACGAAAATGATCAATTGCAAGAGGGATGTCTGCATTTAATGTTTCGCGTACCGCTTTACCGTTATCCCATGTTTCAGCAACGGCTAGCTTTTCTAAATTTTGCTCGATACGGTCCGCAATTTTAAGTAAAATGTTTGCGCGTTCTGTTGGTGATGTTTTACCCCATGCATCCTTAGCAGCATGTGCCGCATCTAATGCATGTTCAATATCCTCAGCTGTGGAACGTGCTATTTGTGTAAAAACTTGTCCAGTAACAGGAGTAACGTTATCAAAGTATTGACCCTTCACTGGGGGTGTCCATTCGCCACCGATATAATTATCATATTTCTCTTTGAATTGAACTACCGATCCTTCAGTGTTTGGAAATGCATAAACCATTTTACTTCTCCCCTTTACACAATTTAATGAGAACTATCTACAAAAAACGTTATTTTATATCGGAATAACAATATTTTCATAGAAACCCTCTCACCTAATATATTGTCAGAAACATAAAATAATTTCAACTTTTTCAAAAACTTTTCCAACTAATTTATTTTTGCTAGAAAAGCTTCTAGCATTCACTGTATGTGCGACGTTAAGGTATACTTAAAAATAATATAAAATATAGGAGAACAATATGCGTATTAATAAATATTTAAGTGAAACAGGCATCATATCTCGTCGTGGTGCTGATAAATGGATAGCAGAAGGAAAGGTAACAATTAACGGAGAACTGGCAACAGTTGGTAGTCAAGTTGAAACAGGAGACATTGTTTGCGTGAATGGAAAAGAGGTAAAGAAAGAACAACAGCTTGTTTACATTGCTCTAAATAAACCTGTCGGCATTACAAGTACGACAGAGCGTCATATAAAAGGCAATGTTGTTGATTTTGTCAATCATCCTCTACGTATTTTTCATATCGGGCGTCTTGATAAGGAATCAGAGGGGCTATTATTATTAACGAATGATGGTGATATCGTCAATAAAATTCTACGTGCTGAAAATCATCATGAAAAAGAATACATTGTTCAAGTTGATAAGCCTATAACTGCGCAATTCATCCAAAAAATGGGTGAAGGTGTCGATATTTTAGATACAACAACCTTACCATGCCATGTGGAAAAGATTTCAGATAAAGTATTTAAAATCATTTTAGAGCAAGGCTTAAACCGCCAAATTCGCCGAATGTGCTCAGCACTAGGGTATTCCGTTAAGCGTCTACAACGCATTCGTATTATGAATATTAAGCTTGGTAATTTAAAGGTAGGGCAATGGCGTGATTTAACGGAGAAGGAACGAACAGAACTATTCAAACTACTCAATTACACACCAAAATAGATACATCCAAAGGGAGGGACGAGGACTATGATATCCATTCAAAGCACAGAACAACTAACAGGGGTACGAATTAGCGCGGATTATTGGGATTTAGATGAACTAATTAATGCTATTTATAAAGTAACTGGTGACGAAAATAAATACTATGATTATCAGGGTCCTCGACTACGTATTTTAAGCGTTTGCTATAAACTAAGACATGCTATGCTTGGTGAGCATCACCTAGAGTTTGTTAGTAATGGACTTAATAAGAGTGTTCTAACACAACATGAACTCATCTTTCCAAATAAGAATGTCTATTTTTCAACAGAAATTCTTTGGCCAGAAATTATCTTTAGTGCAATCGCATTAAATGATTTTATTGAACTGCACCAAAAATTAAACAATGCTTCTATATGGAATCATGAGATAGCTATTATACGCAAATTTCAAGCGGCTATTGCTGAATGTTTAGAGCAGGAGATAAGTGACGAAGATTATGGTGTGTTTTTAAAAATGTTACATGCTAAAAATCCCTTAACTTTCCGTTTTGCAACTCAATACGTGGATATTCTAAATCTAGAATATATTGAATTAAGTAAAGAGGAACGTCAGGCACATTTAGCTGCATTTGCTGTGCGATTACTGGTAGAGGACCATGAATATGTAGCATTAAAATCCCATCTAATGGAAGCAGCTATTGCAACGAAACAAGCATTACATGATATTCAAATTCAACTTAATTATCCTGAAGAAATATTGTGGTGAACGAATCATGCCGTCTCAAAATAATCGAGACGGCTGTTATTCTATTCAATTGTTTTGTAGGCCATTTTATAAATAACTTCCTGGTGCTGAGGATAATCTGCTAAAAGCTCTTCCTGTGTGAACAATTCAAAGTCCTCAAAGTCAAAGCCTGGCGCCACCATACATCCGACTAAACTAAACGTTTCAGATTCCTCCACCGACGAGCCGAAAATTGTATGCTTTGGTACTGCAAGCTGAGGGACTTCACCCGCTTCTATATTCAAGCCAAGCTTCTTCGCTTCATATGTCCCATCTGGGAAAATCATATGAACGGTTAGAGGGCTTCCTGCGTGATAATACCATAGCTCGTCCGATTGTAGACGATGAAAATGTGAGATATCCTGTGAGCGCAGGAGGAAATATATACTAGTATAAATTGGTCTCTGTACATCTCTCACTGCTATATCGTCCGATGCACGAAACGATGAAATGTAATAGCCCCCTTCAGGATGTTCGGCTAACTTTAAATGTTCAATAAAATATTGTGCTGAATACTTCAAAAAGCATCACTCCTTTTTTCAACCTTACCAAAAAGTAAAGTGGAAATGCTACCTCTGATTTTCTTTCAACATACAAGCCAAAAAGGACATCTCAGCATGAGATGTCCTACCATTTTTATAATCCGCCTAAATAAGCTGCCTTTACTTGCTCGCTCTCTTGTAGCTCTTTTGCTGAACCAGATAAAACAATACGCCCTGTTTCCAGTACATATGCACGGTTAGCGACAGATAATGCCATATTAGCATTTTGCTCTACAAGTAATACGGTTGTTCCTTCTTTATTAACCTGCTCAATAATATTGAAGATATTTTTCACCATCAACGGTGCAAGACCCATCGAAGGTTCATCCATTAATAACAGTTTTGGTTTTGCCATTAAGGCGCGCCCCATCGCCAGCATCTGCTGTTCCCCACCAGACAATGTACCTGACTGCTGTTTTCGGCGCTCTAATAATCGTGGAAATAACTCGAAAACATGATCCATATCTTTCTTAATACCTGCTTTATCATTACGCAGATACGCACCAAGCTCTAAGTTTTCCTCAACTGACATATTGGCAAAAACACGGCGTCCTTCTGGAACGTGAGAAATCCCTGATTTAACAATAGTCTGTGCCGCTTTCCCAGCTATCGAAAAGCCTTCGTATTCAATAATGCCACCTTTTGGCTTTAATAAACCTGACAATGTCTTTAAGAGCGTGCTTTTTCCAGCACCGTTTGCACCGATTAACGTTACAATTTCACCCTCGTTTACTTCTAAAGAGAGGCCCTTTAATGCTTGGATGTTGCCATAAAAAACATCGATATTTTGTACTTTTAGCATTAGCCGATAACCTCCTCACCAAGGTACGCTTCTATTACCTTTGGATTGTTGCGAATTTCTTCTGGTGTTCCGTCAGCGATTAATTGTCCGTGATCAAGTACGTAAATGCGCTCACAAATACCCATAACTAAGCTCATATCATGCTCAATCAGCAATATTGTTAAGCCGAACTCTTTACGAATAAATGCAATTAGCTCCATTAAATCATGGGTTTCTTGTGGGTTCATCCCTGCTGCTGGTTCATCCAATAAAAGCAGTTTGGGATTTGCCGCTAACGCACGAGCAATCTCTAAACGACGTTGCATCCCGTATGGCAAATTCTTAGCTAGCTCGTCTTTATAGACATCTAAGCCAAAGATTTTTAAGAACTCAATGGACTGTTGCTCCATTTCGGCCTCACCTTTGAAATGCATAGGTAAACGAAAAATAGAAGCCCACATAGAATGCTTTGCAAGTGAATGATTGGCTACCTTTACATTGTCAAGAACAGATAGCTCTTTAAATAATCGAATATTTTGGAACGTACGGCTGATCCCTTTCTGTGTAACCTGATAGGGTGCAAGTCCATTCAATTTCAGACCATTAAAAGTAATTGTACCTTCCGTAGGTGTATATACCCCTGTTAACATATTAAAGCTAGTTGTTTTCCCAGCTCCGTTTGGCCCAATAAGTCCTACCAACTCGCCTTGGTTAAGGTACATATTAACACCCTGTACTGCCTTTAAACCACCAAATTGAATACCCATATTTTCAACATTGATAAGAAGGTTTCCAGTCATTATTTCGTACCTCCCTTTTTACCAAACTTAAATAATTGTGTTATCTCTTTCGTTCCCATTAAGCCTGTTGGACGATAAAGCATCACGATAATTAATACTAAACTGTAAATAATCATACGCGTTTCTGGGAAGTTTGCTAGATAAGTAGACACGACTGTTAGGAAAATCGCTGCAATCACTGAACCAGAAAGACTTCCTAAACCACCAAGTACAACGTAAATTAAAATATCAAATGATTTTAAGAAACCGAATGTTGTCGGTTGGATAATGTAAAAGTTATGTGCAAAAATGGCTCCCGCTAGACCTGCGAAGAAAGACCCAATAGCGAATGCAACAACTTTATAGTAAGTTGTGTTAATACCCATCGCATCTGCTGCTATTTCATCTTCTCGAATGGAAATACACGCACGCCCATGACGAGAATTTGTAAAGTTTGAGATCACTAGAATCGTTAACACTACGCCAAAGAATGCGTATGTCCAGTTCGATAAATATTTAACCTGCATCCCTGCGGCGCCACCAACATAATCCGTATTTAAAAAGATAATACGAATAATCTCTGCAAATCCAAGTGTAGCAATCGCTAAGTAATCCCCTTTTAAACGAAGCGTTGGAATCCCTACGATTAAACCAGCAACTGCTGCTGCTACAGCCCCTAATAGGATGGCCAATGGGAATGGTAACATTAACTTTGTTGTAATAATAGCTGATACATATGCTCCCACTGCAAGGAATCCAGCATGCCCAATTGAAAACTGTCCAGTAACACCAATAACAATATGCAAGCTGACAGCCAACATGATGTTAATACACATTGTGATCAACATATTTTTATAGTACAAATCAATTACTTCTGTTGTAATCAACAATTGTACAACTGCATAGATGACTAGCGCTATTACGGCATAGCCCCAGAAAACTTTAGACTTTTTCATAAAACCGCTCACCTACACTTTCTCACGGGCGTTTTTACCAAAGATACCCGATGGTCTGAAGATTAAGATTAAAATTAAAATAACGAATGCCGCTGCATCACGCCATAACGAGAAGCCAAGTGCACTTACTAAGGACTCTACAACACCTAGTAACATACCACCAACCATAGCGCCTGGGATGATACCAATACCACCAAGAACAGCTGCGATAAATGCTTTAACCCCAGGAATAACACCCATTAACGGGTCAATTTTTGTATAATAAACCCCAAAGATAACACCTGCTGCGCCAGCTAAAGCTGAACCAATCGCAAACGTTGCAGAGATTGTATTGTCAACGTTAATACCCATTAAGCGAGCTGCATCTGCATCGTGGGAAACAGCACGCATCGCTTTACCGATTTTCGTTTTATGTACGATGAATTGTAAAAGAATCATCAGTACAACTGCGACTGATAAAATTAAGATGGAAGTACTACTGATTTGAACGCCAAAAATATCGAATGATTTATTTTTGAAAACTTCAGGATATGCTGCTGGTTGAGCACCTCTGAAGAAAATCGTTGTATATTCAATTAATAGCGATACACCTATCGCTGTAATTAAAGCTGCAATACGTGTCGCATTTCGTAAACGTTTATAGGCAATACGTTCAATTAATACACCAAAAATTGCACAAACTAACATCGCCAATAATAATGCTGGGAAGAAACCAAGCTCCCATTTAGCAATAGCGTAAAAGCCAATAAATGACCCAATCATGAAGACATCACCATGAGCAAAGTTAATCAGCTTGATAATACCGTATACCATCGTATACCCTAACGCTATTAACGCGTAGATACTTCCAAGTGAAATACCGTTCACAAGTTGCTGTATCCATTCCATGCGCATTCACTCCTTTAAATTTTCTGAAAATTGAAAAATAAGTACATAGATCGATACTAAAAGTTATGTTTTGCTCTACGATTCTAGTTATCTAACACACAAAAAAGGAAGGCGTGTTTACCCGCCTCCCCCTTGCTTACAAAACATTAAGGATTAACTTTAGAGTTGAACACTTGTTTACCGTCTTTAAATTCAAGAACTGTTGCTGTTTTAATTGGGTTATGATTTTCGTCAACTGAGAAAGTACCTGTTACTAAAGAAAGATCTTTTGTTGCAGCTAATTCATTTTTAATTGCTTCCCCATCTGTAGAGCCTGCACGTTTAATTGCATCAGCAATGTAGTAAATTGTGTCATAACCAAGTGCGTTGAATGCATCAGGCGCTTTGTCACCATTTGCCGCTTTAAATGCCTTTACGAAATCTTGAATTTTTTGATCTGGATCTTCAGCAGAATAGTGGTTTGTGATGAATGTGTTATTCAATGCATCCGCGCCAGCTAATTCAATTAAAGTTGGAGAATCCCAACCATCAGCACCCATCAGAGGTACATCAATGCCCATTTCGCGTGCTTGTTTAACAATCAAACCTACTTCTTCATAATATCCAGGGATAAAGATAAAGTCTGGATTTGCCGCTTTAATATTTGTTAATTGTGTACGGAAATCTGTATCCTTCGCTACATAAGCTTCTTCTTTTACAACTTTTCCGCCACTCTTCGTAATCGTTTCTTTAAAGGATTTTGCTAAGCCTTTTGCATAGTCTGATGCATTGTCTGCAAAAATAGCTACATTTTTCGCATCTAGCTCACCTGAAGCAAAATTAGCTGCTACAATCCCCTGGAATGGGTCAATAAAGCATGTACGGAAAGCATATTCATTAACACTGCCATCCTCGTTTACCGTGATATTCGGTGCTGTACCAGAACCCGTAACAATAGGAATTTTATTATCATTTGCAATTTGAACAGTTGCTACTGTATTACCTGAAGTTGCAGGTGCTAGCATTGCTACTACTTTATCCTGCGTTGCTAGTTTAATAGCAGCTGAAGTTGCTTCAGAGTTCTCTGATTTATTATCTACTTTAATCAGTTCAATTTTCTTACCATCAATACCGCCAGCATCATTAATTTCTTTTACAGCCAGTTCTGCACCTAGCCCAATAGAGGAACCATAAGATGCTACATTCCCTGAAAGCTCTAAGTTGGCACCGATTTTAATTGTATCGCCATCAGATGAACCTCCGCCTGATGATGAGCCTCCGCCAGAACTTGAATCGTCTCCGTTACCGCAACCAGCAAGAACACCAGCAAGTAATGAAGATGCTACTAAAAGTGAACCGAACTTCTTAAGCTTTTTGCTCTCTCTCATAATTAAATTCCCCCTGAAAATTTCTCAAATATTAGATATTTCTGATAATTATAAACAATTAAATTCATTTACTCAATAGCCAAAATAATTATTTATAACTATCTAAAAACAAAAGAAAATATTATTCATATAAGCCTTTTTCATTGTAAAACATTCTTTATATTTAGTCTAGAGTGATTTTTCAGTATAATTAGTTATTTGTGAATTATCTTTTAATTCAAACTATAGACTAGTACAAAACTATCAGATGAAATTGTTTTTTCAACATAAAGTCTGCATAATTTATAGAACCTCTTCCTCTATTACAATTATTTCCCTGAAAATAATCAAAAGAATACGAATAACTAATTGCTTATATCTGTACTGCTAACAGGAAAAAGCTTAGAGTGGGTTTCCCCTTACTCTAAGCTTTTTTTAATTCAAAGACACAAAGGCGCTCATTAATATTTGTTTCATTTTCTAACTGCACTTCATGAAGCAACTCAAATGGTGTTCCATGATGTAAAAATTGTAAATAATCGTAAGGCGGATAATATAAAATTATATGAATATCTCTCATTCGTTGCTCATAGGATTTCCAAATATTATGAATGACTGCGCGAAAAATATGGATGGAAAAGGGATTAAAAAAGAAAAACACATTATCACGTGACTTTATTTCATATGATTCGGCTATTGTATGAATAAACTTAATAGGGGCATGTGCTCTCATTTTTTGAAGATAACTACGTTTATTTTCTTCAGCCTCCGTATAAAACCCTGCATCCATTTCTATCCCAATGGTTGGTATATGGAACTTATGATGCACATAAATAGGAACTCGCCCTTTTCCGCACCCCATATCAATAAATACTGGATTGTCAGGCATCTGATACGCAGCGAATAATTGCTCCAATCCACTGTAGGGTGTAGGCTCATAACGATGATAGTGTGCAAGCTTAGGAAAGCCATATTGCTCTCCCACTGTGTTTATATGCAAATGTTTATCAAATTGCTGTTCATTCATATGAAAGGACTCCTCAGAAAAGAATGATTTATTTTAACACGATAAAAAGCAAAAACCATACCCAAAGATATTGGATATGGTTATTTTCTAACGGCCTCTACGTTTAAATTTAACAACAAAGAGAAGTGCAAGAAGGAGTAGCACTAGGCATGTAATGGCTGTAAACATTGTATTTTTATCAATAACAGGCTCGTGATTCGCAGCTTCACTATTCGCACCAGGCATTCCCATTAGGGCTCCATTTCCATCAGGAGGTTGCATTTGTTCTCCATTTTGTCCATTTCTCGGACCCTCGCCCTCTCTATTAAAAGGTGGGCTCTTTGATGGATCAAAGTCCTCTGGTAGCTGACTTGGATCAAAATCATCTGGCATCCAATCCATTTCACCATTTTCACTTGGTATTGGCATACCCATATTGCCCTGAGAAGACGTAGATGCTTCCACAACAAGCTCCCCAGACAGTTGCTTTAATATAGATTCTGAGCGCTGATTGGCAAATTCCGGCAAGCTATTTTCACCTTCAACTGCTTCTAAAAACTGCTCCGTAGTAGAGAATTTGGTTGGATCCGCCTCCACATAAGTAGTTAATAAGACAGCTAACTTTTTAGTAATGGATTGCACATACTCTTCTGTTAAATAAGTTGTCGCTAGTTCTTCTAAATAACCTTCATATTTGTCACGATATTCATCATTCGAAAGCAATGCCTTCAAGAGTGGCCGCTCCTCTAATGTTGTGCCAGAAACAGGCGTTGTCACACTAAAATTAATAGCACTATCATTTAATAGATTGCCCGACATGCCCATTCCCATGTCAACGCCGCCACCTCGTTGTTGCTGCATACCCCTATCACCAGTTTGATCGGGTTGTTCATTGTTTTGTGCCACTGGTTTTTCCATATTAGTAGTAGCGTCAGCTTGATTGTCACCGTTTCCTCCTGCTATTCTACCGCCTCCAGCCCCAAAGCCACCAAAGGACATGTTGTAATCCCAAGGAATAATAGAAAACACACCGTTCTGTTCATATAAATAATAGTTATGTTTCATATTCCCTTGATAACTATCTAAATTCACAAGTGCTGTGTTGACGGCAAAATAACGTAACATTTCATCCACATCGATATACTTTTCTATGTCTCCACCATTATTAATTGCGTCTAGCATTTCAACTAATTTGGATTGATTAATAGTACCTTCATTTGTTTTTAATCCGATACCTGTATAGTCTTCGATATCGTCGCTTATATATTTTAAATCGCTGCCTGTCCCATCTGGCTTAAATAAAAAACCATCATTAGAGCCGTAATTATTAGCCAGGAATGTCTCATCCACAGCTTCTACCCCTAAGAACAAACCCCGCTCCTCACCATTCACTGTGACATACATATAGGAGTGTGCTGGTGTTGGTAAACCCATTTGCTCCATCAGTTCATAGGAGATATACTCTCTCATTAATGTAGCGTCACTATAATTATTATTTAAATTTAATTTTTTTAAGCCATACAAGCTTTGTGTATCATCATAATAATCAAAATCGATTTTTAAGCTATAGCGATCTGAGTCACTATTGACAACCGATCGTAATGATAGATTGCCCTTTGTACGAATAGCAACATTCTCAACTTTCTTGCCGTTTACTGTAATATCTGCTTGTTTTAATTCTTCAGCAGAAGCATTTTCGAGCATGTCAGCCCAATCTTCCTCAGCAATTTCAATATCAACTCTTGTTACTTTATTTTTATTAAATACTATATTCTCATAGGAGAACTCAGAATTTTTCGTTTCAATGCCTACATTCGGAAGTACAGCATATATCACGACAAAGAGAAGGAGTAAAATCACCATGCATAGATAGACAATTCGTGTTTTAATCATAGCCGTCACCTCTCATCGTAGTTCTATTTGTTAATGAGGTCATTACGCTGTGAAATTCCCATCATAGCTCAGCATAATAGCTGATTTTACACCAGCTACCTTTGTTAGTTCATCCATCAATTTTGCATCATTTTGTTTTACACGAATTTCATAAGTTGTTTCGATTTCATTCTGTTGCATAATGGATTTCGATTTGAGAGCGAATTTTTTCGTTTGCGCAGCAATAATTCGCTCAATTTCAGCATTAGCCAATTCCTCTTCAAACTTTACAATCAGTAAATACGGATTTTCTACCGTTATTTTATTAACGAATATTAGCAATACAAGTCCGATTAAAACAGCACCAATAATCACTAATGGAATAAAGCCAGCACCACATAAAATACCTGAAACAATTGCCCAGAAAATATAGACTAAATCCATGGGATCCTTAATAGGTGTACGGAAACGTACAATAGATAAGGCACCAACCATACCAAGTGACAGCAGAACATTTGAACTGATTCCCATAATCACTAGTGCTGTTGCCATTGTCATTATAAGCAGTGAGATATTGAAGGAATGTGAGTAAATGACTCCATTAAAGGTCTTCTTATAAACAGCATAAATGAAAAGCCCAATAAAAAACGCGACTACTAAACCAATAATTGAATCGATTAATGAAAACGAGGTTGTTTTTTCTAAAAAGTTAGATTTAAAAATATCACTAAATTTAATTGTATCCATTGTTCATTCTCCTTTATTATTAGCCATACATACGACTAAGTTGATATTTTGAATAGGCCTCCGCACGAGTATCCACTGACTGTAGTAAATATTTGATGATGTCTGGTAGATATTCATCGTACTTTACCTCTAAAATTACAAGATTAGGCTCCAGCACATCGACCATAGGCAAGTTTTGATTAAACATATCCGTGTTGCGTAGACTCGATTGCACCTTACTATCAAATGTCACACGCACATTGCCAAACGGATAGATATAGGCTTCTCGCTCGTAATCCACTACCGTAGTAGGTCGCAACTGGTTGTAATTCATCTCATGATATAAATCTCGAATTAGCGCTCGGTCATCATTCTCCATCCATGCTATCTCGCCAATACGTAGTTTTTCATACTCAGCTTGAGATATTGAACATTTTGTTTTAAAGGTCACATTGTTACGCTTACTCTTCCGCTCAAGATTTATAACATCACTAGACTTGCCGTATATGCGTACTCGATATTTATCTCGATTAATAAAGCCTTCTTTTTTCTCATTTAACACTTTATTAGCAAAATTATCGAAGTACGTACTACGAATCAAATATTTACCGTCTAACCCAGCATGATGATCTCGCTGCATAACATGCTGAAGCCTGACTTTTAATAATGCATAATCTGGATAGGAGATCGCTTGTTTTATTTCTTGGCGACCATTTGGATTAAATGAAGTAACTATTGGCATTTCATCACTCTCCCTACTTGTATTAGTGTCAGACTGACGAACCTTTAATGCTGCTCGTCCCTTTGTTCATTTCCCGTCTCCATCGTTTACTATAAAGGGCTTTTGTGTCAGGCAGATGTCAGCTTTACAAATTCTTCAACTCTCTTTTACAAAACAAAGCAGATTTCTGGGAGACGGATTAAACCAACACTAAGAAGGCTACTACGCTCTTATAGCGTAGTAGCCTTTTGCAACACTAATTCAAAATGTGTTCCAGAGGGATTGCTTTCAATTAATCGCAAATCGCCCTCAAGAGATTGGGCCATCATTTTACTAAGTGGTAATCCTAAACCCAAGCCGCGAACAGTATATTTTTTATTTTCCCCTCTATAAAAGCGCTCAAAAATAAATGACTGATCCTCTAGAGGGATTCCATGTCCTGTGTCCTTCACCATCACTGACAGAGCCTCGCCATGATCTATCAACCTCAAGGTTATTGTTCCTTTGTCCATCGCCTGTTTAGCATTGGTTAATAGGTTTGTAATGATCTGTTGGATACGAACAATATCTATCTGTACAAGCACAGGTTTTTCCAACAAATGTAAACTAACTTTTACATGTTCATCTTCCTGCATGACTTCCCACTGTGCCACCGCCTCTCGTAGTAGCTGATTAACATCTACTGACTCTATCTGCACAGGAATAGCATCGACAGCAAAATGGTTAAAGGCAAGTAAGTCACCAACCATTGTTTTCATTTTTGTCGTTTCGACCATAGCCATTTCAATGAATTCCATAGCATCCTGTCCCGTTACAACACCATCTCTTACAGCCTGTAATAAACCACTTATAGAGGTGACAGGTGTTTTCAATTCATGGGTGACACCTGCTAGTAATTCCGTTCGAGTTTTCTCCAGCTGTTCTAATTTATTTGCCATATTTTTGAAGGAGGAAACAAGCTCATAGATCTCCTTTTCCTTACTATATTGAGGCAAATCAATTGCATAATTGCCTTCCTGTACATGCTTGGCAGCCTCAGCTACTTGTTTAATGGGATGGGCCAAACGCTTTGACAGAAAGTAAATAGCGATCCAGCCTAATAATGCTAGTGCTCCAATTAATATGGCAAGCTGTCCATATGCTTGGTTAACTCTTGTTAAATTCTCCTTCTTCTCCATCACCAGGGCCCAGCCCAATAACTCATGATTATTTTCTATCTTTCTTTTCACTATATATTCAGGTTCAAGTCCATCCTTTATTTCCTTAGTACCTTCTTTTCCATCTAACATTTCAGCTACATTTTTAGCACTACCAGGGGGTACAGGACGGTTGCTAGTCAGTATATTTCCCTCTGTATCTACAACATACAAAATCGGATCGATCTCTTTCATATTAAAACGCTGACGATCCCCTATGAAACCTGGAATACCATTTATAGGTCCATTATTAGGATTTGTTGTATCCGTTAAACGATAGACCGTCTCGTCTGCTAAAAACTCCATTAATTCTAATCGATTTTCAAATGTTGTATGTCGAATCCACGCTGCTGAGATTAAAGATATAATAGCTAAGCCTATAAAAAGTGTCAGTAAATATCGGCTCGTCCAATATTGAAGTAAGGATATTCGCTTATTTTTTTTGAACACTTAGCTGATACCCCAATCCACGTAGTGTCTTTATTTCTCCTTCCGCTTCATCCCATTCTTTTAAAGCCTTCCTAAGCCTCTTTATAGCTAAATCTACAGCACGATCACTACCCTCATACTCCCATCCCCAAACTTGATCTATAAGCTGATCCCGGGTAAACGTTTGATTGGGGTGGTCAGCTAAAAACATGAGCACTGATAAATCTCTTGGCGTTAATACAATCTCTTCTCCACCCAAAAGCACTTTATGCGCTTTACAATCAATCACTAGAGACCCATACTGCTTACTAGTAGCTGAATCAGAACTACCTACAGCACGTCTTAAAACAGCCCTCACTCTTGCAACAACTTCATCTGCGATAAAAGGCTTGGCAATATAATCATCTGCCCCATGATCAAACCCCTCTAGACGGTAATTAACCTCGCCTAATGCTGTTAACATGATAACTGGGCAAGTACTTCGTTCTCTTATTTCTTTTAAAATGGACCAACCATTTTTTTCTGGTAACATAATATCTAGCAACACTAGATCTGGCTGTGTTTCACGAAACATGACCAAGGCTTGACCACCATTGAAACATTGTGTCACACTATAACCCACTTTTTGTAAATACACCTTTAAAACCTGGCTTATTGGATATTCGTCTTCTATTACTAGAATGTTTGCCAAAGTCAATCACCTCGCTACTAGTTCACTCTTATATTCATTATAGCACTGGATTATGTCAGTTAAATGTCAGCCTATCCATTACCCATAAACTACTAGCACAGATTATATAGAGGACATCTATTGACAATGTCTTCCTCAGCCACTTATCATTGAGTGCGAATGATAATCAATGATAATTCATTCAACAACCTAGTAAATGAAATTAAGGGGGGTAAAAGCATGATTATTGTAACGAATCGTATTCAAGTAAAACCCGGTTTTGCTGCGAGAATGGCACCAAATTTTACAAAGCCAGGTCCTCTGCAACAGTTTGAAGGCTTTCATAAAGTAGAGGTATTAATTTCAACTGATGATCCTACTTATGATGAAATGAGTGTTAATATGTATTGGGAATCTAAGGAGCATTTCCAAGCATGGCGTAATAGCGATGCATTCGCTGCAGCCCATCAACGCCCAAATTCGGGCTCTGAGGGAGAAAAGGCTGACAGTCCAATTATCGGCAGCAAAATAGTGGTGGCGGAATTAGCTTCTTCTATTGAAGCCTTAAATTAATAAACGACGATTAAATTACTTATACATTATCTTCTGATTCTATCTAAAAAGCCCTGCATGTTGAACGATCATGCAGGGTCTTTTTTTTGATATAAGAAACATTGATTAAATCAATATAAAAGAATGACTAGTATATAGCCCAACACGGATAGACAGACCGAGCCAATTAAACCTGCAATAAATGCCTTTACACCTAGCTCCTTAAATGTTTTCATCTCAACATTTAGCCCTAGACCAGCCATTGCCATCGCAATTAAGATATAAGCAATATTTACAAATGCTTGCGATACATTTGTCGGTATAATCCCTAAAGAGTTGATAGCACTCATCGCTAAAAATCCTAAAATAAACCACGGTATGATGGATAAAGAAAATGCCTTTTTCTCTTCACTTTTGTCCATTCTTCGATAGAAAATACCAATAACAATTGCTACAGGTACAAGTAGGGCCACTCGTGTTAATTTCACGATGACGGCTATATCAATTGCTTCATTTCCACCAGCAGATGCAGCTGCAATTACATGCGCAATTTCATGTAATGTCCCCCCTGCGAAAATACCATACGCAGTAGGTGTTAAATCGATGATGGAATAAAGTACCGTATAAATAAGTGTAAAAATAGTCCCCAATAACGCAACTATCGCTGCCCCTACCGCCGTTTCCTTTTCATTTGCTTTAATTTGAGGTGCAATTGCCACTACTGCAGCAGCTCCGCAAATGGCAGTCCCGCAAGCCGTTAATATCCCTAGCTTTTGATCGACTTTAAATATTTTTGTTAGGCCGTACACAACCATTAAGGCAAATAGCAAATTAATGACTGCAATTAAAAAAACGTTAGCACCCGCATGATAAATATCTGCCAAATTTAAGCGCATACCCAATAAAATAATACCAAAGCGTAATAGCTTCTTGCTGGAAAATGAAATACCTACTTGCCAAGAATCTTGTACTTTAAATGTTGCTCGCCAGGTCATCCCTAATATAATGGCAATAACCAACTGTCCCAATATTGAAAAGAAAGGAAATGTGGCAATATATTTCGCTACTAAAGCAATAAGAAGCGTTAACAATATCCCCTTCAAGAAATTTGGATTAAGAGTAGATTTTAATTTATGCTGTCTATTAACCATGATGTTCACTTCTTTCTCCCTTGTTGATTATTACTTTAATAAAGAGTGCACTATTAGTAAAATACATATATATAATTATTATTATTAATATTTCTAATAATAGGGGTGAAGATATGCAATTGGATGCTTTAAAAACGTTTATCACACTGGTTGAGGTCAATAATTTTACAAAGACCTCTGAAATACTTCATATTTCACAACCAAGTGTTAGCTTACACATTAAGAATCTAGAGCAAGAATTACAAACAACCTTATTTATTCGCTCCCCAAAATCGGTGCAAATTACACCAACTGGTGAAATTCTTTATAAACGAGCAAAGCAAATCATGGCGATAGCTGAAGCTGCAAAAGAAGATATCGCTGCCTATCATCAAGAGGTACAAGGTACGCTAGTCATTGGGGCAAGCTTTACAATTGGCGAATATATTTTACCTCCAATTATTGCAAGCTTACAGCAACAATTCCCACAACTTGAACTTCAAATTATTATTGGCAATACAAAAGAAATCATTCAATATACAAAATTACTGCAAGTCGATATAGGTCTAATTGAAGGACAGGCTCATGATAATGAACTAGTCATTAAGCCATTTATGCAAGATGAGTTATTTATTGTTAGCGACAGTAAACATCCTCTTACAAAGCAACAACCTCTGACTGCTGATAAACTCCAGCAGCAAAGCTGGGTTGCGCGTGAAGAAGGCTCTGGAACACGTTATTATCTGGATCATTTATTCAGAGCAAATGGTTTACAGATTCATTCGCTTTTGACTATTAGCAGTAATCAGGGCGTGAAGGAGAGTGTAATGCAGGGACTTGGTCTTTCTTTATTGTCTGCCTGTGTGATAGAACGTGAATTAAAAAATGGAGATATGACTATTCTGCGCCTTGAAGGACAGCACTTTATGCGAACATTTTCTTATCTTTGCTCACCTACCATGAAAAATAAGCGCAATGTCGACATACTGATTGATATCTTAATAAAAAAAGCATAGCGATTTTTTTCTCGTCGCTAAGCTCTTTTTATGGTTCTTCTCGTATTAAAATGTTTACTTTCAATGATTTCAACAAATTTCATTGCTGCTCTAGAAAGGGGTACTGACTTCAAATAACACATACCAATACTTCTCGTAGGAATACTTTCCCTTAAAGTTAATTCATAAAGAAGTCCACGTTGAAGATGGTCCTTTGAAAATTCCTTTGTTACACATGCAATGCCAAGGTTACTACGCGCAAATTCGAGTACCAAATCATGTGAGCCTAGCTCAAACTCTGGCTCTATGTGAACGCCTCTTGCAAAAAGATAATCTTCCACATACTTCCTTGAATTCGATTTTTTCTCTAGAAAGATAAGTGGAAATTTTAAAAGGTCCTCATAGCTTAAACTTTTAGATGAAAGTGTTTTATATTTTTCCCCACAGACAAAAATATCCTGAATATCTGTACATACCGTTAACTGTAATGTTGAATCTTCAATTGGAAAATTACAAAACCCTATATCTACTTCACCCGATTTAATAAAATTACAAATTTCAGAGGTTGTGCCATTTAGCATTTGCAATTTAATATTCGGATACATTGTATGGAATGCTTCTAAATAAGGCATTAAAAAGAAGCGTGAGATCGTATCACCTACACCTATTTTTAATTGCCCTGTTGTTAAATTTTTGAATTCAAGTAACTTTTCTTCACCAGCATCTAAAAGCCCTAAAGCAGAATTAGTATATTCAAAAAGTAAGCTACCCTCTGTTGTTAATGTCACACCTTTAGGAGTTCGATTAAAAAGACGTGTGCCAAGCTCATTTTCTAATTGCATCATCGCCTGACTTACAGCTGGCTGTGTCATATATAAATCTTTTGCCGCACTAGAAAAGCTATTATTTTTTGCTACAACACTAAAAACACGATATAAATCTAATTTCCCTATCATATAAGCACCTCTTATAGCTATTATATGAACTATTAATTTTACTTATATCATTAACGAGCCTTATAGTAAAATCATATGGTTTTTATATCACTTTACGCTAGATAGAATGAGGAGAGATTAAATTGGAACGTGTAATCGGTACAGTTGTAAGAGGTCTTCGTGGTCCTATTATTAATGAAGGCGATAATATTGAACAAATTGTTGTAGATACAGTGTTAAATGCTGCACATATTGAAGGATATACAATAGAGGATCGTGATATTGTGACAGTAACTGAATCTGTCGTGGCACGTGCACAAGGAAACTATGCTACGATTGATGATATTGCCATAGATGTAGCTGCTAAGTTTGGAGATGATACGGTAGGCGTTATTTTCCCCATCTTAAGTCGAAACCGCTTCGCCAATTGTTTACGAGGCATCGCTAAAGGTGTAAAAAAGGTAGTATTAATGCTAAGCTACCCATCTGATGAAGTGGGTAATCATCTTGTAGATATTGATGAGCTCGATGTAAAAGGCATTAACCCATGGACGGATACGCTCAATGAGGTTGAATTCCGCGAGCATTTTGGCTATAAAAAACACACATTTACTGGTGTAGATTATATTGAATACTATAAAGAGTTAATCGAAGCAGAAGGGGCTACGTGTGAGGTCATCTTCTCAAATAATCCAAAAACAATTTTAAATTACACAAAGAGTATCTTAACGTGTGATATTCATTCACGCTTCCGCACAAAACGTATTCTAACAGCGAACGGTGCAGAAAAAGTTTACAGCCTTGATAATATTTTAGCTGAATCAATTAATGGCTCTGGTTTCAATGCTGAGTATGGTCTACTTGGCTCGAACAAAGCAACAGAGGATAGTGTTAAATTATTCCCACATACTTGCCAACCCATTGTTGATGGAATCCAAGCAAAAATTAAAGAAGCAACAGGAAAAACAGTAGAAGTTATGATTTATGGTGACGGCGCATTCAAAGATCCTGTGGGTAAAATTTGGGAGCTTGCAGATCCTGTTGTATCCCCAGCATTCACCGCTGGATTACATGGAACACCGAACGAGGTTAAATTAAAATATTTAGCGGACAATGATTTTGCAGACCTTCGAGGCGAAGAACTAAAGGCTGCTATTTCTGAATACATCCAAAATAAAGATGAAGATTTAACAGGTCAAATGGCTGCACAAGGAACAACACCGCGTCGTTTAACAGACCTTATCGGTTCCCTATCTGACCTTACATCTGGTTCGGGTGACAAAGGAACACCAATGATTTACATTCAAGGCTACTTCGATAATTACACTAAATAAACAAACAAAAATGAACTCTCGTCCTAATAAAGAGAGTTCATTTTTTTATGGCGAGGATAACAGGAATCGAACCCGTACTCCCATTGGAAAGGGATATGCACTCCTTGCACCTACCTCGTAATAGATGATTATTGAATGCTTGCTATAGTATTACATTGTGCTCAGTCCCTTCTCTTCTTAATTGGTTAGGATTTTAATTTATTTGGAATAATTTCTTCTTGTAGCCAATGCTCACTTGTTTGAACATGTTGCGGTCTCACAAATTTCCCTAAATTATAGCGGAAATCTTCGTAATGGAATGAGCTAGTATTTCTAATGACATACCCCTCTTGTTCCCCTTCAAAG
This sequence comes from Lysinibacillus sp. A4, assembly GCF_024919535.1. NCBI lineage: Bacteria > Bacillati > Bacillota > Bacilli > Caryophanales > Bacillaceae > Lysinibacillus > Lysinibacillus sp. A4. The sequence goes on along the minus strand of NZ_JANWTB010000008.1, from coordinate 123,595 downwards.
AATGATTTTCCAGTGAATGTACGTTTTATCTGTTCTTCGTCAAAAATCCCTCGGTATAAAACGGGCACTGTTTCTATACCTAACTCTGCTGCGAAGGCCACGGTTTCATCCCAGCTCAAACAAATATTTTCTTCATTCCAAATGCTAAACAAATAGAAATAGCTTGTTAATCCTTGATAATAAATAGAATGCTTGGCATAAACATTTTCACCACATAAGCGCCAGTCCTTTGGAATCCGATACGCAAAGTTCGCGTGAAATGTTTTTACCCAATGTCTAGAAGGATGGTTGGCTGAATGAATACTTCTAGCATGCATATAGTCTCTGTAAAGTGTTGTCCCTTCTCCATCTAACTTTTCAGTGACAACAACCTCCTTTCCAATAAAATGATTCACATTTCTAGCAACTTTATCATCATCGGTATAACCCCTGCTCCATGGTAAATGAAAACTTCTTGGGTATTTCATTAATTTCGTCATATTTTCACCTTCCTTTCCTAAAGTTTACTTGGCAAATTGATCTGCCTCACGGAAAAAATAAAGCCTTGTTAATAAATCACCATCTAATAAATGATAAATTTGGCTTCCACCTCTATCTCCCCCATACTGGATTAACATATGAAATTGCACTAAATGAACAACCTTTAATACAAATTCCTTTTCAAAGCCCAACTCTAATAGAAAATGGCAAACCAGTTGAGCCGAGACATTTTCATGCCCAAAATAACCATAACGCTGTTGCAAAGGTTTATATTTTTTACAAGCTGGTTTACCGACATCATGAAACAATGCAGCTATTTGTAGAGCTAGTTTATCGCTTTCTAAGTAGTACTCATTGATATACGCGTACACAAAATACGTATGCTGACATAGTAAAAATTGATGGAATGGGTTTTCTTGATCGAATTGATAAATTTCTTTGAAAAGTGGGACTGCTTGAAGTGTTTGAAAAAGCTCTTCATAGGTGGGGTGGCCTTGTATGAGTGAAACAAATTGTTGTCGAGAAAGATCATAGGGACTTGATTCATGAATAATATGCAATTCATTAAACCCTTCTCCTACTGTCGGGAACTCTAAATGCTTTCTCATTTTTTCCATCACGATTAATGGTACATGTCTTTTCCTTTGCTGGTTTCTAGCTACACAGATTGAATAAGGTGTATCAAAGTAATAACATACCTTCTGCACATTACTTGGTATTTTACGAAGTGCAAACATCCTGCGCTCTCGTTCAATATTGGTTGCATCCACAATGACAGAAAACCCTTTTGCCACTAAGTCATTAAGACGTTCATATAATGTACGAAAGACTATACGTGATTTTTGCCTTGTTGAATCCCCAAATAACTCCTGACGTATAGCGTCGCTTGATAGGACAATTGCATTTTCATTTTTAGCTAACTGTTTCACAAATGTACTTTTCCCACTACCAGGCAACCCCACTGTAAAGATTACCTTCATTCTTTTCACCTCCCTTCAAGTTTCTTTATCGTATGGCATGCCACATTCTTTAGTGTCTCAATAGCATTTCATCCATTATTTTTAATAACAATTTATGATAATCAGTCATAATATGAAGCAATATTACATATAAAAAAGACGGCTCCACCTTTTTGTAGAGCTGTCTCTGTTTATCAATATCTTATTACCTTACACATTTATTGTATCATAAATTTACAATAATTTCTAGACTATACTTCTTTCCGAAGTAGATGTATGATAAATTTCCTGCTTCAATCCCCCCATATCATGTGCATTTGGATACTTTCACTATATTCAAATTTGTGGTTGGACAAACAGTTAAAAAAGCAGCACAATTACCCTCTTCTCACCATCTATTGAGGTGAGGGTTACTGTCAAAGGAAGCAAATAACTATGGAGAGGAATGTGAGTAAACGTTGGAAAATCAAAAAGAATGGCTAGAAGAAAAGCATCACCTTGAGGATTCTTTAAACATTATTGTTCATAAAATAAAAGAGTTAGAGCATAAAGAAAAAGGTTTTAAAGAAAATGCTGTTGCCTTAAAGAAATCCTTTTGGAACGATGTGAGAGTCAATCTAGATACCGCTGAGGATGTAGACGAAACCTTTTTTGCAATTAAGCAGCAGGCAGAGCTTTTATCTGACTCAGAGCTAGCACAGGAACGTGCAATTCGTAATGTAAAGGTATATGAACGTTTACAACAGTCACCCTATTTTGCTCGTATTGACTTTGTACAAGATGGTCAACAAGACCCTTTAAAAATTTATATTGGTGTAGCCACATTATTGGATGAACAGGATGAAAATATCATCATTTTTGATTGGCGAGCGCCTATATCAAGTATGTATTATGATTACACACCTGGTGATGCATCCTACGAAACATTAGGTGAAGAAATTCATGGAGAAATGCTGTTAAAACGGCAATTTATTATTAAAAATGGTCAACTACAATCCATGTTTAATACGGGCCTTACAATTGGTGATGACCTACTGCTCGATATCCTTGCGCAAAATGCAAATGAGCATATTCGTAGTATTGTTGCGACAATCCAAGCAGAGCAAAATAAAATTATTCGCCATGTAAATTCACGCTATCTTATTGTTGAAGGTGTGGCAGGTAGTGGCAAAACAGCTGTAGCCTTACAGCGGGTAGCTTATCTACTTTATCGTTATCGTGATGAAATGACTGCCGATCAAATTCTGCTAATTACACCTAACCAACTTTTTAATCAATATGTTCATTCTGTCTTACCTGATTTAGGGGAAGACAATATGCAGCAGTTAACGTTTATAGAATATGCTGAAAAACGATTAGGTAAACAGTTTCAATTAGAGTATCCTTATGAGCAGCTTGAAGAACTGTTAACAGAAAAGGATGATGCTCAGTATCAAACAAAATTAAGCATCATTTCTTTTAAAGCGAGTCTCGCTTATAAACATTTAATCGATCAATATGCGAGTTATTTATCCGATAAAGGCTTGTTATTTAAAAATATCGTTTTTCGTGGAGAACGGATTATTACTGCACAGGAAATTACCGAATACTTCTATTCTTTCCCTTCTACTATGTCGATACCAGATCGCCTACAATTAGTAAAAGAATGGTTATTGCAGCAACTAACGAAATTGGAAAAGGCTGAGCGTACAAAGGAATGGGTAGAAGAAGCTACTGAGCTATTAGATAAAGAAGATTACTCCAAATCTTATAGTGAACTTTTATATGAGGGTCGCTATACTGAAAACTCATTTGACGATTTTGATCAAGAACGCTATAAATTAGCGAGACAAATTGTCAAAAAACACTTTAAACCATTACGTAACTCTGTGAACAAGTTAAAGTTTGTCCATATGTTGGGTACATATCGACAGCTCTTTGATTTGAATAGTTCTATTAACAGGGATTTACAACACCTTATGCCAGACAATTGGGAGGACATTTGTCTACAAACACTCCCTAATTTAGCAAAGCGTTTGATTGCCTATGAGGATACTGCACCATTTTTATATTTACAGGACAAAATTGAAGGACAACAGACCAATAGGATGATCCGTCATGTGTTAATAGATGAAGCACAGGATTATTCGCCATTTCAACTTACTGTATTACAGCAGTTATTTCCAAAAGCACGTATGACCATTTTAGGTGATGGCCACCAAACGATTCATCCACATACCTTTAATAATCCTTCTCTACTCGACACTCAATTATATGGTGAGCAGGCAGAAAAAATGATATTAACCAAAAGCTATCGTTCGACAAAGCAAATCATACAACTCACTGCCAAAATATTGAATGATGGTAGTGAAGTAGAAGCATTTAACCGAAATGGCCCTGAACCATCGATTACTATTGTGCCAAATGAATTGGAATTAATGGATCAAATTATTCAAAATATCGACCATTTATCTATTGAATTCGAAACAATTGCTGTCATCTGTAAAACCGCAGCCGAATGCTCTGCCGTTTATAAGCAATTAAACAATCGAGTAGATATTCAATTAATCAACCATAATTCAAAGCAGTTTAAGAAGGGTATTTTATTACTTCCAGCTTACATGGCGAAAGGGATCGAATTTGATGCGGTAATCATCTATAATGCATCTGCTGCTAATTACTCAAGAGAAAGCGAACGGTACTATTTCTATACGGCGTGTACAAGAGCTATGCATGAGCTGCACATTTATTCTATTAACAAATTAACGTATTTCCTTCAATAATAGGTAACAGGAGAATCTGTAAATAACAGATTCTCCTGTTCTCTTGCTGTTTTATATATAGAACGTATAGTCTTCTGGAATAACACGTTTTAAAAATTTCTTCGTTCGCTCCTCTTTTGGGCTGACGAAAATATCATGAGGGCTACCTTCCTCTACAACCACTCCTCCATCCATGAAAATTACGCGATTGGCAACATCTTTGGCAAAGCCCATTTCGTGTGTTACTACAAGCATTGTTGTACCCTCCGCCGCAATATTTTTCATGACCTGTAGAACCTCACCTACCAATTCAGGGTCAAGTGCGGACGTTGGTTCATCAAATAAAATAATATCAGGATTCAAAGCTACTGCTCGTGCAATACCAACACGTTGCTGTTGACCTCCTGACAACTGACTTGGATAGGCATCATATTTGTCTGATAAACCTACTTTATCAAGTGCCTTTTTACCAATTTCCACAGCCTGTGCTTTAGGAATTTTACGTCCAATGATTAATCCTTCCGTTACATTTTCTAATGCTGTTTTATTAGTAAATAGATTATAGTTTTGAAAGACAAATGCGACACGCTGGCGAATTGCATGCACGTCTTTTTTCTTTACATGTTGAAAATCAACCTGAATATCTCCAAATGTCGCATGGCCTTGATCAGCCTTCTCTAAAAAATTGATACAACGCAATAATGTTGTTTTTCCTGAACCACTGGGACCTAAAATAACAACAACGTCCCCTTTATCAATGGCTAAATCAACACCCTTTAAGATTTCATTGCCACCAAATGATTTATGAATATTTTTAATTTCTAACATGCTAATTCACCCCTTAGACATTTGCCATTTTGTATTTGCTTAAATATTTCTCATAACGCTTAAACAAGTATTCAACCGTACTACATAAAATTAAGTACACAATAAAGATATCCAAATAGGCCTCTACATAATTGTAGCCAACGTTTGCCGCTACTTTTGCCTTCAGTGTAATTTCAGGAAGCGACATTGCGTAGCCTAGCGATGTAGCTTTAATAAGATTAACTGTAGCTGTGCAAATATTCGGCAATGCCACTACTAATGCCTGTGGAATGATGATGCGAGTATATGCTTGGAATGTTGACAAACCTACTGAGTGTGCAGCCTCTAGTTGCCCCTTTTCAATGGTACTTAACGCCGATCGAAAGACCTCAATCAAAATGGCTGTTGAGCTGAATGCAAATACAATAAACGCATACCAAATTGGATTGATTTTATAAATATCATACGCAATATGATATTTTTCAAAAATAATTTTTAACATTAAAGGTATACTGCTATAGATAATAAAAATTTGTATAATAATCGGCGTTCCTCGAACAAAAGAAACATAAATCTTCGCGAGGTGATGAATAACTGGAATTTTATTGATCCTAGTTAGTGCTAGCAAAAAACCTAGTGGCAAAGCTATCACCAAAGCAACAACTGTGACTAGGAGCGCTATAGGAACACCAGACAAAGCTACGAAAAATGTTTCAAGTAAAAATTGATAATTCACCCTCACGCCTCCTTAAGTTGTTTCTAGGGTCTTCTTACCCTTGCCAAATACCTTTTCTAATATAGTAAATATTTTCTCTATAATAATAGATAACACCCAATAGATAATAGCCAATGCAATATAAATTTCTAAGGCATGAGCATTGATGTTACTTGCAATAATTAGATTTGCCTTACCTACAATATCAATTAGACCAATTGTATAAGCGAGTGCACCTTCCTGTAATAGAGCAATCATGCCATTGCCAAAGTTCGGTAAAGCGACGACCAGCGCCTGCGGAAAAATAATTCGACGGTAGGCTTGGAATGGTGTTAACCCGACACTAACGGCTGCTTCAAACTGCCCTTTTGGAATGGCTAAGTAGGCAGACCGTATCACCTCAGACATTATTGCCGTGAATTGTAAGGTGAATGTTACGACAACAAATATGGCCGTTTCAATTGAATGGAGATTAAGACCAACATTTTCCGCTAATGCTGGGACACCATAGTAGACAAGAAATAACAAAACAATGGAGGGTGTACAACGCATAATCGTTGTATACAGATTGGCGAATTTAATTAGCCACTTGACTGAAGATAGCTTAGCAGCCGCCAGCAATAAGCCGAATAGGGTACCTAAGATAATGGAGGACCCTGCAACTAAGAACGTGATTTTTAAAAATGGCAATAACACTGGGATTGCGTTCCAAATGTAGGTTGCGTCAAAATATTTATCCATTTCCTCACCAACTTTTGTTTTTATGAATAAAGACTGCTGAGCATTACTGACTCAACAGCCTTACTATTCGTTCCGTTTTAAACTAACGATTTACGTTTTCCAGTACTTCAAATAAATCACGGCCATAGAATTTTGTACTTAATTCATTTGTTTTCTTTTGTTCTTTAACCTGTGCTATTGCTTTATCATAAGCGTCAGCAAATTCCTGCTCTTTTTTATTGAACAGTGGCCATGTTTTTATAACAGCAAATTCGTTATAGACAACGTCATCTTTTAGGTTATAATATGGTCCATCTTCTGCAAGTACTTGTTGTTTAAATGGGCCTTCAATCATGACACCACCATCAACACGGCCCTCATTTACCCACTGCACTACATCGACAGTAAAGGCGTCACCGGCCTCAAGTTTTACTTTATTATCTGGATTTGCCGTATTATACTCATCGATAATTGTATATTGAGCATTATTTGCAGCAATTGGTGCTAAAGAATAGCCCTTTTTCGCAAAATCTGCTAATGTTTTCACGCCTTCATCCTCTTTACGCAAAACTAAACCTGCGCTACTTAAACCTAAGAATTCCTTCGGGAAAATAAATTTCTCTGTTCGTTCCTGAGTAAAGAATGCGTTTTTAACCCCTACTTGATATTTCCCTTGCTCCACACCAATTAATAAATCATCACTTGTTGTACCTACATACTCAAATTGATAGTCAGGTAGCAATTCATCTACTAATTTCATTACTTCTACATCATAACCAGTTGGATTTCCATTATCGTCAATGTAACTAATAGGCTTTGACGCTTGATCGTAGGCTACTTTTACTGTACGTACCTTTTCACCATCACCAGAATCTTTATCTGCAGACTCTCCTGAATTACAACCTGCTAATAATGCTATAGAGGCCAAACCAATTGCAGCAAATTGAAAAATCTTATTCTTCTTCATATGTCATTTCTCCTTATTGTTCACATGATTTAATGATTGATTTTCATATAATTTCTGCTGTTCAATAGCGGCAGTCGCTAATTTAATTATCGTCATATCATCCATCGGTGGATTATGAAGCCCTGCACGAACATTGCGGTAAAAACGCTGTAATGGATTGGATAGTTGTAAGCTTTTCGCCCCTACTACACGCATCGCTTTATCGACTATATCTATTGCCATGTTTGTTACTGTGTGTTTAGCAACAGCCATTTCATTTGTTATTAGTCCACGTCTAGCAGGATCATCGTAAGCCTCAGCCACTCCGTATAAGACAAAACGTGCTTGATGGAGCTTTAATTCAATATCCCCTAAAAGCTGTTGTACGTTTGGCAACGTACTAATTGGCGCATTCAGGCTATTCGGTTGATGGTGATTAGCAAAATGAATAGCATAATCACGGGCTGCTTGTGCAATACCTAAGTAAGTTGCTGGGATATGGAGTATCCAGCCATTTATTTTGCCACCACTCGGATGACTTGGTAACTCTACTAAATACTCTGTTGCAACAAGCACATCCTTTAACACAAGGTCGTGGCTGCTTGTGCCTCGCATTGCAGACATCTCCCAATTCTCCTCAATGGATAGACCTGCTGCATCCTTATGAATGAGGAAGAAGCCAACTTGCTGCTTTTCTTCAATCCAAGCGGAGGTAAGGAAATAATCGAGCACTGGAGATGCAGTCGTAAAAATCTTGCGCCCATTTATTAGCCAGCCACCTTTAGTAGAAATGGCATTTGTCCCTGGCCGCCCTCCTCGCGTTGGGCTACCTGTTGCAGCCTCACTAACAGCTCTATTAATCATGGCCCCTCTCTTTATTTCTTCAGAAAAAGCTATTAATAGATCATCAGTCCATAGTTTAGTTTCATAAATTTCCCCAACAACACCTAATGTCCATCCAAGGGAAAGAGAGGCATTTTCGTCATAGCTTGCTAGCGTCTCTTGTACAAGCACCATATCATAAACAGATAACCCTTCTCCGCCATATTGTTTCGGTAAAGTAAGTTGAGGATAGCCAATTTGTAAAAGTAATCGATGAGCTTCGAACGGAAAACGAGATTGCTCATCTACCTCAACAGCCTCTGCCTTGATTGGCTCAGCTATAGCAGCTAGTTGATCTAGCCAATATCGTTGTCGCTCTGTCTTTACAAATAAATTCTTCAAATGAATCTCCTTCTTCCCAATATATATAAATCGTATAAATTTACTAAGGATTGATAATGAAAAAAAATCTCTTGCTACATGAATGTAGTGAGATACTATTTGGTACTGAATTTTCTGATTCGTTGACACTTATAATACTTTTCGCATTAGAAAATGTCAATGGGTGAAATTCAAGTTTTTTTGTAAGTTTAATATGTATTACAAAGTTTCAACTTTTACCTTTGATTTATGCACCAAGCTTTTCTTACAACATATGCTAAGACTAATGAAAGAGGTGCATATATGACCAATAATTTAAATTCGCCACTAAACGGTGGAATCATAACCCATTCGGCTCCACAAGTTATTCAAACTAAGTTTGGAGATATTAACGGGGATGGTTTTTTTGAAACCATTTTTTTAATGGGCACTAAACAGCCTGATAGTCCTTTCTGGAGAAATCTAACACTGTCTATTTTTTATGGTCAAACAAGACAAATGGAGCAAATTCCATTGAAACAAAATATGGGCTATAATCCGACCATTTTCTTGGGCGATTTTACTGGTAATCATATTGAGGATATTCTGGTTGTGTCTGATACAGGAGGTAGCGGCGGAATTGTAAATGGTGAGATTTTTTCCTCCATCAACAATCAAGTTCGTTCCATCTTTGATGCAGAGTCTTTTAATAATAAACTTAAATATAAGGTCAATTATGTAGATCATTATAAGGCTGTTGTTCAGAGTTTTAATCCTGCTATTAAATACACAATTGATTTACAGTATAAAGGAACCGACTACTTAGCTGAAATTTATAATCCAGATGGCACCTTGAAGCAACCGATTGAAGGCTGGGTAGATCCTTTTGGAGGACTATATCCTGTTGATTACGACCGAGATGGAACGTATGAAATTTTAGGATATCAAGAAATTGCAGGTAGATATCATGCTGATGGATTAGGCTATGTAGAAAATATTTTAAAATGGAATGGCCATGAATTTTTAATAGATCGGCAAACGGTTGGTATTTTTGGTGAGGATTTATCATAGACGACAAATCTAGCTATTAAATAATCTAAAACAGGAATCTGCTCATTTTTACTTAACTCTAACAAAAAACAAGCAGATTCCGTTATTTATTTTTTCTTTTCAACCAAGGCAAAGTAGTTATTTTCAGGGTCAGCAAAGTTAAAAACCCTACCCATTGGCATCATGACTAGATCTCCTACTTTTACGCCCTTTGCCTGAAAATCTTGGTACATCTCTTCAATTTTATCAGCGTAAAACATAATAGAAGGTGTTCCTAAATTTAGATCAGGTTGCATTTTAGCAATAATTTCTTTGTTATGAAGCACAAAGGATGTTTGAGCTTCCTTAGTTGGTGCAATTTCAATCCAGCGCATGCCTGCCTCTTCATGTTCAGAAATGACCACAAACCCCACTTTTTCTGTCCAAAACTTAACAATTGCATCTTGATCATTAACATATAACATTACTTGTCCTATTTGATGAATCATGACTTCATTCCCTCCTCTTTTGAGCATTAGTATACATCAAAAAGCAGCTTTATATAGCTTCTAACGCCATCAATTTAAGGAAATTTCAAACAATTGATAATGATATACATTACTAAGAAATAATTAATTCAAAGTACTTAACTTTTATTTTATTTCTGATAGAATGAGTATTATTTACCTTTAAGGGAAAAGTATAGAATAAAATATTATGTGAGGATAATACAATTGAAACAACTAAGTTTAAGAAAAAAGCTTATTTTTTCGTTTTTAGCCATGCTTCTCATCCCAACACTCTTGATTGGAATAGTATCTTACCAAAGTGCTGAACAGCAAATTTCAGAGGAGCAACGCGCAAGTGCGACTGAAAGTGTACGCATTCTAAATTCCAATATTACAAACATGATTGAACCTAAATTGAAAGATGTACAATATTTTTCACAGAAATTTAGTGAAACTTACTTTCAAGATGAGAGCATTTTAGAACTGAAGTCATTATTAAGTGAATATGTCAACATGCACCCTGAAGTAGATCTGATATATATTGGAACTGCTGAAGGCAAACTGTTTGATCAGCCTGTTCAAGAGTATCCTGATGGCTTCGACCCTCGGACAAGACCTTGGTATAAGCAGGCTTTAGCTAATAATGGGAAGACCTCAATTACTGCACCATATGTTACACAATCTACAGGTGACATTGTCATCACAATTACTCAGGCATTACCGGATGGTTCTGGCGTATTAGGATTAGATCTAAATATTTCTACATTAAGTGACATTACGAATAATATTCGTATTGGAGAAACGGGCTTCGCTTCTCTTTTAGATAACAATAAAATTTACATTGCTCAGCCAGATAAAGAAAGTGGTACAGAGGCAACGGAAAGCTACATAACAAAAATTTATGAGCAGGAAAGCGGTACTATCATTGAAAAAGACCGTCACTTACAATTTGTTACGAATGAGTTAACGGGTTGGAAAGTAATTGGTACAATGTTTACTGCGGAAGCTGCAAAAGCTGCAGCATCCACATTGAATATAAATTTAATTATCATTATTGTTTCCATTCTCGTTGGCGTTATTTTCATGCTCTTTATGATAAAGTCTATTGTTAACCCAATTAATCAATTGAAGCAAAGCGCATTAAAAATTAGTGACGGTAATTTAACGGAGTTTATTGAAATCCATTCTAAAGATGAAATAGGTCAACTTGGAGAAGCTTTTATCTCTATGAAGGTGAGCTTAAAAAAATTAATTCGAAATGTTGATCAAAGCTCACAACATGTCCAAACAGCCGCTCAAAATTTATCTGCTAATGCAGAACAAAACATCGCTGCTTCAGAGCAAGTTGCCGATGCCATGCACCAAATGGCAATTAGTACAGAAAAACAAACAACAGGTATTGATCAGAATGCCATTTCAGTTGAAGAAATTGCTAAAGGCGTTGTTGAAGTGGCAGACAGTTCCATGCAGGTTTCTGACCTATCTAGTCATGCTATCCAATTGGCAGAAGAAGGTGGACAATCTGTCAAACAAACGGTACAGCAAATGAATTCTATCCATAATTCTGTAACTCAATCAGATACAATGATTAAAGCACTGTATGATCGCACGAAAGAAATTGGTTCCATTTTAGAAATGATTAGTGCTATATCAGATCAAACGAATTTACTAGCGCTTAATGCAGCTATAGAAGCTGCTAGAGCAGGAGAACATGGCAAAGGCTTCGCGGTAGTGGCAGATGAAGTACGCAAATTAGCAGAGCAATCTCATCAATCAGCAGAGCAAATTTCTGCGCTTATAACTACTATTCAGCAAGATACGGCAAAATCTGTAGAGACAATGGTCAAAGCGTCGACAGATGTTCAAGAGGGCTTACAATTGACAGAAGAAACAAGTAGAAAATTCGCGAGCATTATCGAAAGTCTTCGAAACATCGCGCCGAAAATGGAGGATATTTCAGCATCTGCTCAAGAAATGTCTGCCGTTGTAGAAGAAGTTTCAGCGACTGCTATTGAACTTTCCGATCACGCAAAATTAAATGCTGCTGCTACAGAAGAAGTTGCTGCTTCCACGGAACAAACTTTATCTTCTATGCAAGATATGGCTTCGTCTGCCAAAACCCTACTTGATATGGCGGATGAATTGCAGGGTTATGTTAATCGTTTTAAATATTAATTATTTAACTGCTAGATCTGAGTTCACGATAGTATTGAACTCAGATTTTTTCTATTCCAAAAAGATAGGAAATTACAAAATAAGATATTTTTCTACAAATAATAGCGTTGCATAACTTTATTTTCCAGATTTTTCAGAAAATTGTGTTGATTATTATTCATTTTCCTCTTAGAATCAGATTAAACATTTGAACGACTTAGGAGTCTACTAGTGTAATATAACCCATCTCGTAGTTAATTCTATTACACTTAATAATGTCGTTTAAGGAGGAATACTATATGAAACGAATCAGTTTAAGAAAGAAACTCATCTTTGCATTTTTAGTCATACTTCTCATTCCCGCACTTTTAATCGGGTATACCTCCTTTAAAAGTACCAAAAATCAAATACTCGAAGAGCAGCAAGCAAGCGCCAAGGAAAGTGTGCGTATGCTTAATAGTAATATTACCAATACAATTGCTCCTAGAGTTCATGATATCGAATATTTTGCCAAGAAAATAAATCAGTCTTATTTACAAGATGATAAAAAAGCTGAATTAAAAGGGCTTTTTCAGGAATATGTAAATACACACCCAGAAGTGGAGCTAGTATATATAGGGACTGCTGATGGGCGGATCATTGATGAACCTGTCCATGACTATGCAAGTGATTATGATCCTCGTAAACGTCCTTGGTATATAGAAGCCATTGATAATAAAGGGCATGTATCCATCACTTCTCCATATATCTCAAAATCAACAAATAACATCGTTGTAACAGTTATGCAAGCTCTTCCTGATGATTCTGGCGTAATTGCCTTAGATTTAAATATCTCTCTTCTAAGTGCACTGACAGATCAAACACGTATTGGAGAAACGGGCTTTGCCTCTCTGTTAGATAATAATAAGTTATATATTGCTCAAAAAGATAAGGAAAGCGGCACAGAGGCAACAGAAGATTATATTTCAAAAGTTTACGAAAAGCAGGAAGGTATTATTACTGAAGGTGACCGTCATTTACGCTTTGAAACAAATGAAATCACAGGCTGGAAGATAATTGGTACAATGTTCATTGCAGAGGCTACTAACGCTGCTACCTCAACCTTTACTATTACATTACTTATTATTGGTATTTCTATTATTGTTGGTATTATCTTTATGCTCTCAATGATTAAATCTATTGTTAACCCAATTAAACAACTACAGCAAAGTGCTCTTAAAATTAGTGAAGGTGATTTGACAGAGTATATTGATATTCATACGAAAGATGAAATAGGACAGCTTGCTGAAGCATTTGTCTCAATGAAAGTTAGCTTAAAAAGACTGATCCGCAATGTTGATCAAAGCTCACAACATGTTCAAACCTCGGCACAAGGCCTTTCAGCGAATGCTGAGCAAAATATCGCTGCATCTGAGCAAGTGACAGAGGCTATGCAACAGGTAGCGATTAGTACGGAAAAACAAACAACAGGAATCGATCAAAATGCTGTTTCTATTGAGGAGATTGCAAAAGGTGTTGTAGAGGTAGCAGATAGTGCCCTACAAGTTTCAGACCTATCCAGCCAGGCCATCCAATTAGCGGAAGAAGGTAGTCAATCTGTTGAGCACACTGTTAATCAAATGGTATCCATTCATGATTCTGTGGCTCAATCCGATACGATGATTAAATCCCTTTTTGATCGTACAAAAGAAATTGGCTCCATTATAGAAATTATTAGCGCTATTTCAGACCAAACAAACCTTCTTGCTCTTAATGCTGCTATTGAAGCAGCACGAGCAGGTGAACACGGTAAAGGCTTTGCAGTTGTAGCAGATGAAGTACGTAAATTAGCGGAGCAATCTCATCAATCAGCAGAGCAAATTTCTACTCTGATTACTGGCATACAACAAGATACAGCTAAATCTGTACAAACGATGACGAAAGCTTCTGCAGACGTTCAAGAAGGTTTACAGCTATCCGAGGATACGAAAAAGAAATTTATAAGTATCGTTGGAAGTCTTCGAGAAATTGCTCCTAAAATGGAGGATATATCAGCTTCAGCACAAGAAATGTCTGCCGTTGTAGAGGAGGTATCCGCTACTGCTATTGAACTGTCAGATCATGCAAAACTAAACGCAGCTGCATCTGAAGAGGTTGCCGCTTCAACGGAACAAACATTATCTTCCATGCAGGAAATCGCCTCTTCTGCTAAAACATTGCTTGATATGGCAGATGAATTACAAGGCTATGTAGATCGTTTTAATTACTAAATAAGAAAGCACGATGATACTTGGTTTAGCCCTATCATCGTGCTTTTATCTTGTTATTTAATTATTCATTTACCTCATGGCTAAATTGCCATTCAACGCCAAATTTGTCTGTAAGTGAGCCGTAACATTTGCTCCAAAATGTTTCTTGAAGCTCCATTCTCACGTTACCACCTTCTTTAAGCTTATCAAATGCTTGACGCATTTGCTCTTCATCATCGGATACAACAGCTAATGTGACATTATTCCCTGTGGAAAATGGCATGCCTGGAAATGTATCTGAGAACATAATTCTACTACCGAATACAATAAGTCGTGTATGCATGACAAGATCTTTTGCTTCTTCTGGTAATGGATAGTCTGGATTTTGTGGTGTCTCTCCAAACGTCATAATTTCAGCCTTGTCCGTATTAAAAACGTCTTCGTAAAACGCAACTGCCTCTCGACAATTTCCATTAAAATTCAAATAAACCTCTACTGCCATTTTCAACACTCCTTTGTCATTTTTTGAAACAATTCTATTGTACATGGATTACAAAACATAACACAAATTATAACTAGAATATTTCATCTTCAAAGTAAGTTTGCTCCTTTCTTTTTAAATTTTTTATTTATTTTCACAAAAGCTTTGACATTTACTCAAAAATCATGTAAATTACCAAATGGCGAACAATTTAAATTAAATCTTGAAAAATATTCGTATTTTAGGAGTGTATATAATGGATAACGTATTTGACTATGAGGATATTCAACTTATTCCCGCAAAATGTATTGTAGAAAGTCGTTCAGAATGTGATACTTCTGTTACTTTAGGTGGTCACACTTTTAAACTGCCAGTAGTACCTGCAAATATGCAAACAATTATCGATGAAAATCTTGCTAAGAAACTTGCTGAAAACGGTTACTTTTACATCATGCACCGTTTCCAACCAGAAACTCGTCGAAACTTTATTCTAGAAATGCAAGGAAATGGCTTAATTGCTTCTATTAGCGTTGGTGTAAAAGAAGAGGAATATACATTTATCGAAGAATTAGCAGCTGCTAATTTAGTACCTGATTTTATTACAATTGATATTGCACACGGTCATTCAAATGCTGTTATTCGTATGATTCAGCATATTAAAAAGCATTTACCAAAAAGCTTTGTCATTGCAGGTAATGTAGGGACACCTGAAGCGGTGCGTGAGCTTGAAAATGCTGGTGCAGATGCAACAAAAGTTGGGATTGGACCAGGTAAAGTATGTATTACTAAAATCAAAACAGGTTTTGGTACTGGCGGCTGGCAACTAGCTGCACTACGTTGGTGTGCAAAGGCTGCTACAAAGCCAATTATTGCTGATGGTGGCATTCGTACACATGGAGATATCGCTAAATCTGTACGGTTTGGTGCTTCAATGGTAATGATCGGTTCATTATTCGCTGGTCATGAAGAGTCACCTGGTGAAACAATCGAAATCGAAGGTAGAACAGTGAAGGAATACTTCGGCTCTGCTTCTGAATTCCAAAAAGGCGAACGTAAAAACGTCGAAGGTAAGAAAATGTACGTTGAACATAAAGGTAGCATCAAAGATACATTAATCGAGATGCAACAAGATTTACAGTCATCTATTTCATATGCTGGTGGCACAAAGCTAGAGGCTATTCGCAATGTTGATTATGTGATCGTGAAGAATTCTATTTTCAATGGAGACAAAGTATACTAATCGATGTAAATCCGCTATTTTAAGCTTCAACATCACCCCAATTAAGAGCTGCTTTTTACTCTTGGTTGGGGTGATTTTTTTGGGACTCTTCACTTAAAAGACAATATTTATTTTCAGAATTTTCTATTTTATTAAAAAATTATATATTATAATAGAACTATATTGAAGGAATGAAGGAACGGGGGTTGTATCTTATGAAATCAGTACGTAATAAACTTGTTAGTCTCGCTATTATCGTTATTCTACTATCAACAGGCCTAGTTGGAACCGTCAATTATATGGTCGTGAAAGGAGAACTCGATCAGGTAGGTAGAGATAGTCTTAAAAACGGCACACTTGGCATACTTGAACTTATTGCACAGTTAGATACTCAAGTTCAAAATGGGAAATTAACGCTAGAGGAAGCTCAGGAAAGTGCTAGAACACAGATCGTTGGTCATAAAAATGAAGATAACAAAAGATCCATTGATAATCCCGTTAAATATGGAGATAATTTTTATTTCTATGCTTTCCAAGATAGTGGTATGGTTGAAACCCACCCCTCTCTAGAAGGACAAAATATCTCAGATTTACAAACAGAGGATGGGCGCTATTTTGTACGAGAAATGATTGAAGCAGCAAATGCTGGAGGAGGATATGTACGTTATGATTGGGCCCTTCCCTCAAATCCTGAAATTGTTGCGCCTAAGATTACTTATGTAGAAAAGGACAAGCATTGGGGCTGGATTATAGCAGCTGGTACATACGAAATGGACTTTAATGCGGGTACAAAAAATGTTTTATATTACACACTAGGCATGACCTTCCTTGCAACGATTATTGGTGTATCACTCTTCTGGTTCTTCTCTGGACGAATGACAACCTATATACGAAAAATTATGGTCATTACATCTGATATTGCTAAAGGCAAGCTAACTGGTGATGACATACCTGTTACTACAGAAGATGAACTCGGTATACTAGCTAGTAACGTGAATAATATGAAACGTAGCTTATACGAAATGGTCAACAATACAAAGGATAGCGCGTCCCAAATGCGCGTTTCTTCAGAAATGCTGAGTGCCATTACTGAGGAGACGACTGCCTCTGCTGATGAAATTCATCAAGCCATCAATGATATATCTAAGGGAGCTGTAGTACAAGCTGAGGAAGCAGAAATGGCCATTAGTAAAGTAGAAACATTGTCCTCACTTATCTCAAATGCTACAGATAAATATAGTGAGATTACAGAAAATATGAATATCATTAATCAATCTCAAGAAAACGGTAGACAAAAAGTAGATGTATTACTTCAAAATTCAAGTGAGTTTACGCAAGTGATTGAGGAATTGAGAACAACTTTTTCAAGTTTGACGAGCCAAATGAAAGAAATTCATCAAGTCGTACAAACAATTACATCCATTTCTGAACAAACAAATCTATTAGCACTAAATGCAAGTATTGAAGCAGCCCGTGCAGGTGAACATGGCAAAGGGTTTGCTGTCGTAGCTGAGGAAGTCCGTCATTTATCTGAGGATACGAATGAAGCCACGAATCGGGTTAGAAATCTATTACAGCGTATTGAGGTCGATACCGCTAATTCAGATTCAAAAATGATACACACGCTCCAACTGTCACAAAATCAGGCAATGTCGATTACGGAAGTAAAGGGAGCCTTTACTTTCCTAGCAGACTCCATTCATGACATTACAAAGCACCTTGTTTCTTTAGACAAAGGAATGAATGACATGGCGGAAAATCGAATAGTCGTGATGAACGCCATCAATGAAATAGCAAGTGTCGCTACACAATCTGCCGCAGCTACTGAACAAATTAATGCTTCTATTGACGAACAAAAGTCAGCGGTGACATCTATCATGCACTCCTCTATGGAGCTTCATACAGAGGCAGAGCGTATGTACGACTTGGTAGAACGCTTTACATGATAAAATACTATATAAAAAAGAATGCTACGCATATCCGTAGCATTCCTCTTTTACATTATAGTTTGTTAATTACTGCGTGGATTGTTTCCTTAAGCTCTGCATCGTGATCTGCTAGATCTACAAGGTTTCCTAGACGTTCACGTAATACAGGACGCTCAATTACTAGCTTTTCATCAAGTACTTGTACCAGTAGCTCGATAATAAGTCGATCACGAACATTTAACGCTTCTTCTAAACGTTCTGGTGTAATTTTCGCATCAGTTTTTGCAGCTTTTGCCATTTTAAAAACCCCTTTTATATTTTATATTCATGCACATCTATTTTAGCATACCACTAAATTATTTTGAAAACTTTCTTTCATTAAAATATACCAAAACTTTACAAAATCATAAGAAAAGATTTACGACAAATTGTTATATTTATATCATAATACACAGCTACTCGACCATATGATGATGTATTTACAAAACTCGATTGGAGGAATGGGATGAATCAAAAAAATACGACTTATTTACAGCTCATTAAAGTTGTGCCAAAATCTCTACAGCTCTTTCTCAATGTTTGCCTTGTACTATTAGCACTCATTCTCTGTTTTTTGTTATTTAAGGAGCTAATTGAATTTCTTAAAATATTACTATTCGCTAAGGAAGATGGTGATTATAAACTATTCCTTGCCAATATTCTTATTTTCTTTTTATATTTCGAATTCATCACAATGATCATTAAATATTTTAAGGAGGATTACCATTTTCCACTTCGATATTTTATCTATATAGGTATCACAGCGATGATTCGATTAATTATTGTGGAGCATGATCATCCTCTAAATACGTTAATTTATTCATTAATTATCCTCATACTAATCATAAGCTACTTTATTATCAATATAACGCCACTTGAAAGGCCAACACGTTCTTCCATTCTCATCAAAAAAGATTAAAAGCCCTCACGCCCATTCTAAAATGCCGATATACATGTGGGCTTTTCAAACACATAGAAGAATTGCTGTAAAGCCTGTAAATACTGATTATCGCTAATCTGTATTCGACTCAGCATAAATAGCTCTTGGACCGTTACGACGCCCATTACTAGTGATGAAAGCTCAGCTACATCTATCGTTACTTCAACATCATAGCTATCACTTTCTAGCAATTTAATTGTACCGTTAACAGCCTCAACAATAAGTTGCTGATTATTTTTTGCCAGTAACGAATCCATAACATTCAATTTAAATGTCAAAGTGACACCGTTAAAATTGCGTGTTAGGAGCTCATCAAAAAAGCCCTTCACATTTATGATACGGTACATTAGACCAACTCCTGACACGGCACTTGCGTAATATACACTTGGAATTAAATGATTTGTACCATTTCTTACATCCTCTAAAAAGAAATGGACATTTTCTTCTTGTGTATTCCATTCGATTCGGGTTACTTGATCCGCTTGACTGTTTAAAAATGTACTAAGCTCTAGCAAAGCCTCAGGAGTTTCATAGATCCACTCTTTAATGACCAAATTATTGAGCATAAAATTACTATCGCTTTGTTTATTAAAAGAAAAGGCAATATAGCCCTGAACTGTACCTTCCTGTTCCATTGCAATCACATAGTTATCTGGATTATTAAAAATAAAAGATAGTTCCGATTGTGTTTTAAGAAACATCCCATGTTTTTTTGCTACTACCCTGTTGTAGCAATCTACTAGCTGTTGTTGATCTTCAACTGTCAAATATTTAAGGTGCTTTTTGGTTGGTCCTTTAGGGAAGCTCGAAGGCTCTACCAAGTATTGATAGATTTTCGGTCCATAGCCAAAACCCATTTTCTTATAAAAATCTGGTCTAAACGGATACAAAGCCACAAAATGAATATTTTTTTCTAAAAAGATGTTAAAGAAATGTTGGATTAATTCTTTTGCAGCCTTCTCTTTTTTATGTAATAAATCAACTGCAACAAGTCCTACCCCACCAATTGGTAACATTTTAGAGAATAGATTCATTTGAAAGTCATGTAGTCGCATACCACCAATGAGTTTGTCCTTTTCCCAAAGTCCATAATAATGAAGAGATTCATCGTTGCTCTGATTTTGCATAAAATGCTTTTTCAGCTCTTCTTTTGTTGTATGTGTTCCATTCAATCTTCCTGGATATGCACCTACAACGATATTTACAAAGGCTACAAAATCTTGCTCTTTTAATAATTTCTCTACGACCCTCATTATGTCCCCTCCATTTTCAAATTGTTGCATGTTGTTCACGAATTTTTCATATTAATTTTTATACCCCATAATAACATATATTACCACGACCAATTAATGAGTACTGAAAATGATTAAAGGAGGAAAATGTATGACTTTAATTGATTCATATATTCACGAAGTGACTAAAAGGCTACATAAAAATAAACGTGAGATAATCAAGGTTGAACTAAAGGCTACTATTGAGGATATGTTGCCAGAGCAATATACAGAATCTGAGGTGAAGGAAGTACTTAGGAAGCTTGGAAGCCCTTCAGAAGTTGCTGCGAGCTATCAGGTTACTCCCCACTTTTTAATTGGTCCAAAGAATTTTGAACAATATACAAGAACCATCAAGCTAATTATTCCTTGGGCAATTCTTATTACGATCATTGTTCAAATAATAGAGAAGATGGTTCTCTATTCTGGAGAAGAAGCACTTCTCACAACCATTATTACAGCATTTGTAGGGATTATTGTTGCAATTATTGCTGTGTTATTTCACGTTTTGTTTTGGCTTACGGTTATTTTTATTATTAAGGACCGTTCTGGGGCTGAAAAGTTTTCGATCCCTTTTCTGAGAGATACCAAGCCATGGTCACCTGATGATTTAATACAAATTAAAAAGATTCCCAAAGATAAAATCATTCCTATAAGTGATACGATTTTTAGCCTTTTAGGAATACTTATTTTTTCTTTTGTTTACTGGAATGCCTATCGTCTTTTAGGTATTTATACAACGAATGACAACGGCAGCTTGAAATTTGTTATGCCTATCTTTAATCAAAATATTTTACAAGCGTTTGTTCCCATGGTCTTACTATGTATTATCCTAAGTCTAACTTTAACCTTATTAAAATGGCGTGCAGGACAGTGGACAATGCCTATCGCCATCACTAATGCACTACTTCAAAGTGTAGGAACAATTGTGTTTATTTTAATAGCGATACACCAAGATTTTATTCACAGCGCCTCTATTCCTTATATTGCGGCTATAACAGAAACAACCTCAGCTAAAGTTGCCTTCACTATTGATAAAATCCTACTTGTCAGTATAATTATTGCTGTTTTAGCAAATGCATTTGATATCTACCAAGGATTTAAAAAGGCGAAAATATAAATTCCTTTTAATTCATGTATTTAGTAAATCACACATTCAAATCGCCAAAATACCTTTATTCTTTGATGTTTTGTATAATGATAAAGTTGAAAGTATTTTATATACATGAAAAATAATCTGCACAATTCAATCAGAGTAAGGGGAAAGTACTATGACCATTCTTCTAGTTGATGACAATCAAGTCAATTTATTTGTCATTGAGAAAATACTAAAAAATGCAGGTTATGAAAACTGTGTTTCTCTTTCATCTGCTTATGAGCTATTTGATTATTTACAATTAGATGCACCCAATCCGACAGGAAATTCAGTAGATTTAATTTTGTTAGATATTATGATGCCGGAAGTAGATGGTATTGAGGCCTGCAAACGCATTAAGCAAAATGAGAGATTAAAAGATATTCAAATCATTTTTGTTACAGCACTTGAGGATAAAAACAAACTGGCAGAAGCCCTAGACATTGGTGGTGTAGATTATATTACTAAACCAATTAATAAAACAGAGTTGCTTGCCAGAATGCGTGTTGCCTTACGTTTAAAGGCGGAATTAGACTGGCACACACAGCATGAAAAGAAAATACAATATGAACTAGATTTAGCAACCCATGTACAAAGGAGTCTTCTTAGCCCACCGTTAAATGAGAAGGACATCCGTATTGAAGTTTCTTATTTACCATCCTCTAATTTGGCAGGAGATATGTATTATTGGTACAAAATAGACGATCATCGTTATGCCATTATATTATTGGATATGATGGGTCACGGTATATCGGCAGCGTTGGTTTGTATGTTCATCTCCTCTGTTCTAAGAGAGGCGGTTAAGCAATTGGTGGAACCTGAACTTGTCATCCAAGAACTGAATCGTTATATGACGCTATTACAAGATGGGAAAGAGAATAATCTTTATTATTTTACAGCGATTTATTTAATCATTGATACAGAGCAAAAAACAGTCGAGTACATAAATGCTGGCCATCCTCCTGGATATGCACTAATCGATGAAAAATCATGTATTCCATTAGATCAGGGTAGCTGTGCAGTCGGTTTCTTCGATGAAATAAAAGTAAAAAAGCAATCTATTCAATATGAGCATGACATTCAAATCGTGTTATTTACAGACGGTGTATTAGAGGCAATGGGACCCTGTGAATTAGAATCAGAAAAGCATTTGCAAACGCTAACATCCTCCAAGTGGGATTATTCACAATGCCTAATCGATAACCTTTTGCCTAAGGATAAACAAGAGAATCAGCCTGATGACATGTGTGTTTTAATGATTCAAGCTAGCACTAAAACTATATAAAAAAGCAGAGGCTATCCGTTAAAGATAGCCTCTTACTCATTAATACATTTTTTGATAAATTCTTTCGTTTCCAGAAATCTCCTTATACTTTGAAATAACCTCTTCAAATCGCAATGTTTCTTTATCCCCTAAGCATAAAAAACCTTTGTCACTTAGACTTTCATAAAATAATTGATGTACCTGGCTCTGCAGCTTAGGTGAAAAATAAATAAGAACATTTCTGCACAGAACAACATGAAATTCATTAAATGAATGATCTGTTACTAAATTATGTTGAGCAAAAATAATATTTTTCAATAATGTTGGATGAAAGT
The DNA here is from genome assembly GCF_024919535.1 of Lysinibacillus sp. A4. NCBI lineage: Bacteria > Bacillati > Bacillota > Bacilli > Caryophanales > Bacillaceae > Lysinibacillus > Lysinibacillus sp. A4. The sequence goes on along the minus strand of NZ_JANWTB010000008.1, from coordinate 100,513 downwards.
AAGCATATTGATAATCTGTTTGATAGTATTCTGAAAAAGCATGGGCACCTCCAGCAAGCATATAGTTTTTTGTATATGCCTGCATTTTATGAATTGGAAAGGCCCCCTTCTTAGCTTTTTCCAATACTTGCTCGTTCATATCTGTTGCATAAATTACAGATCTCTCTATTAGCCCCTCTTCTTGAAGCAAGATAGCCATAGAATATACTTCTTCACCTGTTGCACAACCTGCATGCCAAATACGGATTTCTGGATATTCTCGTAAAACGGGGATGACCGTTTCACGAAAGGCCTTAAAAAAGGTTGGGTTGCGGAACATCTCTGTTACATTTATCGAAAAATCGTTTAATATCTGCTCTAAAAATTCTTTATCATGAATGACCTTTTCTTGTACACGTGAAATCGTTGGGATGTTATTTATCCCCATCCTATTGTAGATTCTGCGCGAAATGGATGAACGATTATATTGACGAAAATCATAGCCCGATAAACGATAAATAGCCTCTAGTAACAAATCAATTTCTAAATTTGTATGCTTATTTAATTGTATATTTTGCTCCAAAGGCTGAAATTGTTCCATGTTCATTAACTCCCCTTAGAAACTAACCATACTCTTAAAACTGATATTAATTGATCTAAATTTAATGGCTTACTAATATAATCAGATGCACCTGCCTGCAATGATTTATCACGGTCATTTTTCATCGCTTTAGCAGTCAATGCAATGATTGGCAAATCGATACGTTTCATTTGCTGACGAATAATAGTCATCGCTTCATAGCCATCCATATTAGGCATCATTATATCCATCAGAACAAGATCGATATCTGGATTAGCCTGCAAGACCTCTAAACATTCTAGCCCATCTTTGGCAACTAGAATGTGCATGCCTCTTTTTTCTAATGCCGTTTTTAACGCATAAATATTACGGTTATCATCATCAACTATTAAAATATTTTTCCCTTGAAACACCTCAACCTCAAGTTGAAGGGCTTCTTCCATTGCTACTGGCTGCTCTTTGATTTGTTCCTCTTCCACCGTCGTAACAGCCACTTCGTTCATGGCAAGCTTTTGGCAGTGCTCCTCTTCAATTCCATTTGGTAGGCTCGGAAGCGTTAACGTAAAGCTACTACCTTGCCCTTCAGTACTTTGTAAAGTAATCCAGCCACCAAGTAATTTGGCAAATTCCTTACAAATAGAAAGACCAAGACCCGTTCCACCATATTTTCGGACCGTAGCTCCATCTGCTTGCTGGAATGATTCAAAAATCAGCTGGTGTTTGTCTTTTGGAATACCTATTCCTGTATCTGAAACTGTAATTTCTAACCAATCAGTACTTATATCCTGCATATTGTTTGTTAGTTGTTCTGGTGTAAGCTGGTTAATGTCTAATGTGACAGAACCCTGCTCAGTAAATTTAAAGGCATTCGATAATAAATTCTTTAAGATTTGCTGGAATCTCTTCTCATCCGTATAGAATACATCCACTACATGATCTGCCTTCGAAATATGGAATGCTAAGTTTTTCTTCCTCGCAACTGGTGAGAAGGTATGTTCAATTTGTACAGGTACTTCGCTCATATTCACTTCGTTAAAAATAATATCAAGCTTCCCTGCCTCGACTTTAGATAAATCTAATATGTCATTGATTAAAGCAAGTAAGTCCTCTCCTGAAGAATGAATAACTTTAGCAAACTCTGCTTCCTCGTCTGTTAGATTGTGTTGGCTATTTTCTGCTAGCATTTCCGATAATATTAATATGCTGTTTAAAGGTGTTCTTAATTCATGTGACATATTCGCTAAAAATTCGGATTTGTAATTGGAATTAAGGATAAGCTGCTCTGCACTTTCTTCTAATTCCTTCTTCGCTTTCTCTAGCTCTCTTGATTTGGACTCTGCCTCTTTCGTGCGTTCCTCAAGCTGTTCATTAATCATTGTCAGCTCTTCCGTCTGCATTTGTAATTCCTCAGATTGTGTCTGAAGCTCCTCTGATTGAACCTGTAATTCCTCAGTCATTGCTCTTGATTCATTCAATAGACGAACAATTTCCATACGCCCTAAAACGCTATTCACTGTTAGCCCAAAGGTTTCAGTGACCTGTCTCACGAGTTCTTGCTGTAACTTACTGAACTTAGCCATTGTTGCTATTTCAACAACCGCTATAACTTCATTTTCAAAAATGACAGGAATCAATAAAATATTTTGTGGTCTAATCTCACCTAATCCCGTTTTGATTAAACGATAGTCTCTCGGAATATTATCATAGAATAGTACTCTTTTTTCTAATGCACATTGACCGATTAACCCTTGTCCTATTTTGAAACTCTCCATACCAACACCTTCATCCGTGTCAGCAAAAGCAGCCTTTTTCACAAACTGTACTTGGTTCTCTGTAACTTCCCGAACATAAAATGCGCCAAGGGATGCTTGGGTTTTTTGTGCTACTTCTGATAGGAAAGTCTCCGCTAATTTTGTAATTGCTGAAATACCTTGATAATTTGTCACGATTTCAGCTACATTGCTTTGTAGCCACTCTCTTTTTTCAACTGACTCTAAAAGTGTATTCGTTGCATTAGCAAGTTCATTCACTTCATCATTTGTATTCACATGAATTCTTCTTGTGAAATCACCTTTTGTAGCTGCTATTTCTTGAATTGTTTGTGTTACTTCCGTTATCGTTTTTACAATTGAACGGGAAATACCACTAGCGATGGCAATGGCTATTGTAGAAACTAAAATTAAGATCCCAAATAAAGCACTAGTTAATTTACTATTTCGCTTGTCTAACTGACTAGCCTTCGCCTGTGTATAAGCATTTTCAGTGGCACGGAATGAATCGAATAATTTGCGCATTTTTTCCATATCCTGACGACCATTATCCACTTTAAAAAAATTATTTACTGCTTCTACATCATTATCCTTTTTATATTGAATAGTTGGTTCCCCTGACGTTGCAATCCAATGTTCAATTGTTTCCTCTATCTCTTTAAGTTTGTCCTGCTGAACTGGTTTATCTTTCATTTGTTGATAGAGTTCATTAAAATCTATTTTCCAATTTTCAGCTGCATTATCGTAGGGTTCCAAATAACTTTGCTTACCCGTAATGATGAAAGCTCGCTGACTTGATTCCATATCCAATATATATTTTTCAATTTCATTCGTTAAAGTTAGAACATTGGAATCGTACTTAATAATAAAATTTCTTTCCTTCTGCAAAGATGTAATTTGATTATTTAATATGACAACCGTCGCAAGTAGGCAAAGAATGATTACGATATAACCTAATGAAATCTTTGAGCGTATACCCAATTTTAATCTATTTAACATTTGGTTTTCCTACCTTTACCTTTCTTTTACTTTAGTATGATTACTAGTATACATGTAAAAATAACTAATTATCTCCTATTTTAGATTCTTAATAAAGTAATTTTGCTGAATTTGTATCAATAAGTCTATGCATTTATCATATACATTTTATATTGAACCATTTCTAATTTAATTAAGGAGAGAAAACATGTGGATATTATCGTAAGACCAGGAGATTCACTTTGGCATTTCAGTGAGGTATTTAAAATTCCTCTTCAACTCATTTTAGATTCTAATGAAAATATAAATCCCCAATTTTTAAGAGTTGGACAACGGGTTCGTATTCCTGGTTTTGTGACCAACAACTATCAAATTAAACAAGGAGACTCTTTTTGGCAGATTGCCCAGAGCCGAAACCTTCCCCTAGTCGCCCTCTTGCTTGTTAATCCTGAGTTCAGTCCAAATCGATTACAAATCGGTCAAATGATTCGCATACCTCAACGTATCACATGGCGTTTAGTTGAAGGTAAGCAAAATTACACGTATACCCATATGATGAACGATCTCAAAAAGCTCCTTGACGCATATCCTTTTCTTCATAGCTCAAACATTGGCAGCTCCGTTTTAGGGAAAGAGCTACCTGAGCTGTCAATTGGCCATGGTGCAAAACGTGTACACTATAATGGCTCCTTCCATGCAAACGAATGGATTACTACACCTATTATTCTAACATTTTTAAATGACTATTTGCTCGCCCTCACCAATCAAAGTAGTATTCGTGGAATTTCTCCATTTTCTCTTTATCAGCAAACATTCCTTTCTATCGTTCCTATGGTAAATCCTGATGGCGTAGATTTAGTAATACAAGGCCCACCAAATGATGAAGCATTAAGAAATCAACTAATTGCATGGAATAATGATAACGCTGATTTTTCTGGCTGGAAAGCAAATATTCATGGGATTGATTTGAATGACCAATTCCCTGCCAAATGGGAGCTTGAAAGTGCCCGTAATCCAAAAACACCAGGGCCAAGAGATTATGGTGGTGAAAGACCACTATCTGAACCTGAAGCCATTGCAATGGCTGATTTGACCAAGCAACGTGATTTTTCAAGAGTATTAGCCTTTCATACACAGGGACGTGTCATATATTGGGGTTTTGAAAATCTAGAGCCCCCAGAATCAGAGGTGCTTGTAAATGAATTTAGTAGAGTAAGTGGCTATGAGCCCGTTCAATCTGCTGGAAGCTATGCTGGTTATAAAGATTGGTTTATTCAAGATTGGCGTAGACCAGGCTTCACTGTTGAATTAGGAAGTGGTACAAATCCTTTACCAATCAGCCAGTTTGATGACATTTACGAGGAGTCTTTAGGGATTTTCCTTGCTGCATTGTATATGTAAAAAGAGTACTCGAACTCCATTCGCTATGAAATAGTCCTTTTGGGCTTTTCAGCGAATGGGTTTTTTTATTGAAAATCTCATCATCATTGTAAAAAAAGGGGAATAAATTACTTTGACAGACAGAGTAATGTTTGCTACTATTACTCTGACAGATAGAGCAATAAAAAAAGTAGGTGACTTATGGTTCGCAGTGATATTATCCGAGGACATTTGGATTCGATTATTTTACGGTTAATTTCAGAAAAAGACCGTTATGGCTACGAAATTTCTCAGGAAATAAGTCTCCGTACAAACAATCGGTTTCAAATCAAGGAAGCAACTTTGTATGCAGTTTTTCAACGTCTCGAAAAAAAAGAAATTATTGAAGCCTATTATGGAGATGTCTCACATGGAGGCAAAAGAAAGTATTACCGTATTACATCATTAGGTAAGGCCTATTTAAATGAGCTAGTGAAAGAATGGTCGGAAGTAAAGGAAATAATCGATTTATTTATGGAGGGCTTAGAATGAAAAGAATAAAAAACCATATTGATGAGCTTTTTAAAGACATTCCTCGAACTAACGAAACGGAAATGGTTAAACAAGAAATCATTGAAAATCTTGAAGAAAAAGTATTTTATTTGATGGACCAAGGTAAAGAACAAGAGGATGCCATTAATAAAGCCATTGTAGAATTTGGAGATATCGAAGACTTAAAGCAAGAGTTAGGTGTTAAAGAACCAGCAAAGAAAAACATGGCTAAATTAAACTTAGAATTTTCAATTTGGGGTAGTGGCTTAATCATTGCATTTTTTATTTTTATTAATCTTTATTACACACCACATACTATTTGGGCAATCTATCCGATTTTCGCCATTCTTTGGTGGCCTTTATCGATGTACTTTGTGTGGTCTCGTAAGAAATGGGGTGAATAAACATGAGGAACTTTATTAACTTTTCTATAGCGGGGAGCTTGATGACAATGATTTTTTTAGGGGTTGTTAATTATACGACATCTCCTCAAACAATGTGGTTTGTATATCCATGCTTATTGCTACTGTTTTGGCCTATTACGTTATTCTTTATGGCTAAAAAATTGTATAAACAATACTCAATTGTTTGTAGTGCCTTAATTATTACATTTCTAATAGTTGAAAATTATATTTACGCACCAGATCATTTATGGTTTATCTATGCGATTTATCCAATTATCTGGTGGCCAATCCTCATGTACTTAGATGAAAAGGCAAAAACGTTAAAAACAGCTCTAATTGGATGTGCTTCTACCATCATCTATTACTCTATATTGAATATGATTGTATCTCCTCAATACCCTTGGGCAATTTATCCTGCTTTTTTAGTGATATGGTGGCCTCTAGCTTTATATCACGCGCAACGAAAAACCTTTGTAGCATTCTCCGTTACAGCTACGATACTAATTAGTATCTTTTTCATTACAGTAAATGTTGTTTCTTCACCAAGCGTTATATGGGCGATTTACCCTATTTTTGTGACACTTTGGTGGCCTCTGAGTATGTATTTTTATGTGTATAAAAGAAAAATGTATCATGCTAGCTTTATGAAACGCATGTAAAGTAGGTATTGTATGAAAAGGATTAAAAAGTTCATTAAATATCTTGTCTTGATTATGACCTCCTTACTATTATTAGCACTTGTATTTCCAACATGGACATCATCTATAGAGGACATGAACAGCATCAGTACGCTAGAACAGGTAGAAATTAACGGCAGTGACCATGAAATCATGATACGGGGCCATAACAAAAATAATCCTGTCATCATCTTTGTCCATGGCGGACCAGGTCGCTCTGAAATACCCTACGCTAAAAAATATCAAGATTTATTGGAAACCGAATTTACAGTGGTAAATTATGATCAAAGGGCTAGTGGGAAGTCTTATCATTTTTTTGAGGACTACTCAAATCTTTCATCTGATTTGCTTGTGGAGGATTTACTAGCACTGACTGACTATATTGCTAATCATCTAGATAAAGAAAAAATTATCTTAATTGGTCATTCCTACGGTACCTATATTGCCACACAAGCAGCTGCTAAAGCTCCTGATAAATATGAGGCCTATGTAGGGATTGGTCAAATGAGTAATACCGTTGAAAGTGAGATGGACAGTTTACACTTTACGATCAAACAGGCTCAGCTTAAGAGTAACACAGAGGAAGTTGCACATTTACAGAGGTTAATGGAGGAAATTGGTAGTGGTAAAACATTTACGCCTCGTCATTTAGTGAGCAAATACGGTGGCGCTACAAGACTTATTACTAACCCTGATGGAAATATGTTAGGGATGCTTTTTAGTACCGAATATAATTTGTTAGATATTATTCGCTATAGCAAGGGGATATCCCTATCGCAAGAAGTCTTAGTAAACGAAGTCTTGCAGTCCCCACTTCCTGCGAAAGTCAATTCACTGACTCTTCCCTTCTATTTTGTAATGGGGGATTATGATTATCAAACATCATCGAATAGCGCTAAAAAGTACTTCGACCAAATTATCGCGAAGAAAAAGGAATTCATAGCATATGAACAATCTGCTCACTACCCCCAGTTCGAAGAAAAAGAGAGATTTTTCGAATGGATGCGTACGACTTTTAAAAAATAAATATTTCTTAAAGTAATTCTACACTTGGTAGCATTTATTTAATTGCTATATAATTTAATTATTAAATATTTTAGCGGACGTGATTATATGCCAGAAAATCTAAACAATGTAGAAATTATTATGAAAGAAATGCTGGAAATACAGCAGAAGTCGAAAATGTTTGTAGATCTTTTATCTGAAGGAGAGGCGTTATCACAAAACCAATTAATATTACTCCTACAGCTAAAAATAAATAATGGGATGAAGGCAACAGAAATTGCTGAATTCTTTAGTGTAACACCCGGAGCTGTAACTTCCATGTGCGATAAACTGGAAAAACTCGAACTCATACAAAGAATTAGAGAAAATAATGATCGACGTGTGGTCAAAATGGCTTTAACCAATATTGGTGACATGAAGGTTCAAGAAATCTTTTTAAAGTTTTCTCAGGATAAACTCATAGACATGGCCAACATCTTACGCGAAGTAAACCAATTAATGAATAAAATTTTTTAGGATTTCAACAAATTGAAATCCTTTTTTTATTGTTTAATTTAAGCAGTGCTTTTGTTCTTGACAAATGGAAGTAGCATATAATTTAATTAATATATATTTTAATAATTAAAATATATATTAATTAAATTATAATGAGGTGACTTTATGTTTCAAAAACTCCGTACCCTTACACAAACGAATGGCACCGTTAAACATTTGGATGCTGATTATGAACAATTAAACATTCGAGGCGCTGTATCGTTACAACAAGAAGTACACTTAATAAAAGTGTCCACTCATGGTCATAGCTCCTTCTATTATCCAGTTACAGCGCAGATATTTAATAGTACTGGCTCGTGTAAGTTAAAGGATTATTGCCAAATCGGAGAACTTACAAATGCCGGGAATATTAAAATACGTAATGGTTTTATCAAAAAAATCAATAGTTCTGGAAAGCTAATGGTTGAAGAGAAATTACAGAGCGAGCAATTTGATGCCATTGGAATAGTCAAGGCTGAGGAAATAGTCGCTAATCACTTTCATTTGAAGTTATCGGGAGAAAGCGGAATTGACAGGTTAAGGGCTGAAAATGTGGTAATAGAAAAGGATAGGATAACTCTTCTTCCGTTATTTAAAAAAATATTACGTTGTCACACAATTAGTGGAAAACACCTACAATTATCTAATACAAATGCAGAGTTTGTGGAAGGGGAAGTCGTCCATGTTGGGGAAAATAGTGTGATTGGGACACTTTACTATACGGATGATTATTCGATAGCTTCGAATTCAAAGGTGCACCACATTATACGGAGGGAAAAAGAATGATACTTCTAAAAATGCTAAAGACTTTTTTTTGCTCATTAGCTTTAGTGGTATTATCTGTACTTTATGTTGGATTACTTTTAAGCGCTGGCTTATCCATACTCGCTGGTTTTTTACGAACATTCGGAGTCGATCAAATTAAAATGGGCCTTTGGTATGGCGTAGAACTTCCTGTTATGTTCAGCATCCCCTTCGCCCTATTAATAGCTCTTCTATTGTTCTTTTGTACCACATATATTAAACGTTCTATTGTTTTTTGTTTGTCAAATCTTCGAATATAAAGTAATAAAAAAGTAAGCATATTTTTTAAATAGAATATGCTTACTCTCAACGACTTTAAATAAGTTGATTCACAATTTTATCAGCAGTTTTAAGCATTGCTAAAGCTCTCCTTCAAGAAAACGGATAAGGTATACTTCAGGTCTACCAATAAATTCTTTAAAACTACATAAGTTAGCATATTCCTCATGCTCCACATCATAGCACCCTATTTGGCCTTCTCCTTTTGGATTCCAGACTATTTGCAAATCAGAGTAATTGTCGATATTTGCGGAAAGAAGGAGGAGCTTTCGATGACCTAGCTTCATCTCAATTGTATCAGTTAGTTTGAAAAAATCGATAAAGTGAATGTCATAATCATTTGGTGCAAGCTCAAGATGCAGTCGATCTCCTGTCAGAAAATTAATCAATTCATCTGGTAACTTGTATTTTTTCAATGTCTCTTTTTTGTTTTCAATAGTATGGAGTTCTATTGGTTCTAGAGCCTTTAAGTAATTTGCTAGTTCCATATTTTTCATACGTACAGCAATTGTATAAGCTCTCTCACCATCTTTCTCCGCTAAAGTGACGTTTGCACCTCGTTCAATCAAATAGTTCACCATAGCTATATTTCCCATTCTTGTTGCAACTGTTAATGGTGTTGCTTCATAGGGATAGACCATATCAGGCATTTGATAATTAATATCTACTCCTTGATCAAGTAAATAAGTGACTGTTTTTTTATCAAAATTCGACACAGCCTGACGCAATACAGGACCTCCATGCTGCTTTATATCAAGCCCAAGTTCATGAATAAGAGGGATATTTCTTTTATTGCCATAGTAGGCCTGAGAATAGGCTCCAGAGCCCACTTGGTTATAGCCATCTAATTTTGCTCCTTGTTCAACAAGGTAACGTACTATATTTTCTTTACAATATCGAACAGCTCTTAAAAAAGAAGGATTTTTTTCCACATTTAAATTAACCCCATATCCAACTAATAATTTTACTACATCCAATCTTTGTGCAATCAACGCTAAATCCAATGGGCTTAATGATGTATGCTGACTTAAACATATCTCTTCTTCAATATTCCAGCCTTTATCCCTCGCAACTCGCAAAGCTGTAATATTGCCAGTATAGATATACATTGCAAGCTCTGGTAGTGCTGAAAATGTTCCAATATCTTGTAGCTTAATCATCTATAGATTAGCTCCCTTCTTATTGTATATACAAAGTATAGAAAACTACCATCTTTATCACAATGGGACATAAAGCTATAGTGTCATAAAATAAAGGGCAAGATTTATAGCAAATTTGATGGTTCTTTTATTAAAAAGAAGGCAATTGAATTTAAAATTTCCCAGGAAAGAATTTATTCAAATTAAAAAGAGCTCTCAATCAGAATAGATTGAGAGCTCTTTCTTAAACGCTTACCATGACTTATTTTTATTTTAAGCCAAGTGCTTTATCTGTTGTTGCATTTATTTCTTTTAGAAGCTCAGGGTTTTCTGCTAATGATAGACCATAAGATGGAATCATTTCTTTAATTTTTGGTTCCCACTCCTTGATATGTTGAGGGAAACATTTATTAAGAACCTCAAGCATAACATGTACAGCCGTAGATGCACCTGGTGAAGCTCCTAGTAAAGCTGCAATCGAGCCATCAGAAGCACTTACAACTTCTGTACCGAATTGAAGTGTTCCTTTACCGCCAGCTTCTGTATCTTTAATTACTTGTACACGTTGTCCAGCTACGATAATATCCCAATCATCACTTTTTGCATTTGGAATGAACTCACGTAACTCTTCCATACGTTGTTCTTTTGAAAGCATAAGCTGTTGGATTAAATACTTTGTTAAGCCCATCTCTTTCACGCCCGCAGCTAATAAAGTTGTGATATTATGCGGTTTTACAGAAGCAAATAAATCCATATTTGAACCTGTTTTTAAGAACTTAGGAGAGAAACCTGCGAACGGTCCAAATAGTAATGATTTCTTGTTATCAATATAACGTGTGTCAAGATGCGGAACCGACATTGGTGGAGCACCAACTTTTGCTTTTCCGTATACTTTTGCATGATGTTGTTCAGCTATTTCTGGATTATTACATGCTAAGAATAAACCGCTAATTGGGAATCCACCAATATGTTTCCCTTCAGGAATACCTGATTTTTGTAGTAATTCTAAGCTTCCTCCACCAGCTCCAAGGAAGACAAATTTTGCTGAATGATATTCCATTTTACAGCCATCTAAATCGTGCACACGTACTTCCCATGTACCATCACTAGCTTGTTTTAAACTTTCAACACTATGGTTATAGTTAACATCTACATCTTTTGCTTTTAAATGATCAATTAACATACGTGTTAAAGCACCAAAGTTAACATCTGTACCAGTGTCAATTTTCGTTGCAGCAATGTCTTCACCAGCAGGACGATTTTCCATAATAAGTGGAATCCATTTTTTTAGTGTTTCAGGGTCATTAGAAAATTCCATTCCTTCAAATAAAGGATTTTTTGTCATCGTTTCATGGCGTTTCTTTAGAAACTCAACATTTTCTTTCCCTTGTACTAAACTCATATGTGGTAAAGGCATAATGAAGTCTTGTGGATTATTGATCAGCTTATTGTTTACAAGATACGACCAAAACTGTCTTGAAACATGGAACTGTTCATTAACATTAATCGCTTTTTTGATATCGATTGATCCGTCTTTTTTCTCTGATGTGTAGTTCAGCTCACATAATGCAGCATGTCCAGTTCCCGCATTGTTTAATTCGTGAGAACTTTCCTCGCCTGCTTTTTCAAGCTTTTCAAACACTGTAATTTTCCAATCTGGTGCTAATTCTTTGAGTAATGTTCCCAAAGTTGCACTCATGATTCCGGCACCAATTAAGATAACATCTGATTTAATTTGTCTGTTACTCATTTTTACCTTCCTTATATGTTAAGATTTGCAGAAAGGATGTAAGCACTCCCACTTTAGAAGTACTGTAGCCATGGAGCAACCTCGGAGCACACCATTTCTGTATCAATTATTACCTTATTGCAGTTTATCACAATTAGTTCAAGAATAAAATATCAACTATTTATATGAGAGTTATCAGCTTTTTTCGAGCCTTTCCAATCATAATTCAAGCAAAAAAATCACTTTTTGTTCTAGATAAAAATTGAATTATTTAAGCTTATTTGGAATAATCGGCCTAAAAATGGTTGACATTTTCATAAAAAATAGGTTCTTTTTATTATTATATCTGTATAATAACATATAAATATGAAGCTCGTCTTGTATCTGAACTAACTTTTCTTACCTCAAAGATTAACTTTCGATTGGGCTTTTTATATGCCAGCCATCTATTTGAAAACCGCCCATTTGTATGAACACATACCTTACTACTGCTTCATATGACGCCATCATCTTTTCAGCATTGTCCTCATGCATTGCTCTCATAAAAATTTCTCTAAAGTCCTCATCTGGAAATGCTGACTTACTATATTTTTGCAGGTAAATTGGATCTTCAAGATAGGCATAGATTTGATAAAAGGGTATCGTTTCATGGTTTAAAAACTGACTGTACACCAAAAATAAATTGGCTAATGAGTTATGGTAGGTAAAGGAAAAGTCCATTCTATCCTGCTCATAACAATCCTTTAAATTATCTAGTGTATCCCACAATTCATATTTTTTTATTTCTAAGACCGTTTTATTCATTGTTTTATACTTTTCTTTGAGCCATTCCTCTGCTTCAAATTTTAAATCTTTTATTATTCCAGTATAATCAAATAAAATTCTACCTGTTTTAAATTGGACCATCGACATGGTTCTTCTTTTGTTAAAATCATCTTGAAAATACCCACGAATTTGACTTGGTGGATTCGCAAAGTATTCAATTAAAAAACCATCAATAACGCGATTCCCTCTTTCCCTCCATCCCACATTATCTGCCAAAATAATATGGACATCGATATCAGAGCGCTTAGAAGGATTTCCAGTAATATAGCTCCCACATACGAGCGCTCCTACAACTTCCTCTTTATCTTGCCATTCTTTCAGGAACGTTTCTAAGGCTATTTTCCATTTTGCCATTGATCATTCACTCCCTTTTTAATTGATTTATTTCTATAATACTATTGAAAAAACAGAAAACCTCTAATACGTTTTCTGTTTTTATCTACTTCTTATTTAATTTCTTTAACAGTTAATTTCTTTTGGCTAACTTCATAAGTGACTACCACGTTTTTAATAATCGCCGTATCATCATAGGAGAGACTAGCTTCAAATTCTATGGTAGCATCTCCCTTCCATCTAAGATGATCCACATAGCTATAGTTTTCATGATCTGTTCGAATCCAAGTATCTAACCCTTGCTCAGCACCATATTTAACCCTTGAAGATTCTACTAACTCTGGGCTTACCATTCGCTCTTCCACATTGATGACTTCAACAAATTCACTTTTATTAGAGTTCGTGACAATAGTAATTAATTTCTGATCAGGTGAAGGAATTATCTCTTTAATATACATTGATGGACTGGAGAAGCTAGAATATGCCTCTAGCACATCATCTTTTATACGCCAAAGAACATTTTGGCTTCCGTAATCTGAATAATTATTGAATAAAGTAAAGAAGACGCTCCCATCTGCTAATTTATATACCTGCTGACTTTTAAAGCTTCCCGATAAAATATCGACAGCAAAAATAGCCGAATTTGCAATTTTTTTGTTATCACTTTGTATAAATGGCTGAATAGCCTTTAACGCCTTATTTCTCAACTTTTCATCATTATAGCTCTCTACTAGTCTATTTATTGCAATATAGATATACTCCTCTTTGTCACTATCTAGAGCTTTTAGAAATTTATCTGCATCATATTTTGTAGCTGGCATTAGTTCCATATCCTCTGCTGATAAATAACGAATATAAAGCTCATTATTTTGGTGTTTATAGTAAGCTGCTGCTATTGTGGCAGTAGAAACTGAGCTTACGATCATCATACTTATTACCACAGCGAGCCATTTTTTAGAAAAACTTTTCTTCTTTACTTCATAGTTGGCGGCTTCAATTAATTCTTCCTCTATAAATCCAATTTCACGATATAACTCCTCTTTTTTCATATATATAATCCCTCGCTTTCCAAATAAAATCTTAGTTTATTACGTGTCCTAAATAAGTTGGACTTAACTTTACTACTACTCATTTGAAAGTGTAAGGAAATATCTTTTATAGAATAGGAGTACCAATATCGTTGAATAAATATATTTCTAGATTGTTCATCTAAGGTATATAAAAATCGGCTAATGTATTGAGCAAGTTCACCCGCTTCATAGGATGTTTCTACCGTATGAGAAGAAGCTAGACATTCTTCCAGCTCTGTGAGAATGACCTCAAACTCATTGTTTCTCTTTTTGGCTGTATTATAGCTATGCTTATCAAGTGCAATATTACGTATGATTCTCCCTAAAAAAATAGATAGTTTTCTTGGTATCTGTGGAGGGATTGTGTTCCATGCAGCTAGGTAGGCATCATTCTCACATTCTTCAACATCCCTCAAATTTGCCAAGATTCTTCTTGCTATTACTCTACAATATGCTCCATATTTTTTCCTTGTTTCCAAAATAGCCTGCTGTGAGCGTTGTATGTATAAAGCAACTATTTTTTCATCGTCCATTTGCATTTTCTCCTTTTAGGTACTCTTACTTATAAAGTAGATAATCCAAACAATTGGTTGCATGTTGTGACAAAAAATCTGCTAATGAAAAAACCGCACTCTTTTAGGTACGGTTCTCCACATTTCAAAATAAATTAGATAAAAATATTTGTATTGATGTAGGTAATAGCTGAAAGAATAATCCCTCATATTTAATATCCAGTATACCAGCGACGACAATAACAACAAAAATTAACAATAGAAAGATTCTCTTATTTTTAGAAATCCAATTCAATAGATGCCACTCCTCTGATCTAATCGTTAGCATGTTAAGTATAAGTCGATTGCTATCAAATAGCATCCTATTAATCGTCTGTCACCTAATTTTACAATGCTACATAAATTAAAATGATACGCTAAAAACGAGAAATATGTAAGAAGGGAATGGGTATGGTCAATTTTAAATCTTTTCGAGGTGTTATCACTCAAATCAATGATTTTCCTGTTGGACAAAACGGAGATAAGAACGGTTGTTATAAAATAATGACCTTAGAAGATGGTGCTGGTGGGGTCGTCAATTTTATTATTTCTCCCTCCACCTATTTTGTTAATCGTGAAATTGTCACAACTGGTGAATGGGTAACAGGATATTATGATGGAGATGCACCTGTACCGATGATTTACCCGCCACAATACCGTGCTTTAATTATTGTAAAAGAAAGCAACTATCATAATGTAAAGGTAGATTTCTTTAATCAACAATTACTGAGTAGTGATGGACAATTACAATTAAACCTTTCTCCTACTACGATTATTTCACTTAAAAATGGGCAGCCTTTTACCAATAGTCCTGCCAATCGAAACCTCATTGTTGTTTATGGCCCTACCACTAGGAGTATTCCTGCTCAAACTACTCCCTACGAAATCATTGTTTGGTGTTAATTTAATCACATTTAAACAACGGCTTAAACCTCACTACGTGAATTTAAGCCGTTGTTGACTGTTATTCATTATTCATTATCATTTTTCATTTCATGTAATTGTTGTTTAATCTGCTCTAGATATTCTTTATTTTGCTGAACCGTATCCAAATGCTCACCATATTGTTCTGCATTGAAACGTGCATTTTCAGCATGCTTAATTTGATTAAATGCATGTTCTATTGCTATTTCCTCTGGATGTGATTTTGCATGCTTTAATAGACGATCCGCCTTTTGCACGGAGTTACTAAACAATGTGCTAGGATGATCCTGCTTCCAACTTGTATCGGAGTGCTTAGCCAATGTATATATCTTCCCTTCTTAAAAATGTTTTCATTGTTCTAGATGTAGTATTATGAAATGCTCTGATAATATGTATGGAAGAAAATAAACACAATATTTCCCAGGCTATAATCAAAGAACTAAGGCATATGCCTTAGTCCTTCTCTCAATGTCATGAATAGTTGTCAAATATAAATTAGTGCCATGCAGTCCTCTCACTGACTGGTTGCTTGATACCCGTTTTTCCTTTGGTTTCAGCAAAGTTATTGATTTGTGCTGAAGCTGAATCAAGCTCAAATTCAGCACCAAACTCCTCACGATGAAGTGTCTGACGCTGTTGATTTGTTTTATTTGCACTTTTCGTACCATTTGATCTGTTACGATTTGTATCCATATTTGACATAACCATCCTTCATCGATTATTTGAAAAGCTATAAAACCTTGTATAAGCTTTACGAACTTTTCATTCTAAAGTTTGTCCAAGGAGGAAAAAAGAATGTACATTAATTATTATTTTTAGCTAAGTATAGAGTTGAGGAATTTTCAATTTTTGATTGTTAGTAAGTCGCTTGCAATCTTATTTTCTTTCTGACTATAATACTTGTATACAAGTATACTCAAAATCAAAAAGGGTGATATTATGAGCGAATATAATGATTATTTATATCCACAAAAATGGCTTTCTAAGGCTTCTACAGGTGATCGCGTAGCCTATGAACTTAGAATGCGTATTATTTCAGGTTTAATTGAAAGCGGTACCATTCTTTCAGAAAACAAACTGGCAGCTGATTTTGAAGTAAGCCGTTCACCCATTCGTGAAGCCTTAAGAATATTAGCTTCTGAAAATATCATTCGATTAGAGAAAATGGGTGCTGTTGTCATTGGTTTATCTGAAAAAGAGATTGAAGAAATTTATGATGTTCGATTGCTGATTGAAACATTTGTGTTTGAACGTCTCATAAAAATGGATACAACTAGCTTAGCACTAGAACTTAGCAAAACATTAGAAATGATGAAAGTTGCCATTAAGTATAACGATGCAGACGAATTTTCTTATCAGGATGTTATGTTCCATGAGACAATTATTCGTTCCATCGGACATTCCTATATCACCATGATTTGGAATAATTTAAAGCCAGTAATGGAAGGCTTGATTTTACTATCTATGCGCATGCGCTTTAAAGAGAAATATGAGGATTTTACTCGTATTGTGAAAAATCATGAGCTCTATATTGACGCTATTAGAGCCAAAGATCGAGAGCTTATGATTCAATCCTTACATGAAAATTTTGATGATGTTCAAGGCAAAGTAGAAGATTTATGGCGGTCACAGCAAATGCTATCTAAAGGGGTTGAGCCACAAAATGACTAACTATATGTTAGGTGTTGATATAGGGACTACTAGCACTAAGGCCGTATTATTTAGTCAACATGGGAAGGTTATTCAACAAGAAAATATTGGGTATCCATTATATACACCGGATATTTCGACAGCAGAACAAAATCCAGAAGAAATCTTTCAAGCTGTACTACAAGCCATTACCAACATTATGAAAGTCCATTCAGATAAACCATTACTATTTGTTTCCTTTAGTAGTGCTATGCATAGTGTGATCGCTATGGACGAAAATGATCAACCGTTAACATCTGTCATCACTTGGGCGGATAATCGTAGTGAAGCATGGGCACATAAAATTAAAACTGACTGGAATGGCCATGAAATTTATAAAAGAACAGGTACACCTATTCATCCAATGTCACCACTAAGCAAAATTACTTGGCTTGTGCATGAACATCCTGAAATTGCGCGCAAAACGAAGAAATATATCGGTATTAAAGAATACATTTTTAAAAAGTTTTTTGATCAATATGTCGTCGATTATTCATTAGCTTCGTGTATGGGTATGATGAATCTCCATACATTAGATTGGGACGAAGAAGCTTTAGCTGTTGCAGGTATTGCGAAAGCACAATTATCCACACTCGTACCAACAACTCAACTATTTTTAAATTGCAATGACCTTTTAGCTAAGCAAATGGGTATTGACCCACAAACACCTTTTGTCATTGGTGCAAGTGATGGCGTGCTCTCTAATCTAGGTGTGAACGCCATTCGAGAAGGCGAAATTGCTGTCACTATTGGGACAAGCGGTGCTATCCGTACCATAATTGATAGACCCAAAACAGATGTAAAGGGTAGAATTTTTTGCTATGCACTAACAGAAAACCATTGGGTCATTGGTGGACCCGTAAACAATGGTGGTATGGTATTACGCTGGATTCGCGATGAGTTTGCCTCTTCTGAGATTGAAACAGCTAAAAGACTAGGTATTGATCCATATGAAGTGTTAACGAAAATTGCTGAACGTGTTAGACCTGGTGCTGATGGGCTGCTATTCCATCCCTATCTATCAGGTGAACGTGCGCCTTTATGGAATCCAGATGTCCGCGGTTCATTTTTTGGTTTAACCATGTCTCATAAAAAAGAACATATGATACGAGCTGCCCTCGAAGGGGTTATCTACAATTTATATACTGTCTATTTAGCATTACTGGAGTGTATGGAAAGCCCTGTCACTCGTATTCAAGCAACAGGCGGGTTTTCACGCTCTGAGATTTGGAGACAAATGATGGCGGATATTTTTGAATCCGAAGTGGTAGTACCTGAAAGCTATGAAAGCTCCTGTCTAGGCGCTTGTATTTTAGGCTTATATGCTACAGGAAAAATTGATTCCTTTGACGTTGTCGCTGATATGGTTGGTGACACTTATAAACATACGCCAATCGAAGAAGCAGCCAAAGAATATAGACAGCTACTCCCAATTTTCATTCGTTTATCTAGAGTTTTAGCAGATGACTATACGTCAATTGCTCAGTATCAAAGGAGCTTAATTAAGCCCGACTAAAGAGGAGGAGAATACATGCCATTAGTTATTGTAGGTATTGGTATTATTGCGCTGTTAATTTTAATAATGGGCTTTAAATTAAATACGTTTATTTCATTAATCATTGTTTCATTCGGTGTTGCTTTAGCTCTTGGGATGCCTTTAGATATTATCGTAAAAACGATTGAAGCAGGGTTAGGCGGAACATTAGGTCACTTGGCCTTAATATTTGGTCTTGGAGCGATGCTAGGAAAATTAATTGCCGATTCTGGGGGTGCACAGCGTATTGCCATGACCCTTGTGAATAAATTTGGAGAAAAGAACATTCAATGGGCAGTCGTAGCAGCATCCTTTATTATCGGTATCGCACTTTTCTTTGAAGTAGGTCTTGTGCTATTAATCCCAATTGTCTTCGCTATTTCAAGACAATTAAAGGTTTCTATTTTATATTTAGGAATTCCAATGACCGCAGCCTTATCTGTCACACATGGATTTTTACCACCACATCCTGGACCAACTGTTATTGCTGGCGAATTTGGGGCAAATATTGGTGAGGTGTTGCTTTATGGCTTTATCATCGCCATTCCGACTGTTATTTTAGCAGGACCATTATTTACAAAATTAGCGAAAAGGTTAGTGCCTGAATCATTCAACAAAACTGGAAATATTGCTTCTCTCGGTGAACAAAAAACATTTGAACTAGAGGACACACCGAGTTTTGGAATAAGTGTTTTTACTGCACTATTACCCGTTATTTTAATGTCCATTGCTACTATTATTACACTGTTACAAAAAACAATTGGCTTTGAAGACAATGGCTTCTTAGCAGGTATCCGCTTCATCGGTGAAGCTGGTACATCCATGTTAATTTCCTTATTAGTTGCCATCTATACAATGGGTATCGCAAGGAAAATTCCTATTAAGCAAGTAATGGAGTCATGTACAACAGCAATATCCCATATCGGTATGATGCTCTTAATTATTGGGGGCGGTGGTGCCTTCAAACAAGTTTTAATTGATGGTGGTGTCGGTGATTATGTAGCTGAACTCTTCCATGGAACTACCTTATCGCCAATTTTACTAGCATGGATTATTGCGGCTATTTTACGCATTTCATTAGGGTCAGCTACGGTTGCTGCTTTAACAACAGCTGGGTTAGTCATTCCAATGTTAGGTCAAAGTGATGTAAACCTTGCCTTGGTCGTGTTGGCAACAGGTGCAGGAAGCTTAATTGCTTCACATGTTAATGATGCAGGTTTCTGGATGTTTAAAGAATATTTTGGATTGAGCATGAAGGAAACATTCGCTACTTGGACCTTGCTAGAAACAATTGTATCTGTGGCTGGTTTAGGGTTTATTTTATTACTTAGTTTATTTGTTTAAAAAATGTTTAAAAAGGAGCAAGTACAATGTTAAATACAATTGGCGTTATTGGATTAGGTGTTATGGGCAGTAATATCGCTTTAAACATGGCTAATAAGGGCGAGCAAGTAGCCGTTTATAATTACACACGAGATTTAACCGACAAACTTCTACAAAAAGTTGAAGGACAAGCGCTTACTCCTTACTATGAAATAGAAGAGTTTGTACAAGCTTTAGAAAAACCAAGAAAGATTTTTTTGATGGTGACAGCTGGAAATGCTATTGATTCAGTTATTCAATCAGTAGTGCCTTTCCTTGAAAAGGGCGATGTCATTATGGATGGCGGCAACTCTCATTATAAAGATACAGAGCGTAGATACGATGAACTTAAAGCTTTAGGAATTGGGTATTTAGGGATTGGTATTTCTGGTGGTGAAGAAGGAGCTTTGACAGGACCATCTATTATGCCTGGTGGTGATCAAGAGGTCTATAATAAAGTAGCACCTATACTGACAAAGATTGCAGCACAAGTGAATGATACACCATGCTGTACGTATATTGGTCCCAAGGGCGCAGGACACTTCGTCAAAATGGTACACAATGGAATCGAGTATGCAGATATGCAACTCATTGCGGAGGCTTATACGTTTTTAAGAAAAAATATAGGATTATCCGTTGAGGAAATTGCTACTATCTTTGAAACATGGAATCAGGGCGAATTGAAAAGCTATTTAATCGAAATAACAGCTGAAATCTTAAGGAAAAAAGATGAGATAACAGGATTACCACTGATTGATATGATACTTGATAAAGCTGGTCAAAAAGGTACTGGGAAATGGACAAGCCTGCAATCTATAGACAATGGTATTCCTACATCAATTATTACGGAGGCCTTATTCGCTCGCTATATTTCATCATTAAAAGAGGAACGAATTCAAGCAGAGGCAATACTATCTGGACCAAATTATAAACAGCAAAATTTAGATAGAGATGTCTGGATTGAATACGTCCGCCAAGCGCTATATATGGGGAAAATATGTGCTTATGCGCAAGGATTTACACAATATAAAATGACATCAGAGCTTTATGAATGGCGTTTACCATTAAAAGAAATTGCATTAATTTTCCGTAGTGGTTGTATTATTCGAGCAGAATTTTTAAATGTTATTAGTGAAGCCTATCAAAAGCAACCTTCGCTAAATAATTTATTAATTGACCCATACTTTGCAGAAAAGACGATGGACTATCAAAATGGATTAAGAAAAATAGTTTGTGAAGGCATCCAAGCAGGAAACGCGTTCCCTTGCTTAAGTGCTTCTCTCACATATTACGATAGTTATCGAACAGGTTCATCTAATGCTAATATGTTACAGGCACAACGTGATTATTTCGGTGCGCATACGTATGAACGAATTGATGCACAAGGTGTTTTCCATACAAATTGGTAAGTAAAAAGCTAACATATACATCATTGCCTCAATGATTGTATATGTTAGCTTTTTTATTCTAGAAAAACATGTACTCGGTTACGTCCTGCTTGTTTTGCCGCATACAGTGCTTTGTCCGCATTGTTTAATAGCTGATACAGTGTCTCTTGTCCCTTTGTACCTTCTGCTACACCACAGCTAATAGTAGTACGAATTGCTCCCTCAGTAGTCATAAGTGGCTGGGATTCTACGCTATTACAGAGCAAATTAGCTAATGCTTGCCCCTCTAATAATGTAGAGTCCTTGAGTGCAAGAACAAATTCCTCACCGCCATACCGTGCAAACAGTTCTCCTTTTTTCAACACACTCTGACAAACCTTTACGACATGAACTAGTAATTGATCACCGATAGCATGCCCATACGTATCATTGACGTTTTTAAAATGATCGATGTCCATTAAAATGACAGTAAAAGCTGAGGATGATTCTCTTGCCTCGCTGTAAGCCTGATTACATTGTTGAAAAAAAGCTCGACGATTATAAATTTGTGTAAGTTCATCGTAAAAAGCGAGTTGCTCTAACTGTCTTTGTAGCTCCTTCAACTCTGTTATATCAGTGAAAATAAGTAATAACCCCTTACCATGATTAACATGTTGCAGCTCTGTAACACGCACTTGATAAGTATGATCAGAAAGCACCATCTCGATGTCTTGCGTATTCACCACTGCCTCCAATGTAAATGGCATCAATTGTCCAGTTACTTCAATCCATGTTTCCCCAATATCCCTACCAATCATGAATCTAGTTAGCTGAGGAAATACCTTGCTGCAGGCTTGATTAAACTCTATTAATCGAGCAGATTCATCTAACACAATAACCCCATCATTGATACTATGAAATATTGCATCCTTGGCAACAGGCATCACCCTAAATAATCGTGAGGAATTAATAGACCATAAATATAAAAATGAAGAAGCCCATAATACCATAGGAACAGGATCAACTCCTTGAGGTGTTAAGCCCAATAAATAGATGAATGCTGTTATCATAGGAATAAGTTGACCACACATTAAGGCAATTAATTGTTGCCGGTAGGCCTTAGTAGTCTCTTTCCAATGGATTAATACTAATAAGAAGGATACGAACATACAGCCAAAAGTAAATATGCCATGAATGATATACCATATACCAATTTCCTGATGAACATAAGGTGCCCCTAATATAGGATCTATTTCAAATACTCTATAATGAAAATGGTGTATATCATTTGTAGCAACCATGATTAAGCTAATAAATGGAATGGCAAGAAGAGCCATTATCTTTTTCCTTGTCAGATGAAAGCCTAGGTATTGCATGATAAACAATAATCCGAGAGGCGTTGAAAAAGCCATACCTACATATTGGATGGCCGTCCAAACCTTTATGGCACTCAATGTTGTAGCGATTAAACCAAAAGCAGAGGCAAAACAATATACCGCAATTAATGCGGTATAACTAATAAACAATTGAGCAATTTTTGTATAATTGTAGCGTTTTAGAAATACGTATAAACATAAATACAAATTTAGTACACCTGATGTACAGCTAAGAGTAATGAAAGCAGTCAATTGCGAATTCATGTCTATGTACCTCTTTATATTTTTAATTTTAATGTAGCATACATATAAAATTTTGTGGATTTATTTATCGATTAATTTTTTAAGGAGTAACGAATATGATCAATAAGAATAACTCAGAAATCATTTTCTTTTCTGATCCAGTTGAAAATCTAACCCACCCCTTTTATAACAAACAAATTGTATTCACAGGCGCCCTTTCTACCATGACACGATCCGAAGCCGCCAAACAAGTAAAAGCCTATGGAGGGTATTTACAGGGAGCTGTTACACAACATACTGATTTCGTTGTTCTTGGTAATAAACGTAGGGGTATAAGCGCCAAGCAGCATAAAGCTGAGCAGCTAATTCATCAGGGGCAAGACATTCAAATATTAATAGAAGATGATTTTTTATGGCTTATTTCAATCCCAAAGAAAGATGATAAGTAAAAGAGTATGTAAGGTTGTTCTTCTTACATACTCTTTAAATTTTTTACTTTATCGGAACGGTACAGCAATAGGCTTTAATGTATATGGCTCTTTTATCGGTTCTAATGCCCCTGTGCTATCCTTAATTTTGTATACACCTACTACAGGGGTAATCCTAATCGAGGTAGCTTGTTCATCAAATTTGTTTACAACAATACGTGGAAAATTTTCACGCCCTTTGAAATCTGTAGTATGACTAGTTCCTCTAAAATGAATGACATTATAATCATTCCCTAAATCATCTGTCACAATATAGTCAATGAAAACTCCTCGCCAAGCTTCATTTTCTTTTCCCACCAAGACTTCTTCGGAAAGATAAAATGTTGTAGCGATAGGTGTTTTCGTTATTTTAAAAGCTTCAATTTTTATACCTTCCCCTTCTGTTTTCATACTATCCTTTTCCACCCTTATTGTTTTACTTTCAAGCTTCTCTAAAGTAAATTCAAATGCCCAGTCCCCTGCTACTGAATTATTTACATTATTTAAATCAACAATTTGATTTCCTTGAAAATTAATGTGAACTTGCTCGGGCTTAGAGCCTCTAATGAGTTCAAAAATATGCAATACTGCATACTCATTGCTGTTTATCTTTTGAACCATATAATTTGTTGAATAGCCTCCATATCGATACCTATTTCCAAATTCCTTAGCAGTTAGTTCACGATTGTCACCATATAAAACTGGCCTTTCTCCTAAATCCTTTTCACTTTTAATAGTGTAAGCAATAGTAATATTTTCGCCATCATATACAGCATCTGTGACAGTGACTTCAACTTCATTACTTTCTTGGCTCACTCCAACACTTGTAGAATACTGATCATAATTGTTAAATACATACCTTTCATCATCAATAAACAATTCGAATATACTTCCGATAAACGGTAAATTTGCAGCAAATGTAGGAAACGTATAACCAAGTGTCATGCTGGATGCAATAAAAAAAGTAGCTGCAACAATAAAATTTTTAATGAAATGCCTTTTCTTTTTGACCCTCATGACATTTCTTTTCACTCTCTCTTTTTCAAGCGAGCTCACTTCCATCGGCTCTATATTTATATCAAGATTTAAATCATTAAATTGTTTATACAGCTTTTTCATGTCATACTTCCCCCCAAACGAATTTGCTGTAATCGTTTTTTCCCACGATATAATCGATTATCAATAGCGGCTTTTGTTAAACCACAATGAGTAGCAATTTCTTCGTTTTTCATATTTAAAAAGTATTTCATCGTAAAAATATCACGGTCTAATTGCTCTAATTGCGTCATCATGATGAGCACTTCCTCCGTTGTTGTCTTGATTAAGTATTCCTCTTCAGCCGATATTGCGGCTTCACCTGTTTCATTTAGCTCATAAAAATATGGCGTTTTAGACAACCTTCTTTGTTTCGAAATGGCTTTAAACTTTGCTATCGTGCAAATCCATCTTCTAAAATCCTCTTTATCGCCTCTAAATTGTTTAGCATTTTCATAAGCCCCTAGAAATGTATCACTAATACATTCCTCTATTATTTGAGGATCATTATAGGATTTTAGAGCATTATAAATAATCGCTTTGATAATCCCCATATATTCATCAATGACATATTGAAGTGCTTCTTCTCGTTTTTTCTTAAGATGTTTTATAAAATTTTCATCTGTTACCCTCATGCAAACACCCTTTCTTCCACAAACATAAAGGATCCTTTATATAAAACATCGCTCAATCTTAAATTTCTTCTCATATTACTCAAAAATATTTATAATTTCAATTTTTTAACAAATATAAAAGGCCAAATCTCAATTGATTTAGCCTTTTTAATGTTTATAGTATAGATTTTAACCAATAGCATTGGGACGAAAACTATTTGTTTACCTTAGGTGCTGGATAATCAAAGCCCTTTGTATCCACCTCTACCTTTTTCATCTGCTGATCTTCTAGTGGTTTATTTGTAGCATCTCGCTCTGCTCCAACAATGGCATCAACTGTTTCCATACCTGCAATCACCTTGCCAAAAGCAGCATATTTTCCATCAAGATGTGATGCTGCCTTTACCATAATGAAAAATTGTGAGCCTGCTGAGTTTGGATCATCTGAACGAGCCATCGAAATAACACCACGTTCATGCTTCATATTATTTTCAAATCCATTTGAGGTAAACTCACCATCAATCGAATAATCAGGTCCTCCAGTACCATTCCCTTTAGGATCTCCACCCTGAATCATAAAATCAGGAATAACTCGGTGGAAAATAAGACCATCATAGAATCCATCTTTTACTAAAGCAATAAAGTTAGCTACAGTATTCGGTGCTACAGTAGGCTCCAATTCAATAACAATTTTTTCATCATTGCTCATCGTAATCGTCACAATTGGATTTTCCTTCACTTTTGACGCATAATCCACTGCTTCTTGTGTTTCTTTAGCCGTGTTTCCCTCAGTTTTCTCACTATCCTTAGCTGTACCACAACCTGTCAAAACAACAATAATGGCTAGCAGAGATAGCATAAAATACAAACCTTTATTACGAACAAACATATCCTTTCAACTCCTCCTGTTAAGCATCCATTCATTATAAAACTATCCAAACTGTAGGACAAATCTTAATAACTTATAAAAAATGGGCATAGGTTCTTTAATCCTACGCCCATTTTATCTGAAGTCATGAGGAAACATAAATACATTAATGTATCATACTTCCTGATTATTCAATTCAATCTCGGTTCATTGTTCTTTTTCATAAATTTAAAATCACTACTAGGATATTCACACATGGATCACTTATAAATTTCTGACACTTTAAAAATGTCCACACCCTTTTAATAATCCGTATATACTCTTTTAATCTTCATTTTGTTTAATGAAAAAGATGTTTCTTTCATTAAATGTACAATTGTCTATAGTTCATCTATACCTTTAAAATTGACAAATATATATTAGTTAAGCAAAATTAACTTAACTAAAAAGATTTAAATAGATATATGAAGGATGATAAATCTGTGCATGATTATTTAATAATAATAGACAAAATCAATCAACAATTTGAGCAGTTTAAATTGTTAGTTTTACAAGAAACAAAAGAGGTCGAAGAATTACAGAATTTCCACTTAACCCCCCAACAGGAAATTATTATGAGTTATATAATTCGAAATGAACCAGTTATTGCAAAAGATTTAGCAACTCATTTCGATATTTCAAAAAGTGCAGTTAGCCAAGTTATTTCAAAACTTGAAGAAATGAATATGATTTATCGTCAAGAAAATTTAACAAACCGTAGAGAGACCTTTATTTATCTTGGAAATAGAGGAAAAGAGTTTCATCAGCTTATTAAAAAAATCGATGAAATTCTTGTGGAAAAATATTATTCCAAAGCAAGCTTAATAGAGTTAAAAAATATTCTTGATACATTAAATAAAATTGTCGGAAATAAAAATCAAATTGATTAAGGACTAATAAAATTATCTACCTATCTAAGCTTACCCATTTTTCAAACAGTGTAGCAAAGACTGTCTTTGGTAGATTAGATTAAATTAACTTTAATTGTAGATTTAGAAAAAATGATTCAGAAATAAAGAATACCTTTGAAAATTTCATCCTAATTTATAATGTTCGAATAATGTATAAAGAAATATATTACAGTTTTCCTACACAACTATATTATTTTAAACTATTAATCATTTTTAATATTAGCTTCGAAATAGTAAAACTGGTCTTCTATTATCTCTTTTCTAAGCAATGGATCAGGCGCTTCGCCCTTCACATATTGATCAAAAAAGGCCAAAATATACTTATTCATAACTTCATGAAAATGATCTATATCAATATTCCATGACAATAAAGGAGAGAGATAAGGGAAATCAGTAAAAGAATAATGATCTCCTGCTATAAAAGTGAGCATAAAGGTATCTCCCCTGATCCCCTCCTTATAGTGATAATCAGCAAGCTCTGTAATTTTATCATGGTACTTTTGAAATTCTTCTGTAGTTATATTCGTATATTGTATTTCTTCATCAGGTATGTAAAGATAATTTTCATCTAAAATAAACATAAAAGGCTGATTAAATCCTGAGCTGGCTACTGGCTCATGCAATGGACCATCTATATTGATTCCTGCTGAAATTCTTCTATCATCCAACAATGCTTGAGCAGCTGTTGAACCTCCATATGAATGACCAAATATACCTATTTTGTTCATATCTAACTTTCCAGTAAATAAATCTACAGGATCCTCATCATTTATGATAGTTAATTGATCAATCACATAGCTCATGTCTGTCGATCGAGTTTTAACATCTTTTTCATCTGCAATATTAAAGGAATAAGAATATGCGTTTTTCTGATTCATTATTTCTCTTCCATCTGGAAACTTCGTATAAGCTGCATCATCTGTATGGTCAATGCTTACAACAATATATCCATGGCTCGCCATTTCCTCCATTTGAGAAAAATTTTGCATTCTTGTACTGCCATATCCATGAGAAAATAATAGTACAGGGAATTTTTCGTGTTTATTGGTTACAGCTACATCTTTTATACTATTAGTTTGTCCATACTTTAAATATTCAAATAAAACGCGCGGTGTAGAAAAAATGAATTCCATTGTTCCTGACCATTCTTCGTATGGGAAGGGTTCATAATGTGTTTCCTTCACATCCTTTTCCACATCTGTCGGATACCATATCTGTATCATCAATTCCCGAACTTTTTGTGCTGAGCTCTGCCTGGATTCGTCTTTCAGATGTCTTGAATTCATGCCTACTTCAAAAGGTCCTGTAGGCTTAGGAAGTTGAAAAACAGGCATGACTGTTACTAACACAAAGCTACTAATCGAGTAAATGATAATAAATAAGATATATAAAAACTTTCTTACCTTTCTTTTATTTTTCACGTTCCCAACCATGGATTTTACTTTTTTTCTGTTCGTTTGTATGAGTACATTCATTGTTAATACAGTTAAAAGAATAAATAAAATATAACTTAATCCCATTTGCCATCGATAACCCTCAAACCCCAAATGAATAATTAAAACGATAAATGCACTGATGTTAGTTATTAATTTTATTTTTACATCAAATTTAATAAGAAAAGAAAATAACCATATAATATGCACTACAATTAATATCTCTTCAAACAGCCTCAATAATATCATCCCCTATCAATAAACCATTTAGTTTAGTTAACTTTACTTAACTTTAAATTACAATAATCTTATTGTCAATTTTTTCTGAAGCTTTTTATAAATATTGTTTAAATACCATAAGGTCATATGATCAGAATATTCCAAATGCTATATAACAAAAAAATACTTACAGTACAAACCAAGATAATGGCTTGTATTGTAAGTATGTTTCTAAAAGAATTTTTTTACTTTTTACTAATTTTAATTTTGCATCTTTAAAATGTACTGAGATATCGGTTTTAATTACTGTACTATACAATTCATTAAAGTTTGAAAAATTAGGAGTAGCCTAAATTTAATTATTTCACGTTTTATAATAAGTATAGCGTCAATAAATTTCAATCCCTTTGTCTAATACAGATTGATTTTGTACCTGATTCCCTAAAATATATAGCTTTTTTAAGTTAGGCAAATTCACTAAAGGTTCTACATTCAAAATGGCATTATTTTCTAAATGGAGCACCTCTATTTGTTGCCAATTTCCCAAGAAATTTAACGATTGTAGTGAATTATCTTGTAAAGTGAATGAACGTAAATTTGTAAAGCCAGCAAAGTAAGGCATGATCTTATCTACTTCTTGCATCCATTCCCCATTACCAATTTGAATGGAGACATCATTTAAAGTTAAATGCTCCAGCACGTTGTTCGTAAATGGCTTGCTATTCACCTGAAAATTACATTCATGGCAGTTTAACATTTTTACATGCTGTAAATTGAATAAGTCATTGGTTTCATAAAAGAGAGTCTCATTTAAATTGATTGCTTGCAAATGAGGTAGGTCATTTAATGAACGAATACCTGTAAGAGTTCCATACTCCATGACTGTAAGCTGTTCTAGCTGTGGATATTTCAGTAGTTCTGCACCATTCAATTGCGAATCCGATCCACTTATAGAAACCGTCAAATCTCTTAAAGCGGGTGCCTCTAGCTTTGGTAAAAATGAACTCTTCAGCTCCGCCTTTTTCAAATGGGGCGCTACAATCGATGAAATATCACCATGATAGCCAGTTAACGATAACTCCGTCAATGACGTTAGACTGTTAACCATATCCAACAATTCCACTTGACCAGGAGAAGCTAAACGTAGCTTTGTTAAAGATGACATATTTCTAAGTCTATCTAAATTGATGATATTCATGTTTTCAAGATCTAAAGATTGTAGTTTAGGCATGTTTTGTATAAAATCAAGCGTTTTTAAATTTCTTACTGACGTAAGCTTCAATTCTTGTAATTGAGTCAATGAGTAAAGTGGGCTAAAATCCGTAGCTTCACTAATGTCTATTGCTAACGATTCTAGATTAGTTAGTGTTGACAGCCACTTTAAATCATTGATTGATTTTAAGGAAAGTGATTTCAGCGATAATTTATTTAGAATCTGAAAATCTGTCACCTCTTCAGCCACATAAGATAGTTCAAGCGATTGAAGATTGGGGAACTCTAATAATAAAGCAAGTTCATCATTACTTCTTATTTGGATAGAGAGCTCTTTAACATTTGACTTATCACTAAAATATCCTGCGATTTTACTAAATGATTCATTAAAACTACCTGTATAACTTTTTAAGTTTTCAAGATGTTGGAAGCTTACTTTTTCACTTTGTGATATTTCATAATCATTCATGAGCTTTAAAACCGTTAATCCAGTAAAGGCCTCAAAGTCCTTTTGTTCAATTTTTTGCGTATTTAATAATTTATCCATAATGATATAAGTAGAAATTTTAGCTTCCTTATTTGTAAAAGTATCTTCTAGACTATAATCAAAATGCCATTGATCATCAGAATAGTAGGCAGCCAAATATCGAATACTTGCAATCTCTTCTTTTGCTGGCATCGTCCCACCTTTATCAAAAATATCTTTTAAAAAGAACAGAAGAACTTCACTTTCAGGCATTGTTCGAACGGATAGTTCTTCACGGTTTCCATCCTCTGTTTGATTACTACTTAAAAGAAAATACCCAAGGAATACACACATCATGACAATTGGTATCATAAAGAGCAGCTTTAAATTTGTTTTTGGACGGGATGTTGTATTCGGAGAAGCTGTTCCATAATAATTATTAATCGTTTGATCAACATAATAAATTTTATTCTCTTTCAACATGATTTCCGTGTCACAAAAAGGACATTTGAATGTTTGCTCTTCTTTATATTCAATTTTCCCATTACAATTTGGACAATTTAATTTAATAAATTCCACTGGCAGCCCCCCAGCACTATTTTTCCATTAAGCTTAGTTGTCTAAAAAATAAATGTCAATATTTACGAAATATAGGCAAGCAATCTAAAACTAAATTTTAAGTGCCTAGTCAGCTGTTTGAATCCTCCATAACAGCAGAATTTGAAATATCTAACTAAATTTACAATAACCCTATACTTGGGTTATTAAAGTTTGCCCAAGCTATATCACTGTTAATGTACCTAACCATTCTATAAGCTACTGGCTTAAAACCGCACTTAGGCCAAAATGTCGATGCAGCAAGATTAGTTATTCTCCAATCTGTAATGATATTCTCATAGCCCGCCTCTTTCATCCTTCTATAGCCTTCATTCATCAGCTTTTTTCCCACACCTCTTCCCATTTGAGAAGAGTAAGTACCTGCAATCGTTAGCTCTATTGCATGCTCAGGTGTCATCAAATCTGAATGTATAGGATAATATTTTTGAAATCCTAATTCCTGCCCATCCTTTACTGCAACGAAACATGTATCATCATTCTCCTCTACTATATTTTTATATGAGTCTTTTATGCTCATGACAACCTCAGGGAATACAGGCTCAAATGTAGGTGTGGAGTTTTGATACGATTGAATGATCCTAGACATTTTCCCCAGCATTTCACTATCCATTTTATTTGCAACCCTAATCTCTGCATTACATATATTCTCAAATGGTTTATAATCCCCAATGTTCATGACCCCATGTACTTGTTGTATAGAAAAGCTTAATCGTTGGTAGGCATCATAGTAAGCCTGATTTCCAAGAGGGATGATCGTGTAATGCATAAAGCAACCTTGCTCTAGCCATATCACTGAAATCTCTGCATATAATTTTCTAATAAGCTCAGCGGATTGATCCTTTCTGATTGCCAATCCTTCATATGGTACCCATACATGTCTGCCTCTTAGGGAGTCATTCTTGATGACTCCGATTAAATATCCTACTAGGTCATCTTTAATAAATGCTCCAACCCCCTTAATAGTATTATGAGCAAATAAGTTTTCAAGCATATTTGTTATATGTTCAGCATTAAGACAGCTGTTGTTTAGAAATGGATATACTTCACCTTCAAGGCTCTGTCTATTTACCAGTAATTCAGCCATTGTGGGTATATCATTCATACCGATTGTTTTATATTCACATTTTCCCACTTCAACTCTCCCCCTAAATTTCTACATTATATTACATATTATATCATTATGGGTAATACAGGTTTTTGTTGGACTTTTATGATTACTTTCTAATCTAAGAGAGCCTAAGTCTACTTACAATGATGTATTTCTATCCTTAAGCTAAGCCAATTAACTATGTAGAAATAAAGTAAATATGATATCTTTTTGCAAGGTAGTATTTTGGAAAGAGAGGATTTTTAGCAATGAATCAAAAAAATTTCTGGCTTGATTTACCACGGCCATTCTTCATTTTAGCTCCAATGGAGGATGTGACAGATGTTGTATTTCGTCATGTCATTCAGGAAGCAGGGAGACCCGATGTATATTTTACGGAATTCACCAATACGACGAGCTATTGTCATCCAGATGGGTTAGATAATGTGCGTAACCGCTTAGCTTTTACAGAAGATGAACAGCCTATTGTTGCACATATTTGGGGGGACAACCCTGAACATTTTCGTCAAATGAGTATTGGTATGAAGGAACTAGGCTTTAAGGGAATTGATATTAATATGGGCTGCCCAGTTGATAATGTAGCAGAAAGAGGTAAAGGAGCTGGATTAATTCTTTATCCTGAACGAGCCGCAGATATTATTCAAGCAGCCAAAGCAGGGGGCTTACCCGTTAGTGTCAAAACAAGACTTGGCTTTACAGATGTAACAGAATGGCGTGAGTGGCT
Source organism: Lysinibacillus sp. A4 (assembly GCF_024919535.1). Lineage (NCBI taxonomy): Bacteria > Bacillati > Bacillota > Bacilli > Caryophanales > Bacillaceae > Lysinibacillus > Lysinibacillus sp. A4. The sequence goes on along the minus strand of NZ_JANWTB010000008.1, from coordinate 67,737 downwards.
TACACATATTTTAAAACAGGATATCGCCAATCTTTCTATTCATCTCCGTACACGGGAAGAGATGAGCAAGGTTGCTGCACATTGGGAATTAATTGGAGATATCAAAAAACTACGTGATGAAGTTGCTCCCCAAACATTACTGACGATCAACGGTGATATTCCTGATCGTTTAACAGGTCTAAAACTAGTTGAGCAATACGGTATCGATGGTGTAATGATTGGTCGCGGGGTGTTTTCAAACCCATTTGCCTTTGAAAAGGAACCTAAAGAGCATAGCCCTAAGGAATACCTTAATTTACTATACTTACACCTTAATCTTCATGACCACTATTCCAAGGAATTCGAAACACGTTCATTTAAAGCATTACAACGTTTCTTTAAAATATATGTACGTGGCTTCAAAGGAGCTAGTCAATTGAGAGTTCAATTACTGAATGCACATTCTACGAATGAAGTCCGTGAATTACTAGCTGCGTATATTGCCCACGAACTAAAGGAGAAAAAATAAGAGGAGATTGGCTATCGCCACTCTCCTTTTTATTTGCTTTTACTTGTAATCATTTATTGGGCCTTTATCCATTAGAACTTCTACCATATTAGAAGAGCCCATCTTCAGCTTAGGTCTACGTTCAGAATTTGGTTCACTATAAAGCTCTAATGGGCTGATAATCACACCATCTGAAGTATTATGAAGTATTCCAGGCACACAGGAATAAATTCTATCATTATTATTAGCATTTTTAGCAAAAATAGTAACGGAGGTTCCATTATGATTATCTATACTCATGGACACCTTATATCTGTAGAATGAGCCTGTGCCATTTGATTGGGCGGAGTAAACCACAGGAACAACAGCTAAAACATTATTATTTAATCTCAATTTGATTACTTCAGTTTTTGTTGAACCAGCATCTCTCCCAACATCCCCCATATGTTCGACTACCCCGTTGTGAAAACTCCTAAGTGGGGGTGTTTTTTTCGCCCCAAACATAGCTACATCGATCTGCTGACCATCCTTTGTATAGACTAAAGCATATATATCGTAGTCAGTACCGGTTTTCCATGATACAGTAGCAGTAATTTCAGGTGTTTTATCAATGATAACTGGCTTTTGACCTTTGGTGAGACTGACATTCCCCTTTACCTTTTCAAGATTTATCGGTAACATGTTTTGTCTATTTGTACTTTCTGGAACATTTAATGATTGATCAGGTTCTATCAGCATTTGTTTTTTTATAGTTGCTGATTCAGAAAGCTTGTTTTGTTCTTCAGGTTCAACCTCAACACCGTAATTTTTACATAACCCCTCTAACCCAGAATCAAATCCCCGCCAAATAGATCTCACCTTTGTCTGACTATTTCTTAGATATAATTCTACTACTACGATTCCATTTTCATTTGCAAAATTAGCTGGTGCTAAATTGATAATATTGTTATCAGTACGTATTTCTGCCTTTAAATTTTTCACATTTGAAAAACCTCGGCTATTATCTTCTGTAAGTGTTATAGCTATTTTAGTAATACCTTCAGGGATTTTACTCATGTCAAAATTCATTTTATGTATTTTTATATTCCCTACGTTCTCAGATGGTATCAGGGTAGCTGCACCCGATAAGCTAGTTGGTTGATTATAAAATATAATACCGCTATCTCCTTGTACCTTGTTTGCATCCGTTAAAAGGAATGCAGTTAACGAAATATCGATCGAATTAGACATTTCGTAGCTAATAGTAACACTACCCTTTTGGGAACTTATAACTGTATTTGCTCCCATCTGAAGGAATTGAATCATGTAAATCCCCCTTTTCCTCTCATTATTTATACATATTCAATAGATAAAATTTTAAAGTTAATCTTCCAAATAAAAAATTCGAGTTAGATTTACAAAATCCTTCTTTAGAGGAGAATTGTCTAAAACAAACACTAGCATATAGGGAAAACTAATCTAATTTCTCATAAAAACATTTTATGATATGATGTTTAAATTGTGTGTCTACTAAGTAACACCGTTATATTCATCAAAGAAAGAGGTATTTATGCATCATACACAGTTATCCAAACAACATTGGTTACTTATCTTAACACTTGCATTATTAACATTTGTTCTCGGGACAAGCGAATTTGTTATTGTTGGGATCTTAACTGAAATTTCTTCAAGCCTTCATATGACAAATGCAAAAGCAGGCACACTCGTTTCTGCGTTCGCCATCACATTTGCCATCGCTACACCACTCGTGATGTCAGCAACAAGCCATTTTCCAAAGCGTAAATGGATGTTGTTTTTGATAGGTTCCTTCATTGCCTTAAATGCTCTGTGTGTAATTTCAACGAGCTATATTATGCTCCTTATACTTCGAGTTATGACCGCGATTGTAACAGGTGTATTGATCTCTCTAGCCATGATTGTTGCAAGCGAAACCATGCCGATTAATAAACGCGGCCTTGCTATATCATTTGTTTTCGGTGGTTTTACACTGGCCAATGTAGTTGGAGTACCCATTGGAATTGTAATCGCTGAATGGTACGGCTGGAATGCCACTTTTATGTTAACCACTCTTCTCGGAGGGTTGGCGTTTGCGGCATCTTTTTTCGTCTTACCTACTCGACTCAGCCAAGTACGAAGCTCAATACGGGATCAATTTTCTTTAATAATTCAGCCTCGAATTTTAATTGCCTTTTTCATTCCTGCTCTCGGGTTTGGTGCAACCTATGCAGTCTTTACGTACCTTGTTCCTATTTTAAAGGGAATGGGTGCACCAAATAATTCTATAAGTTTAATCTTATTCGGCTACGGCTTTCTTTCGATTTTCAGCAACATTCTTGCCGGTAAAATTGCCACTCACAATGCCATCGGCCGACTTCGGTTTATCTTTCTCGCACAAGCTATTGTATTGACAAGCTTATTTTGGACAACAAACCATTTTATTTTAGGATTAGCGAACATCGGACTAATGTCCCTAATGGCCATCCTCTTAACAACATCTACTCAACTGTATTTAATAGATTTGGCCGAAATTTATAAACCAGATGCTAAAGGACTCGCTGCTTCCCTTATGCCAGTGGCAAGTAACGTAGGCATCGCTTTTGGGTCTGCATTAGGCGGCATTGTATATCATCAAGGAAATTTGATGAATGTCACATGGGTCGGTGGTATAGTTGCCGTCGGTGCAAGTCTACTAACTTTCTTTAGTTATCATTTAGACCTTAATCAAAAGAAAACAGCATAAAAAATGCAAGAGGTTCATTAGAAAGAATATAAATCAAACAGACCCATTCGAATAAAGCGAATGGGTCTGCTTACATGTAATCCATATCTTCATAATAAGGAATAATTATTCTGAAATAATATATTCCCCTTTCATTGGACCAATTTTATTTAAAATAATTGCACCAATCATTTGTATAATCGTCTTCACAATAATTTGCCCCAAAATGGCGGCAGGTACCGCTTCCCATGGCAATATATTGGCACCAAGTGGACTTAAGCCGATTACTACGAAAATTGCAGAATCTAGAAATCCTCCAACAATACCACTGTAGAACACACGCCAAGCCATTGGTAATTTTAATCGAGTATAAATTTCAGTATCAGCCGTTTCAGCGACAACAAATGATAGTGCTGAGGCTACCACAATTAAAAGTGTATCACCTAGTAGGAATGACACCACAGCTGATAAAATTAAAGCTGTAATAATAAATAAATACGTCTTTTTTCTACCATATTTATTTTGTACTAGATCCCGAAAAATAAAGGTTGCCCCAATTAAAAGCGTTCCCATTGGGACAATAAACATACCAAAATGGAATGGTGCAAATGCTGCCGTTACCACATTAGCAATAACAATAGATAATAAATAAAATAATATTCTCAAACTATTACTCCTCAAGTAAATTTAATTTTTGTAAGAGCACCCTACACGCCTCTTTTATTTCCCCAAACAAGGGCATGTAACTGTGGCAGTACCTTAACATCTCTTAAATCCTCATCCTTCATTACTCTATCAATTAGTGCACGATATTTATCCAATAAATGCATTATTAATAGTGAATCATCAGTTGTCGTGAGATTATCATTACCGACTTGAAGATAAAAGGGAATCATGGGATATCGATGGTGAATTTGTTTAGCATAATCGTAATCCTCTTGATTAAAAACGACTATTTTAAGGGATACATGGTGATTATTGTTTCGATATTCAAGTTTTTCGAAGATATAAGAAAGCACCGAGTAATCTGTGGTCATCCCAGAGCTAGGTGGTTTTGGTGAAATTGTCAGTTCATCAACCTCATACATCCATTTTTGCCACCTACTCCCCTGTGTTTCCACCCCAATTTGTATATCATTTTCTTTTAAAATGGCAATAAGCTCTGCTAGATTCGGATTGAGTGCAGGATTCCCCCCTGAAATCGTAACAAATGAAAAACCATTGCCTCCAAGCCGCTTCAGCTCAGACCAAATCTCTTCCGCTGTCATTTGGACAATAAGGTGCTTTCCACTGCCATCCCACGTAAACGATGAATCACACCAAGAACAGGAATAATCGCAGCCCGCAGTTCTTACAAACATTGTCTTCTGGCCAACGATCATACCCTCTCCTTGAATCGTTGGCCCAAAAATCTCGATAACAGGTACTTTACTCAACTTCCATCCACTCCCTTCTAGCTTCTGCATAGCTTGTTGGAGTCTCGTAAAGCCTGATAAACTCTACACGTACACCGTTATATCCTTCATCACGCAAGGCCTCAGTCAACTTTTCGTAAATCCAAACAACAATATTCTCTGCCGTCGTATTCATGAGTGGAAGCGTTTCATTTAAATAACGGTGATCCAAATGAATCTCTATTTTTTGTTTCCATATTTCTTTTATATCGCAGAAATCGATCATCAAACCACGTTCATCAGTGTAGCCACTCAGTCCTAATATGACTCGATAGGTATGCCCGTGTAGATTTTTACATTTCCCTTCATAATGATGTAGATGATGGGCAGCATCGAAGGTAAATTCTTTGCTTATGAGAACACGCTTTGCATGATATTTCAATTGATTTCTTTGAATATCCACATCAATTCTCTGGAGTCTCTCAACGATTTTAAAATCTGACATGCCTTAAGACTCCTTCCTATAACTTAAATACTCATCAAGCCCTTTATTTCGCAATTTACATGCTGGGCATTCACCACATCCATCTGCTATAACACCGTTATAGCAAGTCAACGTTCTTTGTCGTACAAACTCAAGTGCCCCAAGCTGATCAGCTAATTCCCATGTTTGTGCCTTATTCAGCCACATCAAGGGTGTATCAATCACAAAGGAATCATCCATCGATAAATTTAACGTTACATTTAAGGATTTAATAAAGACATCTCGGCAATCCGGATAGCCACTAAAATCAGTTTCACAAACACCTGTTACAATATGCTTTGCCCCTACTTGGCTCGCTAAAACGCCCGCAAATGAAAGAAAAAGGAGATTGCGGCCAGGCACAAAAGTCGATGGGAGCTCACCATTTTCTCCGTCCTTCACCTTTATGTCTTGTCGTGTCAATGCATTCGGAGCAAGTTGATTCAGGAGAGACATATCAAGTATGTGATGCTTGATACCAAGCTCCTCTGTTATCACCTTCGCACAGTCAATTTCAAGACGGTGCCTTTGACCATAATCGAAAGTTACTGCCTCAATCTCTTCAAAGCGTTCTTTTGCCCAGAACAAACAAGTTGTGCTGTCCTGACCTCCACTAAATACTACAATTGCTTTTTCCTTTTTCATCTATAAAAACTCCCTTATATCGAAAAAACAGCACTCTAAGAAAAAGTGCTGCTTTCTTCTTAGTTTTTTTAAGAGGGTAGCTAAAAACCTCTGTCTTGCTTCATTTATCGATTATCAATTTTTTCTGGGTTAAGATCGTGGTTCATTAAACGATAATTGGCGATTTCTTCGTATTTAGTTCCTGGCTTCCCATAGTTACACCATGGATCAATCGAGATACCCCCACGTGGAGTAAATTTCCCCCAAACCTCTATATATCTTGGATCAAGTAATGCAATTAAATCATTCATAATGATATTCACGCAATCTTCATGGAAATCGCCGTGATTTCTAAAACTGAATAAATACAACTTTAGAGATTTACTTTCAACAATTTTTTTATCTGGGATATATGAAATGTACATCGTAGCAAAATCCGGCTGATTTGTAAGCGGACATAAACTAGTAAACTCTGGGCAATTAAACTTAACAAAATAATCTCGATTAGCATGAAGATTATCCACTGCCTCTAATACCTCAGGTGCATAATCATAGGAATACTTTGTACCTTGATTACCTAATAGGGTCAAATCCTTTAATCCTTCTTCATGACTTCTGCCAGACATAAAAAAACCTCCTTGTAAAATGTTTCCCAACACTTTTCAAGAGAGGCATCACCAATCATTCTATTTAAAACATAAGTAAACAGATAAAAAAAAGCCACGTCCGATATGGACATGGCATATTGTCATGTTTCCATAGTTTTTTATAGAGGGTATCAGCTATGAACCTCTCCCGTTCTAGTCCGGGCATTCTTTTCTTCAATATCGTACAAAAAATAATACAGGACGTCAAATAGATTTTTTATAAAACTCTTAAATGATAAAAAGTACGAATTACTGTAAGTCTATACTCATTTGAAAGTTCTACTTTTTTATTAAATTACTAGGAAAATAGAATTAATCCATTTTTGACAAAGTAATACTAATTATCAATATTTTGAGATTTTTCAATATTCCGATATTCGAATTATCTCACCTGTGATAAATTGGAAATATCACATTAAACTGAAAAATGTGATAATTAAGAGCGGAGGGAGAAATGAGATTTGAAAAAGTTTAAGTTTACGAAGTTTTTAAGTAGTATGATAGCTTTCGTTATGGTGCTTTTTCTATTGGTTCCATTATCGAGTGCTAATGCTGAAGATTCGAAGCCATTCAAGCAGGATAGCCAAAGTGAAAGTATACTTCAATTAAAGGCGGCTATCGCTGAACAGCTAAGCTTGTCTAAAGATGGTCCAACTCTTCACGAAAGCTTACAAAATGTATCAGGCAATCAAGAAGTTGCAGTCATCGTACATTTATCTGAAAAGCCTGTGGCACTAGAGCAAGGAATGAGCCAATTGAAAGGCCAAAAGTTCTCTAATGCGCGAGCAAATGAAGTTCGAGCAAATGTAAAATCTCAACAAGCTCAAGTTAAGAAAGAATTAGCTACTAAAAATGTTCAAATGACTCAAGGCTACACATTTGATACTGTTTTAAACGGTTTTGCAGCAACTGTGAAAGCAAATGATCTCCCAAAGCTGCTTTCAATAGAAGGAATAACATTAATTGAACCTGATGCAATTGTTTACGCATCTGAAGATAATACAATGAAATCATCAGAACTGATTAAGGAAGATCAATTAGAGGCTCAAATGAATACAAGTATTTCTTTCCTCGGCATCGAACAGCTTTGGAATGAAGGAATTGAAGGACAAGGTATAAAGGTAGCAGTATTAGATACTGGTATTGACACAGATCACCCTGAGTTCGCCGGAATTTACAAGGGTGGGAAAAACTTCATTCCAAATTCATCAACTTACACAAAGCCTCGGGCAGATGACGATGCATCGGAAACCTTGCCTTCTGAGCGTCCTGCTGGAACACCTGAATTTAATGAAAAGGGAAGCTCGTTCTATACTTCTCACGGTACTCATGTTGCTGGAACTATTGCAGCAATTGGAGCTAACAATTTCGGCATTAAAGGAATTGCTCCAAAAGTAGACCTTTATGCTTACCGTGTTCTTGGTGCATATGGAAGTGGGGCTACATCTGGTATTGTTAAAGCAATTGAAACGGCTGTCACAGAAAAAATGGACATAATCAACCTTTCTCTTGGTGGGGGGGCTAACTCTGAAACGGACGCTGGTTCATTTGCTATTAATAATGCAATGATGGCTGGAACAATCGGAGTAATTGCAACTGGGAACTCCGGCCCAAATCGAGGAACAATGGGCACGCCTGCAACCGCTCGTTTAGGAATTGCTGTGGGTAACACAACAAATCCAGAAACAATGTATAACGGTGAAGTGAATGTTACAGTTGGTGACTACAACTTAACAAAACAGCTCCCATTAATGGGAACAACTTTTGGAAGGGATTTAGCAACACAGCTTCAAGGAGAATTTGACCTAGTTGCTATTCCTGGAAACGGAGAAGTAAAAGACTATGAGGGAATCGATGTAGAAGGTAAAGTGGCATTAATCTCTCGTGGCAGTATCGCATTTGTTGATAAAATTGCGAATGCAAAGGCAAATGGAGCAGTCGCCACAATTATTCATAACTTTGCTGGTGGAACAAATGCACCTAATATTTCAGGTACATTCCTGGGTGATTCTTTTGCTTTTCTACCAACTTTTGATATGTCCCAAACGGATGGCAATGCAATTCGTGCTGCATTAGCCGGTGGAACTGGAAAAGTTAGCTTTAGTCAATTTACTTCCACAAAGACACTGGGAGATGAAGTAAACGATTCAAGTTCCCGTGGCCCATCTACGCCAAACTTTGATATTAAACCTGATGTAAGTGCACCTGGAACAAACATTATGTCAACGATTCCAATGTATAAAAAGGATTTCCCTGATGCTGATTACGCAGAGGCATATGATCGTAAAACAGGAACCTCTATGGCAACACCGCATATTACAGGTATTGTTGCATTACTTAAACAAGCAAATCCTGATTGGAACGCGTTCGACATAAAAGTGGCGCTTTCTAATACAGCAAAGGTTTTAGATAAAACAAAATACGATGTGTTCTCTCAAGGTGCAGGTCGTGTAAATGCTTATGCTGCAGCACATCCAGAAATTCTTGCCTATGCATTGGATAGTGCAATTTTAGATGGAACAGGAGCTGTTTCAGAAAACTTAAAAGGGACAGTTACCTTTGGTCCACAATCACTTAAAGACCAGGATATTTCCGTAACGAAACAAGTTTTAGTAAAAGATATAAAGGGGAACGGCGGTAATTATAATGTATCAATTGATGTGACAAAATCATTTGGTGATGCAACTGTTACAGTCGACCAGCCAACATTTAATCTAGTTGGTGAGCAAGTGTTAAATCTTACATTAACGGCTTCACAAGCTACAGCTCCAAACGGCTCGGAAATACTGGGGTATATTCACATCAGCGGTGGTGCTACAGAAATTTCATTGCCATTCGCAGCTGACTTTGGAAGCGAGGCAGTAACTGAAATTAAAGATTTAAAGATTACAGAAACAGATCTATCCTTTAATGGAGATGGCGTGAAGGATTCAGCTGTACTTTCATTTACATTAACTGGCGATGTAACAACTAACTATATCGAGCTATGGGATATTATGAATCCTCAGGGTGGAGAATATGGTGATGGCTACATCGGTTATCTACATGCAGGTACTGCGCTAGGAAAAGGCTCTTATACGCTGAATATCGCTGGGCAATACAAACCATGGGGAACAGAACCTGCCAAAACAATTCCAGATGGTCTCTATACTATTGACTTTACTGGTCTTGCGGCATCAGGGGTAGTTTCCGATTATGTTGGACCAATTATCGTGAAAACGACTAAACCAGAAATTACTGGTTCAGTAGCTGAAGGTGTCGCTACAGGACAGGTAACAGATAAGTATATCGACTACAATGAAGAGTTATATTTATATGGTTTAAACTACAATTTAAATGATAAATTAAAAGCTTCCTATATTTCGACTGTGAATGGTGAAATACAAGCGCCAGTTCCTTTTGAATTAAATCAAGACGGTAGCTTCACATTCCCAGTAACAACAGAAACTAATGCTGTATCAGTAAAAATTGAAGACGTTGCAGGGAATGTTGGTGAAGCACTAATATTTGAAAAAGATGTAGTTGAACCAAAAGTAACACTTTCTGTCAATCCAACTGAGCTAGACCTAACAGCTGGGGAATCTGCACAACTTACGGTAACAGAGACATCTACTCCTCCAGAAGGTGAAGCAACAGAGGAAGATGTAACTTCAAAAGCAACTTATGTTGTGGGAGATGAAAATGTTGCAACAATAGCAAATGGATTAGTAACTGCTGTAGGTGAGGGCACGACTACGATTACTATTTCATATGGTGATCATGAAGTTATGGTAAATGTTACAGTTAAAGCACCTGTTGTAGAAACACCAATCGTAACACTAGAAATTGACCAAGCTCAGGTTGAAACTAGAATAGGTAAAGAGGTTATGGTTAAGATTACTGAAGTAACTACTTTTGAGGGTAGAACAACAGAAAAAGATGTTACTACGCTTGCAACCTACGAAGTAGCAAATGATAAAATAGCTACTGTAAAAGCAGGGGTTGTAAAAGGTAAAGGTCAAGGGACTACGACAATTACAGCAACGTATGGTGACCACACATTAACATTTGATGTATTGGTTGAAAAGCCGGGCAATGGCAATGGCAACGGCAATGGTAACGGCAATGGCAATGGCAATGGCAATGGCAACGGCAATGGTAACGGCAATGGCAATGGCAATGGCAACGGCAATGGTAATAATGAAGTTACCGAAGTTAAGTTATAATTAAATAAGTACAGTTCCAGCAAAAAGAGAAATTGCGCTTTGCAATTTCTCCTTTTGCTATTTAAATTTCACTTACTCATGATAAGGTTGGCTGTAACGAGTCTATGTGCAGTTTTTCTGTACAAGCTTTATCTAGTAATCATATATTTAATGCAAACCCATAAGAGATCCAAACCTTACCATTCAGAACCTTTTAGTTTTATTTAAGCATTGTCGCAGTTAAAAATTCTCGTGTTCTCTCCTCTTTTGGATGATTGAAAAATTGTTCAGGTGTGCCGCGTTCAATAATTCTCCCATCATGCATATAGACAATCCAATCAGCTACCTCTTTTGCGAATCCCATTTCATGGGTTACAACAACCATAGTCATTCCTTCTTCAGCCAAATCTTTCATGGTTGTTAAAACCTCTCCCACAAGCTCAGGATCGAGTGCCGATGTTGGCTCATCAAAAAGCATAATGTCTGGTTCCATCGCAAGTGCTCTAGCAATCGCCACCCGTTGCTTTTGCCCCCCTGATAGTTTACTAGGATAGACATCCGACTTATCCTCCAAACCTACTTTTTTCAGTAATTGTTTTGCTTTGATGATAGCTTTTTCTTTGTCTACACCCTTTACCATAACAGGTGCTTCAATAATATTTTCTAAAACCGTTTTATGTGGGAATAAGTTGAAATTTTGAAACACCATCCCAACCTTTTCTCTAATCTTGTTAAGATCATCTGTCCGTGGATTGACTTCATTTCCCTCAATTATAATATTGCCATTATCTTTTCTTTCTAAAAAGTTCAAGCAGCGAAGGAGGGTGCTTTTTCCTGACCCACTCGATCCTATTAGACAAACAACATCGCTCTCGTAGACTGTCATGTCGATATTTTTCAATACATGTAAGTCTCCAAACGATTTATTCAATTTACTTATTTTAATCATTTCCTTAGTGTCCAATTTTTTCAACTCCTATCTGTCGCTTACTGCTAATTTTAGTTCAGTTCGGTTCACTACAAATGTCATCAACGCTACCAGCAATAAATAGTAGACTGCTACAATGAGTAAGTAGGTCATTTCATCGAAATTATTCGACCCAAGTGTTGTCGCCACATTAAACAGCTCATTCATGGAGATAAATGCGGCTAATGATGAATCTTTTAAACTGATGATAAATTGATTGCCTAAAGGCGGCAACGCTCTACGGAATGCCTGTGGGAGAATAATCCTTCTTAATGTCAGTGTCTTTGTCATTCCCAACGAGCGTCCTGCTTCAAATTGGCCATTATCGACTGACTGAATTGCTCCACGAAGGATTTCAGAAATATAAGCTCCATTATGTAGCGCTAGAGCAAGTGAAGCAGCCCAAAAATCAGGAAGAAGGAAAATCCCGCTAATTCCGAAGTAGAGGATAAATATTTGAACAATCAGTGGTGTTCCTCGAACCAAATAGACATATATATCTGAAATAAGTTCTAAAATTTTTATATTAGAAATTTTTAATAAGGCAAAGACTAGTCCGATGATGATTCCCAGTAAGATAGAAACCACCGTCAGCTCTAATGTTAAAAGCATAGCTTTAAAGAATACACCTTTTGTTTCGATTAGTATTTGAAAAAAATGCGAAAAACTTGGCAAAGTACTACTTCCTTTCTTTTATAGCATTGGTTTATTCTGATTTTTTGGTAATGTCCTCACCAAAATATTTGATACTGATTTGAGTCAATGTTCCATTTTCCCGAAGTTGTTCCAAAGATTCATTAACTCGCTTCACTAGCTTTGGATTATCCTGAGGCAACACAATCGCTTGTTCACTGCGATTAATTAATTGCTGTCCCTTAATCTTAAAACCTTCCTTTTCAGCAGTTTTTCCTGTAACAAAATCTGTGATTACTGCATCATGACGCCCACTACTCAACGCCTTTAATGCCGTAATATCGCTGTCATATGTTTTGATGTTGTCTGTATACTTGGAAGCTGTATCGGCATATGTTGATCCTTTTGCAACAGCTACTTCCTTTCCCTCTAAATCTTCAACAGTCCTAATTTTACTATCCGGTCTGGTGAAAATTTTCGGTCCTGAATAATAATAGGGGGTAGAGAAAGAAACATGTTTACTCCGCTGCGGGTTAATCGTGTGACTTGCAACGGCTGCATCCGCTCTTCCTGTTTTCACCCCTTCCACAATCCCTTTGAACTTGATTCGTTTCTGAACCGGCTCAAGGCCCATTTCCTTTGCAATCGCTTCTCCAACCTCAATATCAAAGCCCGACATTGTAAGATCGTCATTTATATAACTAAATGGCTTAAATTCACCAGAAGTAGCAAAAACAAATTGATTTTTATTGATCAGTTCAGATCCATCTTCAAGCTTCTGCTTCTCTCCACAACCAGATAACAAGCAGACTACGATTGTGCTAAAGACCAATAGTAACTTTTTACTCAACAACATGTTGCTATAACTCCTTTCTCTTTCGTTTATTCCTACAATACCTCTTGCTATATAACTTGCTTATGCTAGTTAATACCCAATCCACTCCCAATAAAACAAAAAAGTATCAGGCACTTTTAATAGTGCCTGATACTTTTTCTACAAAGTTCGCATTATATAATTATCTTTCAGGTATTCTCTTTACCCTAAAATGCTGCTTTTTGAATGTATAAAACTTAGAAAACCGCACTTACTTATGATACGGTTCACCGTGATGTGGCTAAGATTGCAGTTGTAACTTGATTGGCTGAAGTCGCAGCTCTAGTTCCTCTAATCCTTTATTGCAAGTCCACTGTAGCAAAGGACGGTTTTAATAGATTTATAAATCTAATGAATCTAATACAACTTGATGAATTTGATTCACCATTTCGTCTAACGTTTGCTTACTTGTATTTAACGCATATTTGTCGACTATATAAGGATTATATTGTCTAACTTCATCCACAGAAACATCATGCCAGATAGGAAGGATAATCACTCTTTTTTCATTGATTTCTCTATTTAAAAAACTTTTGAACTCATATTGTGACCAACCGCTTTCAATAAAGTTTTTGGATAAGAAAATTACAACAAATCTCGAATTCAATATCCCCATATTCATCATATCTGTTTGACTCTGTCCTATTTTAAATACCTTAACATCTTCAAAAACTTTTAATCCTTTATTACTAAGCTTCTCCGATAACTCTGAAACAAAAATGTCTTTATCGAGGCTCGAATGCGATAGAAATACATCAAACTCTATTATTTCTTTATCTTTAACTGAATGCTTAATATCTAATGAAAGTTCATTTAATTTTTTCGACATCTCAGAATAACTGTTTAAATACTCTACGTTTGTGCTGGTTTGTGATTCCATAGATTTTAGCATGGTTTTAAATTGCTTTTCCTGCTCTTTTGCCAGCCGACCTTTATACCTGTTCATACCTTCAGTATTTTTGCGTATCTGTTCCACAAGCGATGTAATATCTTTGTCTTGTTTCAATAAATCTTTATTATATTTCCCCATTTTCTGAATATCCGTTTTTGTTTTATTTCTTTTATTTGAAAGTTTAATAAGCTTATCCGCTAATGAGTTCCTTTTCTTTCTAGTATCTGTCAATTTTTTTTGAAGTTGAACGTCTTTTTCAGTAAGCCTTTTTAAGTTAGTTTCATTTATCCCCATAAAAACACCCTCTTAAATATAATGTGGTACACAAAAAACAAACATTAGTTCCTATTTTACGGTATTAGGAGACAATTTTCAATTTTCTATCATTTCTTTTTGAGGAATACTTGACACTAAACTAGTAGCTAACCTAACTCCCATTTCTAAAACAAAAGAGAATAGCTTTAATTAGCTATTCACTCTAATTTCTTACCTTACAAACAGTGTATAGTACAATTGAAATCACTTATCTCCAAAGCTCAGCCAGAACTTTTAGCTAATTATTGGACATCTAATCCTGTAATATAAAACTCACCATCTATTAATTCAACTGGATATCTGCTGTTTTGTTCCGTATCGCTAAAACCTTGCTCTGGGTTATCTATTGTGAAATATTCCGTCCTTTACTTCTTGGAGACGCTCATCTACATACACGACATCTGACAACTTTTGATGGTCATAGTTAAAAACACCTTGTTTTGTTACATACACATCAGCGTATTTAATGGTTTGACCAGCCTTTAATTCTTCCCACATCATCTCTCACCTCCTCATTCAATTGATTTTTTACTACTATTTATTAGAAGTAATTGATAATGACTAATATTGTAGATTGAGACATGCTTCTTCCACCGAACGAAACTAGGAATGACGGTTTGGGCAACAAAAAAAGCCCAAACATAACAACAGCTAAATTGACCTAATAAAAGGCAATAGCTATTTGTTATGCTTAGGCTTTCTGATACAATCCCTTAACTCGATTGTAGGTCAGTGAAAAGTTAGCATGCGCGTGACATATTGTCGGCAGAGGCTTCCTGTGCATATCATCTTATCTAGTGATTATTCGTTAAAAAAGTAGCTTATTCATACTACAATTCATCATCTGTTCCAACGTTAGTTGGTATTTACAATATATAATAGCAATAATGATTTTTCAATCTAAAAGTCTAAAAACCTTTTATTTTAAGTAATCCCTGAACTATAGTAAGTGAAATAAATTATATTAAAATATATTTTTCTTTTATTCATTCGGCTAAACCCCGGCACGTCCTATCGGTAAAGAAGATTGCTATTTTTTTACCGTCTATTTACTATACAGTTAAAAGTAAATATTTTGTCTAAAATGTGAACGATGACTATTTATTCCCTATTGTGATTCCCATGTAAATCGGAGAAAAAATATTGCTTTCTACTGTAAGTTACGGGTTTTCGGGTTTTTGGCTCTTAAATGATTAAACGAACCTCCTCTATGCAAAAAAATAACTAGCAGCAAATGAATCTACTGCTAGTTACTTAATCATTTATTCTCGTTGATAATCTCTCTTGCCACCTCAGTTGCAACAGCTACTACAACCGCTCCGATTACTTTTTCCCACATTTCATAACACCTCCTCCACTATTGAAATATCGGATTGCTTACTAAACTTCCAATTCAACTGGCACATGGTGAATAAACCACTTTACATATTTGGCATATATCAACTCTTCATTATCAACGCTTTTTATATTGAATCCTCCTGTTCAGATTGCATTATTACTTCATCATTTTTTAGTAATACCTCATAATTTTCTATGTTCCCCGTCTCAACATCAATTAACGTATAGTAATCACCCTTCTCATCCGTATAGTTTGCACTTTCACAAATTACTGGGTCTGCTAAATGTGCAATAACGTGTATTGGCACTAGTTGCTCGTCTATTTCGTCTGGCATCAACCAAACTGTTTCATAACCGATTTCATGAAGCTCAATTACCTTCCCTAATTTCTCCTCCAGTATCTCGATTAATCGTTTAACTGCAATCACCTTCAATATCCTCCTATTCTTTTGAAAATAAAAAGCCCCAACATCCTTTTCAGATGTTAGAGCCTATAAGCCACTTAAATTCATTTTAAAAATATCCTTTCTCCTTTAATGATACATAACGGTCATCACCCAAAATGATATGGTCGATTAACCCAATTCCAACAATTCGCCCTACTTCTGATAATCGCTCCTTTACTTCAATATCTTCTGGACTTGGTGTAGGGTCGCCTGATGGGTGTGGATGACAGCAGATAATGGAAGCAGCATTGCTTAGAATATCTGTTTTCATGACCTCTCTCGGATGAACGATACTAGCGTTGATACTGCCAATGTGAACTGTACTAATGTTTGTTAGTTGATTTTTTGTATCCAAGCACGCAACGATGAAATGCTCTCGATCAACTTCCCCTAGATATTCTCGGAACAGCTCTGCAATATCTTGTGGGCTACGAATATGTCGGTTTCTGTACAACATGCTGGATTCCTTAACTAATTTAACTGATACGATGTTTACTCGTTTTGATGGTTGCATATAATTACCTCCTAGGATGTATTCAAGGAAATAATATATGTCATATTTTTTGTTGAAACATCTTTACAACTAATCCACCTGCTCTACAGTTGGCGTATCGTAAGGTATTAATTTCCATTCATTTTTTTCGCTGGGTACAAGGGATGAAAACCTTTTCTACCTTTTGGACATTCGATTTGAAGTAAGTTTGCTTGTTTATCAAGTAAAATCGCTACCATCATTTTCAAGCGATTAACCGCTAACTTGTTTGACTCAATACCAGTACCAATAGCAATAACGACATCATCCACTTTTGTCATTTCCTCTTGCAGATACTTTAAATTTTCAACTGCTGACTCATTGGAGTTTGCACCTATAATAGTAGGAAATAAATTCATAATGATTACAGAGCCATAGTCTAACCTTGCTAAGTTGTTTGTCACATACATGGTCGTATGATCTTGTTCAACTTCGTTTGTTTCACCAGCACTTTTCATGATAACAAGAGCCGCCTTTTTGCTTTTGTTCCATTCCTTACGTACAACATACTTATTTGCCAATGCATCATCAAAAACAATTTCTGTTTTTAGCGTACTTTTAAAAACCTTCATCTGCTTCAATCCTTTCATTGCAAACTAAAAGCCCTAACACCGATGACCGATGTTAGAGCTTATTTAAATTGCTTATTCATATTAGAAATAACCTTTCTCTTTTAGTGAAATAAACTTATCATCTCCAAGAATGATATGGTCAAGAAGTTCAATAGAAAGTAGTTTACAAGCTGCTGCTAAACGTTCTGTCACTTCTATATCTTCTGGACTTGGAGTTGGATCGCCCGACGGATGTGAATGGCATATCAAAATCGAATTTGAATTTGACAAAATTGCAGTTTTCATTACCTCACGTGGATGTAAGATACTGGCATTAAGACTACCAATGTGGACTGTACTGATGTTTGTTGGTTGGTTCTTTGTGTCGAGACACGCAACGACAAAGTGCTCTCGGTCTACGTCTCCAAGGTAGTCTAGGAAAAGCTCGTAGCTATCTTGTGGACTGCGGACTCTACGTTGCTTGTAGAGCATACTTGATTCTTTTACTAATTTTACTGAAACAATGTTTACACGTTTGGCTGATTGCATCTAGTAACCTCCTTTATTTATATCAATAAAATAATATATATTTAAAAATATATTTAGTACACTTTAAATTTACTATTACTAATTTTTAGACTATTATTGAATAAAGGAGGGAAATTATGGATTTTAAAATTTATGAAAAAGAATTATGTACTGCAATTAAAAATGTTGTTATAAAGATTATCGAAGAAAACCCTATTATGAATATTCCTTCTCGCTCAAGATCTGGAGCAGAAATAAGTGATTTTCTTGAGGCTTGCTTCGTATCAAAAGTAAACGATAATGCTAATCCTCTATTATCAGATGCTTCCCAAGCTCCACCTGGTGCAACAAAAAATCCATTTGATGCAAAATGTACATTTGAATTTCAGGATAGAGAAGAATTAATTTGGATCGACTTTAAAGCTTGTAAGATTTCTTCGGCTGATAGTAATCCTGATATCGGTACACCAAAAAAAGTTGTTGAATTTATAAAAGATGGGCATTTTTACTTAGTTTATGTGATTGTTTATTACACTGCTGAAGGAGATACATCTGTTTTCGCTAAATTTAACAATGAATTTGTAAAAGTCTATTCATTAAAAGATGTTAATCATACTTTTAGACTAAATCCAAAACCACAGCTACAAGTAAATATTTCAGCTGAGCCAGAATATCGTACACGTGAAGAATTTATTGAAATTTTGATTCAAAAGCATTATGAATCATATGATCGACAACTAAAAAGTATAGCTGAAAAACGAAGTAAGTTAGAAGATTTAAAAGAAGATTTAATTAAAGCAAATAAGGTCTCGGAAAGCCGAGTAAATTATAAAGTTAAATAAAAATTATATTAGATTACAAATAAAAAATGTTAGACATACTGTATGTCTAACATTTTTTGCTGTATCACAATATATCAATACTTTATTTGCCCAAAATACCATTGACTTTAAAATGACTTAATATATTCTTCAATATAATTAATTTCCAAAGATGATAATCCATAGTAAGAATACAGTATTTCATCAATTTCTTTCAAAGCTTCTTCTATTTTTACGCTCTCAGTATAAATTGCATTAGTTATTTTTAATAACTTATCGTAAACTTTAGAGCTATATGTTACTCTAATTTTTTTTAAATCTCCTACTTTTATTTGAGGTTGCTTACCTTTAGCTGTTCTGATAATTCTTGTACTTAATGCGTAAAAAGTGCTTAATTTCGAATTTAATTGAGAACAAGTTACTTTCAAATCGTTAATTGTTTCTATAGTTGAGTTCGAAAGTGACAAACAGTATAAGCTGTTATTTGCAGCAGAAAGTTCATCAGTATAAGTAGCTATTATTTCTTTTGCAGATTGTCTAATAAATAATTTGGGAGATTTATACACTTCTAAATCCCCTAAACCTATTCTCTTTTTATTTTTTATCCCTTTTGCTTCGAGTTCCAACTTTAATTTATCATTTATTTCATCTTGCAACGATTTATTATAGATAAAGTATTTTTCAAAATTCAAACTTGAAAATTTGTTTTTTAAACTTTTAGAACCTACATAATACGGCATTACTGGCAGATCATCACTTACATTTGATTTATCAAAAGTAGTAAATTGTTCTTCCATATCTAACATCATTGTGCACGTTCTTAAAGATTTTTTAGGATACTTTGATGCCAGTTCCTTCGATTGTTTTTCAATTTTTTTTATTATTTCTATCGCCTTATCATCAATAACTGAAAATTTATATTCATCTTCATTGTACCAATTTAATTGAGGAATCTCATACTTTTTATTCGTTTCTAAATCTGTTACTTTAACAAGATTATTTAAAGCCTTTTCAGTGCTATTAATTTTCTTGAGTTGAATAATTACTTGCCCACTACCTACATTTTCAAAGCTAGAAAAATCTCTAATTATATTTATAATTTTGGAGTTTATTAATAGATATTTTCTTAAGTCTGCAAAAGCAGTTTCAAATATGCTAATATCTACGATAAAAATTAATTCTCCATTTTCCTTCAACCAATGTAATGACTGTTCAAAGAAAAACATCGTAATATTAAATTTACCATTCTTAACCGTCTTGGGTACAAAATCATAATTATCAATGTAATAGTTTCTAAGTTCCTCTGTTTTTTTCATATCTCTCCTACCATAGAGAGTAATATACGGAGGATTACCGATGATTAAATCGAACTTCGAATCGTCATTCTTTAATTGCTTTTTAAAATTGGTTCCTTCTTCAGACTCAACAAATTCGGTTACATTACCAAATAGATTATCTGATAATAAATCCTGTCCATTATTTTTAAAGGTCGCATCTGTTTGAATTAGTTTTAGAGACCATTTATCAAGTTCTTCTAATTCAATTTTATATAATGCTCGAATACAATTTTTAATATTCAATTCTGTAAAATATAGCATTTCACTAGAAATATCAAGCATGTACACATTTTCAATGATTTCCTTTAAATCATTCAATTTCACATCTTGTTTATACAGTTTATGAATTAAACCGATTACAAATAGACCTACGCCAACAGAAGGCTCTAATAGCCTTTTTCCAATTAAACTTTTATAGTTATTAAAATCTATAACATGCTCTAACATTAGTTCTACAATCTTGATGTTATTTGTATGAAATTGCCCAGTTTTTTTGAGTTCATCGCTTTTATAGACTTTATTAATCTTGCTAGACATTTCAAAAATGAAATTTACTACATTATTTGCTAGATCACTATTAGAATTTATTTTACTAAAGTATGAATTATATTCATCAGTAACTTTCTTGAACTTGTCTTCAATAAGACCATCTGATAATTGCTTTGTTATCATTGTTTGCATTATTTCCACCTTAATATTTTATGTTTTAGTAACTTAAATTCTATCATAACACATAAAAAAACCGCACTTACTTATGATAAGGTTCCCCCTTCATAATCCTAAAACTACGGTAAATCTGCTCGACTAGCACAAGCTTCATGAGCTGGTGAGGAAGTGTCATCTTACCAAAAGATTGTTGCTCATCTGCACGCTTTAACACATCATCATGCAGACCGAGGGAGCCGCCGATGACGAAGGCAATTTTGCTTTTGCCGTAGGTCATGAGGGATTCGATGTCGGCAGCCATTTGTTCGGAGGTTTTCATTTTGCCGTTGATGGCTAGGGCGATTACGTAAGCATCTGGGCTAATTTTCGCCAGGATGCGTTCGCCCTCTTTTTTCTTGACGATATCCATTTCAGCTTCACTTAGTTGTTCAGGTGCCTTTTCGTCTGGCACTTCAACCAAATCCATTTTTGCATAGCCGCCAAGACGTTTTACGTACTCATCGATCCCCATTTTTAAGTACTTTTCTTTTAGCTTGCCGACTGATACAATCGTTATATTCACACGTTATCCACCTTTACAATTCATTTACAAACAAATTATCCACAAAAGTTATCAACATATCCACATGTCATTTCTATATATTGTGTAAAGTTATTTACTTGATACAATATATTCTGCTGCCTGTTCACAGTAGCTACACTTTGTGGATAACTTTTTATCCTCTTCGATTTTATCCATAATTGGGAACACTTTTTGTTCTGCTACAAACATGTCTAAAGCGTGATCTATATGGCTTTCACAGCTGTACTTTTCCATTTTTTGATGTCTCCTTATTTTCCGAAATTTCCACAAACTTATTCACAAATCAGTCTATGTTATCCACAATCTATTGTAACAAAGTAATAGCAGGTATGGAAGAAGTGCCTTTTACTCCCGATTTGCTGTGCGGAAATAGTATTCACAATTTTCTAGTTATCCACAATATTTCATAAAAGTATTTTCTCCATCCTCATAAAAAAGCGATGAAGACCGATTAGATCTCCATCGCTTTTCATATTCTTTACAATGTATTACCGTTTGTTAATGTTAGTGATAGCTCGACTAATTTACCTTGACGGTACACTTTTAATGTTAGCTTATCACCAATTTTTTTGTCATTATATAAATGCTTGCGTAAATCAATGGTTGTTTCAATTTTTTGACCATCCATCTCTACAATAACATCGTATTGTTGAACCCCTGCTTTTAAGGCTGGTGAGTTATTCATGACATCTGTTACAACAACACCTGTTGTCACTTCTGCAGGTAATTTTAATGTTTGTTGTTGATAGAATGATGGCACATCTGTTAAATCTGCAAGTGAAACTCCCATTGTTGGACGTTTCATTTCTCCATTTTTCTCTAGCTCCTCGATAATTGGAATAGCTGAATTAATTGGAATAGAGAACCCTAAACCTTCAACTGAGGATTCAGCAATTTTCATGGAGTTAATTCCTACTAATTCTCCAGCTAAGTTTACAAGTGCTCCACCACTATTCCCTGGGTTAATCGCAGCATCTGTTTGCAAGACTTCTTGTTGCCAATCTTCTGTGCCATCACCATTTAAGTCTACTGGTACAGAACGGTCTTTACCTGAAACAACACCAGTTGTCACAGAACCATAGAAGTCTAAACCAAGTGGGTTACCAATGGCAATCACTGTTTCACCTTGTTTTAATACATCTGAATTCCCGAATGTCGCAACTGTTTTAACATTTTTAGAGTTAATAGAAATAACTGCAAGGTCCGTCCAAACATCGTGACCCACTAATTGTGCAGGTTCTTTTGTTCCGTCTGGCATTGTGACCTCTAACTGCTTTGCCCCTTCAATAACATGGTTATTTGTGATGATAAAGGCTTTGTCACCTTCAATTTTATAAACAACACCTGAACCGCTTCCTGCTTCTTTTGTTGTCGTTGATGGTGGGCTCCAAAAACCTCCGCTTGTGACTTCTTGAATATTTGTGATACCGACAACTGCTTGTGAGGCTTTATCAACTGCAGTTGTCACATCTGTTGTTACTTCTGTAGCTACCTGATTAATTGTTGTGTTATTTTTTCCTGTATTACTTGTTGTTGTTCCAGGCATTTGATTGACAAGTCCTGGTAGCATAAGCCACACAAGTAAAGCACCTATAATGACACCGACCAGACCACTAAAGAAATAGCCGCCTTTACCTCCTCCACCTTTCTTTTTCATGCGCTTAGTCTGCATTTCTTGCTCCTCGCGCTCTAGTCTTTCTTGAAGAGGTGATTTCGGTACTTCATCCTTTTTAAGGAAATCACTGTTTTTATCATCATCTTGGAAATAGCTCATGTTCGTCATCCTTTCCTTTAAGTGCTATCTAATTAGTTGTTACCCTAATCTTACGATTCAAACATTAAAATCAGATGAAAAACAAATAAAATAGGCATAAAAAAAGCTGCTCAATGCATTTTTGTATGCGTTGAACAGCTTCAAATTTTGTCTAAATAGCCTATGATTAAACCGTCACCAATTTTGTTGGTTCTTCTGCATCCGTATCAAATAGATGAACATGCTCACCAACAAGGATGCCACAAGATTGTAAGGTTTGTGCGACACTCATACGTGCTAGCTCTTTCATATTATTATCTTTACTTAAATGTGAAAGATAAATATTGGTCGTCTTATCAAATACAACCTCACTCATTGCAATTGCTGCATCCTCATTAGACACATGTCCTACATCACTTAAAATACGACGTTTAATAGACCAAGGATAGCGTCCCATTTGTAGCATATTGACATCATGATTACTTTCAAAGACAAAAGAATCAGCGCCTCGAATAATTCCTTTCATACGATCACTGACATAGCCTGTATCTGTAATAATAACAAGCTTGCGATCATTTTCATGAAAAGTATAGAACATTGGATCTGCTGCATCGTGTGAAACAGCAAAGGATTCAACAGCTAAAGAACCAAAATGCTTCACTGTATCCATTTCAAATTCAAAACGTTGCTCTACAGGAATGTCCCCAATAAGCCCATCCATTGCCTGCCACGTTTTGGCGTTTGCGTAAATTGGTACATTATATTTCCGTGCCAGTACACCAATTCCTTTAATATGATCACTATGCTCATGTGTAACAAAGATACCACTGAGCTGCTTCATATTACGGTCGATTTTTGTAAATAACTGCTCCATCTTTTTCCCACTAAGACCCGCATCAACGATAAAAGCATGATCGTCATTCTCTACATAAATCGAATTCCCTGTACTGCCACTTGCTAAAACACTAAATCGCATTATTCAACTCCCCAGTCTTCTTCTTCGCTCTCTTGCTTGTCCTCCTGGATTTCGATGACTTTACCTTCTACTGCATTCACAAAGTACTCCTCTTTTGTCCCATCAGATAATTTCACTTGAACTTCCCATGTTGGCACCAATACCTGAGTACGTGTTAATTTAACAAGCGTTGAGTAACCTAGTTTCATTTGTGTAATGCGAGAATCAGGCTTGAGCGGTCCCTTTGCATACAAAGTTTGAATAATTTGAAGTGGTGGAATAACTGTTTCCTGCTGTTCCATTTCTTCAATATTATCAATCATTGTTTGCTCATACATTGTTACTTCGTTATTAGCATTCCATTTTATTTTTAATGAACCACTATAATAGAACATTCGATTGTTTGTCTTTTGGAAAAAAATTGCGACTCGTTCTTCGCGGTCTATTTTCCATAAAGCATAAGATGCACCTTCAATGATGTTTGCTAGGACAAAATCTGTAAAGCTTGCGTCATCACTTACATTACGTAATTTAACAGGCCTCATAAAAATAACACGAGCCTTTGTATTATTATCATCCTTAAATTTAACTTGCTGGTTACTATTATTAAATTCGGCTGGTGTGAATTTATGCACTTGAGCTGTCATATACGAAGCAGATTCAATATTATTTGGTAATGTGCCGTACGTAATATTATCATCCTTTAAACGAGCTTCTATTGTTCTTTCACCTGGTACCTCAATATCTTTTGCTTCATTATAGCGATTGACATAAAGTGAATACAAGAAGATGTTCAGTATTAAAAAAACGAATATAAAAATAGATTTTGTTCTATTCCAATCCATTTTTAACACCTCCTAATACTTCAGGAGTCAGTTTAGTCCATGTACCATTACGAATAACAAACCAACAAGGTTCAAATATAAATATATTCTGTTCTTGATTTTGTGTTAAATAATAGCCTAAGACGATTTCATCGATATCAGACAGAGGAATACTGTTAGCGCTTTTTAATCTCTCTGCGATCTCCGCACCTGATGCTAACTCTTTGATTTCTTTCTCCAATGATATATCCATATCCAATGAGAAGTATGGACGCTTATAATGGAAAATTCGACTATCTCCCCAAATCGTTGTCATTCGTGTAATGACATGATTGCTATAGACAGGGAAACCTTGCAAATACATTTGATAATCTATTTGATTTTTATTGGTATTGGATGAAGCATAGCGGAAATCTGCGGTAAATCCTCCATGCTCATTAATAAATTCAAAGCTATCCTTTAAAAGCTTGGATGGCTCGACTCTAATACTACTTTCTGCAGCAGGATAAACATAGTTTAATGATTTAAGATTTGTTTCTAGGGTCATTAACGACATACCATCTGTATATTTTTCAGAGGATGCACTTTCCACATTCCGCTGCACAATATTTGGATCTGGGAATAATACATTTTTAAATAGTTCTGGCGTAATATCCTCAATAAAATACGTATATTTTACAGATTCAATATTACTGTTCGCCAAATAAAGAGATGTATAGCCTTCTCTTTCTACTTCTTTAAAAACCTCATATTTTTTGGCAGGCTCTATGACTTCCTGTATAAATTGATTCATGTTTGGCACACTGACATGTGAGCGGAATAATGATTGGTTATTACCACTAATGTAATACAACATCAATTCTTTACTATTGTAATTACTCCAATCTATAATCATACGATTGAACGTTGTTTCTGGTAATTCCTTATCAGTGAACTGAAAGGTTGTGTTAAAAGCTGAAAAAGGAATCTCTCCTGTAAAAAATATTGTCATTCGATGATCTGCGCCAATAATTTGATTCACATAGTTTGCAGAAAGATTATTGTTTACAGACACCAAATCTAAAACATTCCAGCCTTTAAATACTTTCATCATGTCTTTCATAGCTGCATTAGAAACTGTGCCTGTAAACTCTTCTTCAGATCGGAAAATAGCCTTGTATGGTCGAATAATATCCTCCATATCCTTTTGCGGCTTAATTAAAATTTCCTCGCCCTCTGTTTTTTCAATATATTTATAATCAGGTGTATAGGTCCAAATTAAAAAAGTTAAAATCACACTCAGCATAACAAGTAGAAATAATACAACAGATTTAACTGGCTCTATATATTTCATTCCCACTCACCTGCCTCACCAAATTCATCTGCATCATATGGTAATGTGAAGAAAATTGTTGTACCCTGTCCTTCTTCACTTTCAGCCCAAATCTTACCGCCGTGTGCTTCAATCATTTCCCGCGCAATAGCTAATCCCAAGCCTGTTCCTCCCATAGAACGAGCACGGGCACGATCCACACGATAGAAGCGATCAAAAATACGGCCAACATTTTCTTTAGGAATACCCATGCCATCATCTGAAATCATGACTTTCAACATGTCATCCTGTCCCGTAAAGCCAAAGCGAATATTGCCACCATCTGGAGAATATTTAATAGCATTGGAAATGATATTATCAATAACCTGTGTGATTTTATCCGTATCAATTTCTACATAAAAGGAGGTTTCAGGGAATAATCGTTCAAAATGTACCTTGTCAGACTTAGACATTTCAAATCTGTCTATAATGCGGTTAAAGAATGAATTAAATAAGACAATATCTTTATTCAACTCGTAATCTGAACTATCCATTCTTGATAACTGCAGTAAATCATTTACTAGACGAATCATACGCTCTGTTTCGGTTTGTGTCACATTTAAAAACGTAGGAGCAATATTTTCATCTTTCCATGCACCATCTGCAAGTGCCTCTAAATAACTGCGCATTGTTGTTAATGGCGTTCTTAACTCATGTGATACATTCGATACGAATTCCCGACGATCCATTTCAATCTTTTCTTGCTCTGTTATATCGTGCAAAACAGTAATCAGACCATTAATAAAGCCTGTTTCTTTTTGAATAACAGAGAAATTAGCACGAAGTATATAGGGAGCATCCGCTGTACTGAAGTTTAAATTCACGGCATCATTCATATGAATTAAGTCTTCAAAACTATATTCCTGATCAATCCCCAATACAGAGGCGATAGGACGTCCTAATGTAATATCTCTTGAAATATGCAGTAATTCCAATGCAGGGTCATTAATGAGAATAATACGTCCCTTACGATCTGTTGCAATTACACCATCTGTCATATTACTTAGAACTGAATCTAGCTTTCGACGTTCAGCTTCTGTGGTCGATTGTGCTTCCTGCAAACGATTGGTTAGATGATTAAAGGTGATGGCTAGTTGGCCGATTTCATCTGTACCATATACACGTACCTTTCGAGAATAGTTCCCCTTCGCCATTGCCTGAGCCTGCTTTCGCATATCAGCAATAGGCTGTGTAATCGTTCTTGCCACAAGAATACCTAAGAAGATGGTAATGACCAAGGACATTGCCGTACCACCAAGGAAAATCTGATTAATATCATTCATTTGTTCAAAAACTGATTCAATATTGGCTTCAATATAGAGTACACCAATGATTTCATCGTCTGGTCCTGCACCCGCACGAATGGGATTCGCTAATACCCACACACGATTTCTCGTCTTATTGTCCAGCTTAATAATATCAAACAATGTTTCGGCAGATATCGCTCGACGTACAAGGTCAGTATTAGAGCGCTGACCTATTAAATTTTGGTTTTCAAGCTCAGATGTTGCAAGTATTCTTTGTCTATTGTCAATGACACGAATTTCTAAAATATCACCATTTGAAACATCCCTTAAACCAGTAGAAAACTCCATAACAATTGATTTTAGGCTCTCCTCTAGTTTAGGCATGCTTTCATCGCGTTCCTTTAAAATTTCCTCACGAAGACTATATTGCATCAAGTCAACTCGCTGAAAAATGGAATCTTGGAAGTTGCTCTTCAAATTTCTTTCTAATTCACGAGCGAAATAGATACCGATAATTTGTAAAGCAAGCAATATTAATAAAATATAAATCAGCACTAGTTTGACATGAATGGATTTAAAGAAGCTCACTTTCTGCATTCCTATTACTCCTGTTCAGGATTTCGTAAATAATAACCTACACCACGTCGTGTGACAATCCAAGCGGGATGACTAGGATTATCCTCAATTTTTTCACGTAAACGGCGAATTGTTACATCAACAGTTCGTACATCACCAAAGTAATCATAGCCCCATACTGTTTGTAGGAGGTGCTCTCGTGTCATTACTTGTCCAATATGTTTCCCTAAATAATGAAGTAACTCAAATTCTCGATGTGTCAATTCAATTGCTTCATCACGCTTCATTACTAAATAAGCATCTGGTTGAATAACAAGCGAACCTACGACAATCTCATTCGACTCCTCCTCAGCCTCTTCTGCTGCTGGAGCGACTACTTGTAAACGGCGCATATTAGCCTTTACACGTGCAATCAGCTCTCTTGTACTAAATGGCTTTGTGACATAATCATCTGCACCCATCTCTAATCCTAATACTTTATCAATTTCAGAGCCTTTAGCTGTTAGCATAATAATCGGAAAATCATATTTTTTACGTACTTCTCTACAAACTTCCATTCCATCACGCTTTGGCAGCATAATATCTAAAAGCATTAAATCTGGTTGCTCTTCCTCTACTTTCTTTAATGCCTCATCACCATCATAAGCACAAATAACTTTATAGCCTTCTTTAATTAAATTAAATTGCAAAATATCTGCGATTGGTTTCTCATCATCAACAACTAAAATTGTTTTATTCATACATACTCTCCCTTTCGCTTCTTATCTATTCTTAAACAATGTGTATTTGTAAATTCACTACTCTTAACTCTATCATGCTTTCGGATTCTATGCATTAATCGATATTCAATCCCTCTAATACTGTGACAAAAAGCGATGTAATTCAACAATTATTTCTCGGGAAATAATAGAAAAAGACAGTCCATTATTCGGACTGCCTTCTATTCAACATGTTTTATCGGCCTACATAAGATAACGGATTTTCTAATGAACCGTTCTTTTCAACTTCAAAGTGCAAATGTGTACCTGTCGAATTTCCAGTGGAACCCATAATACCAATCACAGAACCTTTTTCCACTACTTGTCCGACTTCAACATTAATTGAAGATAAATGTCCATAAAGTGTTGTAAAACCATTATTGTGATTAATAACAATACGATTACCATAGGTGCCAGAAGTGCCAGCAGCAACAACTACACCATTATCAGCAGCTAAGATATTATAATTACTTGGTCGAGCGATATCAATACCACGATGGAAGGCTCCCCAACGTTCACCCATACCACTTGAAATATAGCCCCCGACTGCTGGCCATGCAAATTCTCCAGTTCCACGTGAAGAAATAACCTTTGTACCAACTACTTCAATTTCATCTACTGGTTGTTGAAGTATTTTTTCCTCTAAGGCAACTTTTGATGTCTGTGTACCATTTTCAGATGTTAATGCATAAGTTGTTTCTTTTTTTCCATTAACACCTTCTTGCTTGATGACCTTTTCACCTTTATACATTGTAGGA
Source organism: Lysinibacillus sp. A4 (assembly GCF_024919535.1). NCBI lineage: Bacteria > Bacillati > Bacillota > Bacilli > Caryophanales > Bacillaceae > Lysinibacillus > Lysinibacillus sp. A4. Next base: position 38,454 of record NZ_JANWTB010000008.1, on the reverse strand, counting down.
TCTTCTTCAATTACTTTTTTAAACGGAATGACTTCCGCAACTTTCTTTTCCTTTTTTACTTCAAGTGTTACAAATGGCTTTGCCACAGTAACATTTATTTCTTGTCCAATTTGTAAAACTGTATCTACAGTAATACCAGGATTTAGAGCTAGTAGTTCACTTGTTGTTAAATTATGTTTTTTAGCAACTGACCCTAACACGTCTCCTGATTCAATTTTATATGTTTCTTGCTCAAGATAGCCTGTCATTAAAAACTTCACGGCTTGCTCAGGTGATAATATATCAGTTGGTGTCACTTTTTGTGATAACCCTGAAACGCCTTGTTTAAAGGAAACATTTAGAAGTCTAGCCTCACCATCTTTTAATTCTGGTAGATTATTGCTAGCTTGGCGTTTTGATAAGTTATCTAATTCTTGCTGAGAAACATATTGTAGCTTTAACATTTGAACAGTTTTCTCATAAGCTTCCGTATTCTTTAGTGATACTACTGGTTTGTGATTTACTAATAATGTAAAGGCATCTGATTTGGCCACTAAAGATTGCTTAAGTTTTGATAATGTTTCTGCATCTTTTGTTTCATTTGTAAATACTTGTTCTGGGATTATTTTAACAGCTGAGCTAGCATCAATGGATAAACCTTTGAATTGCTGACTTGCCACTTTTTCTTTTGATGCAATTATTTCTTGAATTGCTTTCTCATCAGATACTGCACCAATATATTCATTCCCCACATAGACGTGGTAAATTTTATTTAAGTTTTCTTTGTTATATTCCTTAGCAAATCCCATGTTAATCGTTAGGCTTGTCATTAAAACTACAATGATTGAAGCCTTTTTAAAAGAAGAAAAATTGTAGGTGAATCTATTGTTTTCTTCTTTTCTTTTCCAAAACGAATTCATCAATAAAGCCCCTTCCAACTTTACCCTACTGTAGGATGATTTACCCACAAGGATTTTTTGCACCCCTATAATGTACCATAAAGAAAATGACGTTTGAACGATTTCACTCTTTTGTAATGTAAATGTATTATTTATCTACTTATTGTTACATAGAATATATTTTATATAGTTTATAAATACTGTAATTTTATTCATATATTGGTTCTTAAAATTCAATTTAACTATCATTTGTATACTATTCTCAAATTTTTTCAAGTGAATTTTGACTTAATACTTTTTACTTTTTTAATATTCCGATAAAATATATATAGAAGGTACACTATTTGATTGGAGCGATTAAATTGAGTGATTCACAAACCTCTGAGATCACAACAAAAGTGTTGAGACCTCAGAAAAATAGCATGCGTAAAGTTTTTGCAAGAATTATTATGGTTTCGCTAGGCGCGATTATAATGGCATTGGGCTTGGAACTGTTTTTAGTACCCAACCACATTATGGATGGTGGTATCGTGGGTGTTTCCATTATCACATCTCATTTATTAAAATTACCCCTTGGTATTTTCATCTTCATTTTAAACTTACCTTTTATTTTTTTAGGCTATAAACAAATTGGTAAAACCTTTGCATTGTCCACAGGTCTAGGTATTACCGTACTTTCATTTTCAACACTTGCCTTACATAATATCCATCCATTTACGGAAGACACATTATTGGCAACAGTTTTTGGAGGAATGATTTTAGGAGTTGGTGTCGGAATTGTCATTCGTTATGGAGGTTCATTGGATGGAACTGAAATATTAGCTATTTTAGCTAATAGCAAAACACCTTTTTCAGTTGGAGAAATCATCATGTTCTTCAATATCATTATTTTTACGGTGGCAGGATTTATTTTTAATTGGGAGCAAGCCATGTACTCCATCATTGCATACTATATTGCCTATAAAATGATTGATATTGTTATTCAAGGATTAGAAGAATCTAAATCGGTTTATATCATAAGTGATGACATTGATGAAATTGGACAAACGATTATGGATCGACTTGGTCGTGGCGTTACTTTCCTTCACGGAGAGGGAGCTTATACGGGGAATGACAAGAAAGTCATATTTACCGTTATTACTCGTTTAGAAGAATCTAAATTAAAAACAATCGTCGCTGAAATAGATGACAATGCTTTTCTAGCCATCGGTAATATCGCCGAGGTAAAAGGTGGTCGCTTTAAGAAGAAAGATATTCACTAAAAAAGGGCATGCCGCATTTGGCACGCCCTTTTCATTTTATTTCATTATGCTTCCCAAACGTCCACTAACACGTTTGTTTGCTCACGTGCAGGTCCAACAGAGAAAGTAGCAATTTGAATGCCCGTTAGTTCGCTGATACGCTCCACATAGCGGCGTGCATTTTCAGGTAGCTCTTCTAAAGTTCTGCAGCTTGTTACATCCTCTGACCAGCCTGGAAGCTCTTCATAAATCGGCTCACATTGTTCAATAATATGAAGATTTGCTGGATACTCTGTGATTGTTTCACCTTTATAGTTATAGGCTGTACAAATTTTTACTGTTTCTAAGCCCGATAAAACATCGATAGAGTTAAGAGCAAGATGAGTAATGCCACTTACACGGCGTGAGTGACGAACAACGACTGTGTCGAACCAGCCTACACGACGTGGACGACCTGTTGTTGTACCATATTCGCGACCAACCTCACGAATTTGTTGACCTACTTCATCGAACAACTCCGTTGGGAATGGCCCATCTCCTACTCGAGATGTATAGGCCTTAGATACACCAATAACGCTTGTTACGCGTGATGGCCCAACACCTGCACCAATTGCTACTCCCCCAGCAACAGGATTTGAAGATGTTACATATGGATACGTACCTTGATCGACATCAAGTAAAATTCCTTGTGCACCTTCGAATAGCACTTTACCGCCCTCATCAAGGACATCGTTCAAAATTTTAGACGTGTCCGTAACATACTTAGCAATTTCTTGTCCGTAACCATAGTATTCCTCGAAAATTTCTTCGAATGTTACGCCTTCAACTTCATAGAATTTCTCAAATAACTTATTTTTAATGGCTAAATTATGACGTAGTTTTTCCTCAAAGATTTCCTTATCAAGTAAGTCAGCCATACGGATCCCAATACGTGCTACTTTATCTTGATAACAAGGTCCAATACCTTTACAAGTTGTGCCGATTTTATTGTCTCCACGACTTTCTTCATCCGCAATATCTTGTTTAATATGATAAGGCAAAATCACATGTGCACGATTAGAAATACGTAGATTATCTGTATTAATACCACGCTCTTGTAAACCTTTAAGCTCTGTTACTAATGATTTTGGATTCACAACTAATCCATTACCAATTACTGAAGTTTTATCTTTATAGAATATCCCTGATGGAATTAAATGTAATTTATAAGTTTCACCATCAATTTTAATGGTATGTCCTGCATTATCTCCACCGGCAAAACGAGCGATGGCATCGGCTTTGTGCGAAAGGAAATCTGTAATTTTACCTTTTCCTTCGTCTCCCCACTGTGTTCCTACAACTACTACTGATGTCATAATCAGCACCTCCGTTAGATACCTTTGTATCTCAATTTTCAAGCCTCAATTATTGTAACAATGATAGAAACAACTCGTCAATAAAAAATAGCGAAAAAACACGAACATAAAATCAAAAAATCTGATTCAACGTTCGTGTTTAATAACAGAATGGTATGAATATTATCGAACATTCAGATTAATTTAATCTAAGGGTAATATTTCATTACTAATAGGCAACTTATCTGAATGACGAGTAACTTGACTAATCACGTGGCGGTGGCGGTGGCATTTGTGACCAATCCACATTAATGAATTTATTGAATTCTTTTTTAAAGGCCAATGTAACAGTTCCTGTTGGACCATTACGTTGTTTCGCAATGATAATTTCGATCATATTTTTATTCTCAGATTCTTTATCGTAATAATCATCACGGTATAAAAACGCAACAATATCAGCATCTTGCTCAATACTTCCCGATTCACGTAAGTCACTCATCATTGGCCGTTTATCTTGTCGTTGCTCAACACCACGAGATAACTGTGATAACGCAATAACAGGTACCTTTAATTCACGGGCTAATCCCTTTAAGGAACGGGAAATCTCTGATACCTCTTGCTGACGGTTTTCTCCTGGCTTGCCGCTCCCCTGAATCAACTGTAAATAATCAATTAAGATCATTCCTAGTCCATTCTCCTGAGCTAAACGACGACATTTTGCACGGATTTCATTGATACGTACACCTGGAGTATCATCAATAAAAATCCCTGAATTCGATAAACTACCCATTGCCATAGTTAGTTTACCCCAATCTTCTGTAGTTAAAGCACCTGTACGTAAAACTTGTGCATCTATATTTCCTTCTGCACAAAGCATACGCATGACCAGTTGCTCTGCACCCATCTCTAAAGAAAAGATTGCAACATTTTCACGAGCTTGTACAGCAACACTTTGCGCAACATTCAATGCAAAGGCTGTTTTCCCTACAGATGGACGAGCAGCAACAATGATTAAATCGTTGCGTTGAAAGCCTGCAGTAATGTTATCTAAATCACGGAAGCCAGTCGGGATACCCGTTACTTCTCCCTTTTGTGATTGCAGTTGCTCAATATTATCGAAAGTTTCCACTAGCACATCTTTAACATGCTTAAAGTCACCTGCATTCTTTCGATTGGCAACCTCCATCATTTTCTTCTCTGCCTCGCCTAATAATGCCTCTACTTCGTCTTCACGTGTATAGCCGTCCTCGACAATTTTCGTAGCCACTCGAATCAATCGACGTAAGAGGGCCTTTTCCTCAACGATTTTGGCATAATGAGCGACATTGGCAGCTGTAGGGACAGCATTGGCGAGCTCTAGTAAATAAGAAAGCCCGCCAACGTCCTCAATCTCTTTTTTAGCTGATAATTCTTCTGTAACTGTTACAACATCTATCGCTTTTCCTTGATCACTCAAGCGCAACATCGTTTCGAAAATTTTCTTATGGGCATTTAAATAAAAATCATCTGCCAATAAAATTTCTGATGCTGTTATTAATGCCTGTGGCTCAAGGAAGATAGCACCGATAACCGATTGCTCCGCCTCCCGGTTATGCGGTGGAACGCGGTCCATCATCGGTTCACTCATGGATTGTCGCTCCTTATTCTTCCGTTACATGGACTTTTAACGTTGCTGATACTTCATGATGTAGTTTTACAGGAACATTTGTAAAGCCAAGTGAACGAATCCCATCAGGTAAAGTCATTTTACGTTTGTCAATTTTAATGCCGTGCACTTTTTGTAATGCATCAGCAATTTGCTTTGTAGATACTGAGCCAAATAAGCGGCCACCATCACCTGATTTTGCTTTTAGCTCAACTGTTAGTGCTTCTACTTTTTCCTTTAATGCTTGTGCTTCAGCTAATTCGGCAGCAGCATTTTTGGCCTCTAATTTCTTTTGCCCCTCTATTTGGCTTAAAGCTTGCGCATTTGCTTCCGCTGCATAGCCATTCTTGATTAAGAAATTTTGTGCATAGCCATCAGCTACGTTTTTAATTTCACCTTTTTTTCCTTTTCCTTTAACGTCTTTTAAAAATACTACTTTCATTAGTCAGAACTCCCTTCAAAGACCTCATTTATGGCCTCTTCTAAATGTTTTTTCACACCATCGATGGATTTAGCATCTATTTGGCAGGCAGCATTCGTTAAATGTCCACCGCCGCCAAGCCTCTCCATAATTAGCTGTACATTGACCTCGCCAAGTGATCGTGCACTTATACCAATTTTGCCATCTGCCCGATGTGCAATGACAAAGGATGCACTAACATCCTTCATCGTTAGTAAAATATCGGCTGTTTGCGCAATTAAGACAGAGTCATACACTTTTGATTCCTCACCTACAGCAACAGCTACTCCTGGTTTTACGAACTTAACTGTTTGCACAATTTTGGAGCGCTCTATATATGTGTCCACGTCCTCCTTCAAGAGACGTTGGACCAATACTGTATCGGCACCATTTGTTCGTAAGTAAGAAGCTGCTTCAAATGTACGTGCTCCTGTTCGAAGTGTAAAGCTTTTGGTATCAACGATAATACCCGCTAGTAATGCAGTAGCTTCTAGCATATTAATTTTTGCACGTTTCGGCTGATATTCTAGTAACTCTGTCACTAGCTCTGCTGTGGACGACGCATATGGCTCCATATAAACGAGTGTAGGATTTTCAATAAAGTCCTCACTTCGACGATGATGGTCGATTACAACCACCTTTTCAGCTAATTTCAATAGGTGTGCATCAATTACTAAATTAGGCTTATGTGTATCAACAATAACGAGCAACGATTTCTCAGTCATTTTACCAGCGGCTTCCTCTGGTGTAAGGAAATTTTCATAGAAATCTGATTTACTCTCTATTTCATTCATTAATCGTGTAACGCTACCATTTAATTCATCAAAATTGATAATGACATAGCCCTTTACATCATTCATTTGTGCCATTTTCCGTACACCTACAGAAGCACCAATGGAGTCCATGTCAGGATTTTTATGTCCCATAACAAACACTTGGTCACTGTCTTGAATTAAATCGCGTAATGCATGTGAAATAACGCGCGCTCTAACACGTGTACGTTTTTCGACTGGATTTGTTTTTCCACCATAGAATTTAAGTTTTCCAGTAGGTTGCTTTATCGCCACTTGGTCTCCACCCCGTCCTAATACAAGATCAAGACTGGATTGTGCCAACTCACCAAGCTCCACTAATGAGGATGATCCAGCTCCTACACCAATACTTAATGTTAATGATAAATTCTTTTGAGCTGTTTTTTCTCGAATGGTATCTAATATAGCAAATTTTTTCTTTTCTAGCTCCGTTAAAATGGATTCATTTAAGACTGCTAAGAAACGATCTGATGATATTCGTTTGACAAATACACCATGCTCTGCAGCCCATTCATTGACAATTGAAGTAACCATTGTGTTGGTTAAACTACGTGGTTGATCGTCCATGGCTTGCGTGATTTCATCGTAATTATCGACAAACAATATAGCGATTACTGTACGGTCTGCATAGTATTGCTTTTCAATGGCAATCTGTTCAGTTATATCAAAGAAATACAGTAGTCGTTCCTCTTTTTTATAATAAACACGATATTTCCGATCACGTAGTGTAATCGTCGCCTCATTAGTCTCCTCGGTCTTCATTAATACATAGATGTCATCAGATATATTTACAATACCTTCTCCAACTAATGATTCCATATTTAAAATGCCTTGCATATATGGATTAGACCATTCGATTTCATACTGCTCATTAACCAGCAGTATCCCAATTGGCATTTCAAGCAGTGCCTCTTCCCCTACTTTTTTCATACGGAAGGAGATAGATTCAATGTGCTTTTCTGTTTCCTCAAACGCTATCTTCTCTACTTTCCATGTGTAGGCCATCAGTAAAACAAAACCTACACCATAACCGATACCTATCCCGATATTCCAAATACATAGAAGCACGAACGTCACAGTTCCAAATATGGAAAGAACAAAAAGCGGATAGCGAATTGGTCGTTTTCTAAATGTCCCCATTACAATCAGCCCCTTATTCTTTAGTCTTCCCCTTTACAAGTGAACGTACGTCAAAACCTAAATCAACAATACCGAGTAAGATCATAAAGGATGATAATGGAATTGCTAATAAAGTTGCTACCCATTTAACTCCATTTGGCATCCCCTTTTTAGAGATAAAATAATGGATAAAAGATATTCCTTGTAAAATCAGTAACAACCATAAAATATAAGAAACATTTAATACAATAATATCTAGCGTAGAGCCAGCCTCAGGACGCATGAATAAATTAATACATAAAACGATCATGTAATACCATAAAATAGAGCGTGGTAATCTCATATTTTGGAATGGAGCAAATTTTGGAACATCTACCCCTAGTCGTTTTAGAGCTGGTAAATTGACTGTAATGATAATAAATGCAGCAAAAAATGCTGAGATTGTTATCGTTGCAGGCATAGTCAGTTCAATTGTTTTAAACATTGCCTCAAGCTGCTCTGGATTAATGGCTACTTGGCCTGTTACATTCTTCGCAAATTCATTAGATTGCTCATAATTTTTACGTGCCATCTCTAAACTCATGCTTATGAAGTCAATCCCTGAAAGCTTTACATAAGCAACATAAACAATTGCCATCGAAAGGAGATTAGCAATCCCCGTTGACATAAATAAATAAAGCTTACTCTTCTTCAAATAAATGGCGTTACCCATAACGACACCTACTAGCCCTAAAATAAAGGCAAATGGCAGCATGGATATTCCACTCGTTATAGTGGTTAGGATACAGCCTACTATTGCTACGAGTATTGATGTGGAACGCTTGTAATTTGCGCTATACCAAGCAATCGGTAGTGGAGCGAATAATAAAGCTACTATAAAGATGAATGGTACATATGCAGAAATTAGCATCAAAATTGTAAAAAGTGCAACCATCATTGAGCCTTGTACAAGCGCTTTTGTTTGATTATTCGGCATTGAAAACCTTCCTTTTTTTCAGTCAAACTTACTACCCTTTATTGTACCATTTTTTCATAGTATTGAACAAAAATCACTTAGATCACTATGTACATTGTCATTATTTTTTCAATTTTAATTCGAACTTTTACCTAACTAGCTGATAATTTTCTTTTTAACCATAACAAAAAACCAGCATACCGATACGAATATCGTAATATGCTGGTAGTTAAAATTGATGTAAGGTCAGTTACCTTAACGTCATCAATCTTATTTATCTTCTACTACGAATGGAAGTAATCCCATGATACTAACTAATTTAACTAAATTCAACATAAATTCCGTACCCAACAATACTACCAAGAGTAATAAGTATCCTCGTCAATGTTTGGTTTCTAATCTATCCTATAGATTTTTCTACTAGTTTTTCTTTTCTCTAGTTAACTTAGTTCTTTGTACAGTAGTATTATCATCTCGATTATTTTAATTAAGCTTTAATGAAATAGAATTTGATTCTTGAGTTACAACAATATCTTGTTGTTCAGAGCTTCCATCTGTATATTTTACAATTACTTTGATTATTATGTCGTCATCTATTACCAAATTGCCATCATGAGGAATTGCAAGTGAATATTTATATTTATCCTGTTCATTATACTTAACCGTATAGGTATTTCCAATTTCCTTTGTACCATTGTATATATCTGAACCAGGCGAACTTCCAATCATAAATATCTTTTCTGATAATAACCAGTCTTTGTCTGTATATTCTTTAGCTGTAAGTGTAACATCCTCTATAAACTTGCCTTTGCTAATGGTATAAGTGATTGAGTCGATATGTTCTCCACTTATATTTAGCATAAGCTTTGTAAAGATTAAATTACCTACATCTCCAGTTATATCAGTTGTACTACCTCTAGCTTCAGTTGATAATTCAAAAGTAGCTTTATCTGATGAAAGTTTGGTATTAGGCTGATTCGCATTATCACTCAATGCATAAGCTGTGATTGTAAAATTTGCGACTCGAAAGTTTTCGTTATTATCTAAAAATGGAATACCTATCATAATTAACAATAGGAATCCAAATGCACAAGCTACAGAAATCCGCCCTTTAAAATTTTTCTTTTCTATAATATTGCAATTCTTTTTCACACGATTTTTCATAGTTTTTGACATTTCAATAGAATTAACAGCTTCTTTAATCTTATCAAAGTTCATATTTCATTCTCCTTTCGATATCTTTCTCGAATAAGCTCTCTTCCACGTTGTAATCGTTTTTTAACTGCTGAAGTAGTAATGGCAAGTATTTTTGCTATTTCATCTACTTTATAGCCCTCTACATAATAAAGTAACAATACAATCTTATGTTTATTTGGCAATCTCATAAGATGTTCGATTAAACCATAGTTTTCATCATCCTTACAATATAGTTGCAAATCATTGATATCCATATGTTTACGAATAATATTGTACCTTCTCATATTTTTGCAACGATTTGTAGCAATAGTAATCAACCATGCTTTCTCATGTTCTGAATCGTTAAATGGTGTAGATTTAGTTAGATAGGTAATAAAAGTGTCTTGTACGACATCCTCTGCGTCATTCTCATTGCATAGAATAACAAGACACATTCTAAAAAGCATATTTCCATATTTATCAACAATTCGTTCTATATCTAGTTCGTTCGACCAAACTAATTGTTGCAACATCCATCAACTCCTTTCACTTATAACACACATGAAATTACCATTTGGTGACATTTTATATAAAATAATTTTAGAAAATAATCTTACCTAAAAACTGCTCGATGCATAAAAATTGGAAAAATATTTTCCAATAGTCTTCTATCCGAATCTAATCTTATTATATTGTGTAATTAAGAATGTCATTTTAGGTACCTATCGTTGATCCTTTGCCATATCTATCGTTCCTTAAATAAAACAAGCCCACCGAATAGGTGAGCTTGAAATAATTTTACATTTGATAATTTATTCAACCCAAGCAGAAACTGTTCCCCTGTAATGTCCTCTCCAAGTGCCATTTGTAAGCTTTTCCATTTTGTGAAGATTTATCCAATTTTTATACCATTAACATATATTCTAGGGGGTAAATATATGTTAATGATTAGATGAAAATCATTGAGTTGCGTATGCAGCTCTTTTTTCTTATTGAACTAACCTGGTGCTTTAAGTTCAATAACGATCTTCAACAATCGTGCACGATTGTTGAATAATCCTAACTTTCCTTTATAGCAACAATATTTGAGAAAACAGTATAAATAAAAAAAAGCACCACAAAGGTTATGAAAACCTTGTTGTGCTTTTATTAATAAATAAATTTTATTTATCTTCTGCTACGAATGGAAGTAATCCCATGATACGAGATACTTTGATAGCTGAAGTTAATTTACGTTGGTACTTAGCGCTAGTGCCAGTTACGCGACGTGGTAAAATTTTACCGCGCTCAGAGATGAATTTTTTTAATAAATCTACATCTTTATAGTCGATATGCGTAATGTTATTAGCAGTGAAGTAGCAAACTTTACGGCGTTTGCGGCCTCCGCGACGTGGTGCCATAGTGTGTCTCCTCCTTATCTTTTTTTATCATTTAGAAGCATTAGAATGGAAGATCATCCTCAGATACTTCTATTGGCCCTTTGCTATTCGCAAATGGATCCTCATCTACACGTGTATAATTCGGCTGATTCATAGGTGGTTGATTTTGCTGATACGAATCGCCGCCATAGGAACCCTGCCCTGGCATAGCGCCACCAAACTGTTGTTGTGGTTGACCACCGCCATATGACGGTTGGTTATTACCGTAAGTTTGTCCACCATATTGAGGAGCAGGAGCACCGCTACCATTACGGGGTTCTAAAAACTGTACGCTATCCGCCACGACATCTGTTGTGTATACGCGCTTACCATCTTGTCCTTCATAACTGCCTGTCTGGATACGACCTTCTACCCCAATTAAACTTCCTTTTCGCATGAAGTTCGCTAGGTTTTCAGCCTGTTTACGCCAAGCAACACAGCTAATGAAATCAGCTTCGCGTTCACCTTGTTGATTTGAGAATGCACGGTTTACAGCTACTGTAAATCTTGTAGACGCAACTCCATTCGGTGTATAACGTAGCTCAGGATCTTTTGTTAGTCTTCCAACTAATACGACACGGTTAATCATCAGAATACAACCTCCTTTTCAGCGTTTTGTAAAAAATTAATTATTAAGCTTCTTCGCGAACTGCAATGTGGCGAATGATGTCTTCGCTGATGTTAGCAAGACGTGTATACTCGTTGATTGCATCTGAAGTAGCGTTTACTTTTACGATTTGGTAGTAACCTTCGCGGAAGTCTTGAATTTCATAAGCTAAGCGGCGTTTGCCCCACTCTTTTGATTCGATGACTTCTGCACCGTTAGAAGTTAACATTTCGTTGAAACGTTCAACTAAAGCTTTCTTCGCTTCGTCTTCAATGTTCGGACGTACGATGTACATTAATTCGTATTTTCTCATCTGTTTACACCTCCTTATGGACTTAGGCTCTCCTAATTAAGGGAGCAAGGAGCAAGTAATTAATTATTACTCACATCAATGAATTGTAACATATAGGTACATGTCTTTCAAGTCACAAACTAATAATTCGTTATATAATGGCAGTATATTTCATTATCTATGAAAGGAGTGCCTTCATGTTAACCAACGATAAGGAGCCTATCGTTATCGAATTAGATTTAAAGAAGTTAATGATTGACAATCTTGTGATGACAAGTGGTCTTGTCATATTATTTATTGCCATCCAATATATTTGCTTTAAAGATTTCCATTTTTCTTTTTGGAAGATGATTGGTGGCACAGCACTATTTGTTGTGCTGTATATAATTTTTATTATCCTACACGAGGCTTTTCATTTAATTGGCTTTATGATTTTTGGCAAAGTTCCCTTTAAAGCTTTGAAATATGGCGTAAATTTAGAGCAAGGTATTGCCTATGCAACTACTGAGCAACCTCTCCCCAACCATGCTATGAAAAAAGCTTTATTACTGCCATTCTGGATGACTGGAGTACTCCCAACCATTGTTGGGTTTTATCTTAACAGTACTGTTTTAATATTGATAGGGGCGGTGTTAATAGCTGGAGCTGTAGGCGATTTTGCCATGTATAAAGAGCTACGCAAATATCCACGTAATGCTATCGTACAGGATGATCCTAAATTACCAAAGCTGTATGTTTATCTATTGCAGGAAAAGGATCATCATTAAAGTAAGACTACATAATTAAATAGAATCTGTAGATTAGAAATGAACAACTACAGATTCTATTTATACTTTAAGGAGTTAAAAATCCATGCTGGGCTGCTGTATATAAGTTTCTCCAAATACGGTTAATCGTAGATGTTTCTGTAATGGCATCCATACCGAGACTGCGTATTAAATTATTCGCTATCTCTAAGCATGCAGTAGCTATATCCTTAGCCAATTGAGTAAATTGTGATAATTCCTCTTCCGTTAATTGTTCACCTTTTTGATGCTGTTGCCAAAAGACAGATAATGTTGCATAAAACTGTTCCTCGCATTGCTTGAAACGTTTATGCTGCTGCATCCATAAAAATTGGAAGGCTCCAATTCGTTCAGTTCTGCTTCCATCATGATTTCGTTGCTTCATTAAAGCAAAAGCTTCTTCTAAAAAATTCTCTGTCATCCCAAGACAAACGCCTAAAAAAGAAGCCTCTGCAAAAGTGGTAAATGGAAAGCTATGTACTGAATTGCCATAATCATTTCTGATGACCCCTAATTGAAAAGTAGCTTCCTGTGGTACCCAAACATTGTTTACACGGATTGTATGACTAGCTGTTGCCTTTAAACCCATTGCAGACCAATCATTCAAAATTTCTACATCATGTGGATTTACTGAGCAGCTAATAATTTTTTCGGTTTTGATACCATCTTCTTCAATTAAACAATTCATCGTAAATGTTGATGCATAATTAGAACCACTACAATACTTCCATTGCCCTGTTACATAATAGCCTCCAATTGTTTTTACAGCTATCCCTGTTGGATATCCACTCCCTGCTATAACTGCTTCTTTAGGAGAATAGATTTTTTCACAAATTTCCTTACTGAATGTTGGAATAAATGCGTTTCCACCTGTACCAATAGTAATGAGCCATCCAAAATTGCCATCAAGTGTAGACATCTGTTGAAATATCTTTACACCTTCTACTAAATTTAAATCCATACCACCTAATTCTCTTGGCGTGAACAATTTGAATAATCGTTGTTCATAAATATAATCTAAGACATCTTGTGGTAGCATCCCCAGCTGCTCAAACTCTAAACCACGTTCCTTAATTTGCACAGGATTCATTCATAAGTCGCCTCCATACATTAAAAATTCTGATAACGATGCAATCGAAAAAGGGCAACCATTTTAGATTGCCCTTGTAAGTTTTTTATACATTAAAGCGGAATAACATAATATCGCCATCTTGTACTTCATATTCTTTACCTTCAAGACGTACTTTACCAGCTTCCTTAGCCGCTGCTTGAGAACCTGCCTCAAGAAGATCATCATATGCCACTGTTTCTGCACGAATAAAGCCGCGCTCAAAGTCAGTATGAATAATACCTGCACATTGAGGTGCCTTCATTCCTTTACGGAACGTCCAGGCACGTACCTCCTGTACACCTGCAGTGAAGTAAGTAGCTAGACCTAATAAGTCATAAGAAGTACGAATTAGTTGATCTAAACCAGATTCTTTAATTCCTAATTCTTCTAAGAACATAGCTTTTTCTTCATCATCTAACTCAGAAATTTCTTCTTCAATTTTTGCACAAATAGTAATGACCTGTGCACCTTCAGCGGATGCATACTCACGTACTTTTTTCACATACTCGTTGTTGTCTGCATCTGCTACTTCATCTTCTGAAACGTTTGCTACATAAAGCATTGGTTTAATTGTTAGCAGATGAAGACCTTTAATTACCTTCAATTCATCATCTGATAACTCAGCTGCTCTAGCTGGTTTACCGTTTTCTAGTTGCTCTTTAATTTTTAGAAGCACTGGCTCCTCTAGCATAGCCTCTTTATCTTTTTGTTTCGCCATTTTGCTAACTCGTTGTAAACGTTTATCCACAGATTCTAAGTCAGCTAGTGCAAGCTCTAGATTAATAACTTCAATATCGTCAATTGGATCTACTGCACCAGAAACGTGAGTAATGTTTTCGTCTACAAAACAACGTACTACCTGACAAATTGCGTCTACTTCACGAATATGAGCTAGGAACTTATTTCCTAATCCTTCACCCTTGGAGGCACCTTTAACAATTCCAGCGATATCTGTAAATTCAAATGCAGTTGGCACAGTTTTTTTCGGTACCACTAATTCTGTTAATTTATCTAAACGTGCATCAGGTACTTCAACTATACCAACGTTTGGATCGATCGTTGCGAATGGATAGTTTGCAGCCAATGCGCCCGCTTTTGTTATTGCGTTAAATAATGTTGATTTTCCAACGTTAGGTAAACCAACGATTCCAGCTGTTAATGCCATGGATGGACACAACCTTTCTATACTCAGTTCAAATTTTCTCTCATATAACCTTATCTATTATATTGATTCACCCAGAAAAAGTCTAATATGCCTGATGTTACGACTCTTCCGCAGAAAATAAAACCTTTTTCATTTTTTTCTCAAATTCACGACGTGGAATCATGACACTATGCTGACATCCTTCGCATTTGATACGTACATCCGCCCCCATACGAATAATTTTCCATTTGTTGGTACCGCATGGATGTTGTTTTTTCATTTCAACAATATCATTTAAACCAAATTTTTTTGCCTCCATCTTACACACTTCTCCCCTCATCTTTGCCATAGAACATCATTTTTGGATAGACCATTGGTATATTATTTTCTTCAAAGAGTTTCGTAATATCGCGGCGTATGGTACGTGCTACTCCATATTGTTGCTGCGGTAATGTTTCAGCAACTATACGAATGGTTACTTCTGTCCCTTTAACATTTTGCACACCTAGAAATACTGGAGCTGCAATTAATTCTTTATGCATCTTAGGCAATGTCTCTAAATACTTATTAATAATCCCTTCTGCTTTCTCAAAGTCAGCATCCGTGGCCATTTGTAAATCTATAAAAATTTTGGAGTTGTTAACAGAATAATTGACGACTTCGCCTATGGCACCATTAGGAATGATGAACTGTTCACCAGTAGCACCATTAATTTTTGTTGTACGTAAGCCAATTTCTACAACTGTACCTTCTGCAGCATTTATTTTTATATAATCGCCTACACCAAACTGGTCTTCAAAAATAATAAAGAATCCAGTAATAACATCCTTTACTAAGCTTTGAGCTCCAAAACCTATTGCTAAACCAACAATTCCTGCACCCGCTAATAAACCTGCTACCTTAATATTTAAGGAAGAAAGTATACCAATGATTGCAGAGAAATAAACGACATACGAAATCACACTTTGTAATAATCTTGAAATTGTTCGTTGGCGTCGGTCTGAGTGGCTCAATGGTGAACGCATACGGATTAAAAACACTTTTTTAATAAATTTTTTACCTAATTTTACAGCGATCCACGATACTAATAGAATGAGCAAAATTTCTATAGATGCATCAATAACCTTTTCCCAAAGATCCTCAGATGTGAGCTTGTCCCAGTATTTCTCCATTAACTTTTTATTCTTTTCCATCATTACCACCTCTTGAATAACTTGCTAAAAATTTGCGTATACTGCATAAAAATTGAGCACTTCTAAAAATAAAAAGAAAGTGAGTTTTTTTATGAATACTATACCAAATTCGTTACTACCTTATTCCCTTCATCATGAGAGTAAAAATGCTGTTTGGCAATTAAGTACATTATTTTTAGAACATATACCGTTTCATCATGAAAGACTAATTTTTTGTTGTATTGGCAGTGACCGATGTACGGGAGATACACTTGGTCCATTAACTGGTAGCTTTTTAAAAAAATCTGTTAGCTTTCCTTATGAAATTGTAGGTTCCTTAGAAGATCCTTTACATGCTCTAAACCTAGATTCTACAATGCAACAGCTACACAATCATACTACAAAACCATTCATTATTGCGATTGATGCCTGTCTCGGCAGTGAGCAAAATGTTGGTCATATTTCAGTTCAAAGTGGACCCATTTTTCCTGGAAAAGCTGTAAAAAAAGAATTACCCCCAATTGGAGACATTTCCGTGAAAGGAATCGTCAATATTGGAGGCTTTATGGAAATGCTTGTTTTACAAAATACCAGACTTCATATTTCTTATGCAATGGCTGAAAAGCTTTCAAGAGCATTATTACTAGCTGCTCATCGTTATTCACTAAAAAATGTAGAAGATAGCCACCATAATACCAACAATAACGATACCTGGCAGCAAGTTAGCAGCTTTGATCTTAGCTAAACCTGCAATGTTTAACCCTATTGCCATAATCATAACCCCGCCAACAGCCGTCATTTCTGTAATGAACATTTGTAGTGCTGCATCAGGGATAAAGGAACTTATAACACCTGCAAAAAGAGCTATTAATCCTTGATAAACAAAGACAGGTACAGCGGATAGCATTACACCTATACCTAATGTCGATGCTAGAATAATGGATGTAAATCCATCTATTAATCCTTTAGTAATGAGTACATTATGATCATTACGAAGACCACTATCAAGAGCACCTATAACAGCCATTGATCCTACAACAAAAATTAGTGAGGCAGTGACAAAGCCCTCTGCTATGCTAATTTGATTTTGGTCATCCCTTTTTGTACGAAATAAACTCTCTACCCATTTACCAAGACGATTCATTTGTTTATCTAAATCTAACCACTCACCTACTACTGTACCTACCACTAAACTTACTACCAATATAATAAAATTATCACTTTCAAAGCCCATTTTTATCCCTAATAATGTGACGGCTAAACCAATAATAGAAAGAACCGTAGATTTCATAGATTCAGGGATATTTTTAAAAATGCGCCCTACTAATGCTCCTACTATAATTAACACAGCATTTATCAATGCCCCTAGTAATACCACACTTAAGCCTTCTTTCTCTCTAAAAAATAGAGAGCGCCTATTTGCTTGGCGCTCTGATTAAGTTATAGAAATATTATTTTATTCTTCCTGTATGTTTAATATTTCCAATATTCGCTCTAAATCATCTTCAGAATAAAATTCAATTTCTATTTTCCCTTTATTGCTTGTTTTCTTTATTTGAACATTTGTTCCAAAGTAGTCTCGTAATTGAGACTCCTTTGCAGTTACAAAGATATCTTTTTTCTTAGGAGGGATTGTTTCACGTGAAACTTCTTCATTTAAGTTTTGCACTAATAATTCAACTTGACGTACATTCAATCCTAGATTTATTACCTTATTAGCCACTTCTGATATTCTTCTTTTATTTTTTAAGCCGAGTAATGCCCGTCCCTGCCCCATCGATAAAGTTCCATCATTCATCAATTTACGTACATCTTCTGGTAATGCCAGTAGCCGAACGTGATTGGCAATATGTGGTCTACTTTTTCCTAATCGCTTCGATAACTCCTCCTGAGTTAAATGTAAGTTTTCCATTAAACTCTGATAGGCTTCTGCTTCTTCAATAACAGTTAAATCCTCACGTTGGAGGTTTTCTAAAATAGCAAGCTCCATCATTTGTGCATCTGATAGCTCTTTTATAATGACAGGAATAACCTCGAGGCCAGCTAATAGACAAGCTCTGTAACGACGCTCTCCCGCAACAATTTCAAACTTGCGTGCTTTTTTACGTACAGCAATTGGCTGCAAAACTCCATGTTCTTTAATAGAATCAGCTAATTCTTGTAAACTTTCTTCATCAAAAATTTTACGTGGCTGAAATGGGTTCGCAACAATTAAATCTAATTGGATTTCTTCCACTTGACCACTGTGTTCTAAAGACTCTCCTGGAAATAATGCCCCAATACCCTTTCCTAGACCTTTAGCCATTTTTAATCACTTCCCTCGCCATCTCTAAATAAACTTCTGCACCTCTAGATTTTGCATCATAAGTGATGATTGGTTGACCATGACTTGGTGCCTCACTTAATCGCACATTACGGGGGATTATTGTTTTATATACTTTATCTTGGAAATATTTTTTCACTTCCTCAATAACTTGTAAGCCTAAGTTTGTGCGTGCATCTAGCATTGTTAATAAAACGCCATCGATGTAAAGCTGTTGATTCAAATGCTTTTGAACGAGGCGAACTGTTGATAGTAATTGACTTAACCCTTCCAATGCATAATATTCACATTGTACAGGAATAATAAGCGCATCTGAAGCTGTTAACGCATTGATTGTTAAAAGCCCTAAAGATGGTGGACAGTCAATAATTATATAATCGAAATCCTCTTTCACATTTTGTAAGGCATGTTTTAAACGTACTTCTCGGGAAATAGTCGAAACCAATTCAATTTCTGCACCTGCAAGTGAGATTGTTGCTGGCACGATAGATAAATTTTCTACATTTGTTTTTTGAATGACATTTTGAACATCTTCATCATCAATGAGCACATCATAAATGCAACCCTGTATTTCCCCTTTATTAATACCAAGTCCACTTGTTGTATTCCCCTGCGGATCAGTATCAATTAAAAGCACTTTCTTACCTAAGTATGCTAGGCAAGCGCTCAAATTGACCGAAGTTGTTGTTTTACCTACGCCACCCTTTTGATTGGCGATTGCTATAATTCTACCCATTTAAAAGCACCTGCTTTCATCTATCAAAGTTTACTTTGACAAATCATTTGTAAAATCACTATTTAATCCGCTATCTAACTTTCATTCTATCAAAAAATTTGAAGAGAGTTGTATAAAATATTAAGAATAAATACAAAAAAGGAGATATCTCTATAAACCTTCTGAGATATCTCCCTTGTACAGTGATAAATTTGATCATAAATTATTTTTCCAAAATAATTTATTACACTTTTTTCTTTTTAGGAATCTTCACTGTAATTTGATAGTATTCTTCTGTATCTTCTTCTTCTGTTTTCACCGTAATCCCACTTTTCGTTACCATCGTTAACGACTGTTTGATGGTATTCAAAGCAATACGCACATCTTTACTTATAGCTTTACGTTTCGGCCTAGCTTTCTTTGGAATGGATTCTTCCTGCTCATCAGCTACAGGATGTAATATAGCTTGGATTTGCTCCTCTAACTGTCGCACATTCCAATCATTTTCAATTGCTAGCTGTAAAATTTCTAGTTGCAATGGTTGATCTTTAATAGCAATTAATGCACGTGCATGTCGTTCAGATATTTTCCGCTTCAAAATAGCTTGCTGTACTTCATCTGGCAGCCTTAATAAACGTAATTTGTTGGCTACAGTGGATTGTCCTTTTCCAAGTCTTTGGGCAAGTGCTTCCTGTGTTAGCTCATGAAGCTCTAATAATTTTTGATAGGCTACCGCTTCTTCAATTGCAGTTAACTCTTCACGCTGCAAGTTCTCTATTAACGCAATAGATGCTGTTTCCTTATCAGTTAAATTACGTACAATAGCAGGGACCTCTGTCCATTGTAGCTTTTTCATCGCTCGATAACGACGCTCACCAGCAATAATTTCATATTGATTGTCTGATGTTTTACGTACAACAATTGGCTGAATCACACCATGTGTATGAATGGTTCTTGATAATTCTTCAATTTTTTCATCATCAAAAATAGTACGTGGCTGAAAACGGTTAGGTACAATTTGATCAATAGGCAACTTTATGACTTCTTCCGCTGCATGAACCGCCTCTGCTTGTTCTACTTCATTTTTCACAATAGGCTCTGTTTTACTTCCGCCTCCAAAAAAACGTGAAAAAGGACTTTTCATCCAAGTGGCACCACCTTTAAGTAACTATCTTGCTCTGTGTCATTCTATTATTATTTATTATATTTCTTTAAATGTATATAGTTCATAGATGTCTTTTGCGTGAACCATCCATAACTAGTATGTATGCTCAAAATAGAAAAAATATTTTCCACTTTGAGAAGTTTCACATGAAACACTAATTATTGAATCGGTGTTTTATTTGGTACACCTGGCTTACGCGGATATTTTTTCGGTGTTCCTTTTATTTTATCAAATATATATAAAATGCGTTCACTTTCTTCAACAGGTAGCTTGAAAGAAAATTCCTCTCTCAGTTTAACACCTAATGTTGTTAAAGCTTTTTTAGCATCCTTTAGTTCTTCTGCCCCAGCTGCGGCTTTTAAAGCAACAAAATATCCATCTTGTTTTGCTAAAGGTACACATAACTCTGCTAGAACTGATAAACGAGCTACAGCACGTGCTGTTACTACATCAAATTGTTCACGGTAATTTAAATTTTGGCCAAACTCTTCCGCTCGAGCATGTACAAAATGCATATTCTCTAATTGTAACTCATCACTTAAATGATTTAAAAAGGTAATTCTTTTATTTAAAGAGTCGACAATTGTAACTTGTAAATGTGGGAAACAGATTTTAATTGGGATACTTGGGAAACCAGCTCCTGCCCCAACATCACAAACAGTTATGACTTTTGAAAAATCAAAGTAAAATGAAGGACTAATCGAATCGAAGAAATGCTTTAAATACACGCCTTCTAAATCTGTAATGGCAGTTAAATTCATCTTTTCATTCCACTCAACAAGTAATTCAAAATACTTTTTAAATTGAGCAATCTGTATATCAGAAAGTTCGATACCTTTCTCTTTCAGAGCCTCAATAAATTGTTGTTCGTTCATGTAAAGTCTCCTTTGTTGTTCTAGCTATACAACTCCAACTAATAGTATAGCCTTAAAAATAGGAAGCGGGCACAATGGTATGCCCGCCTCTTATTCACTTTACTGTTGTTGATGATCAGCTGCTTACTTTCGCAATTTTACCTTGTTCAATATAAACAAGCAGAATTGAAATATCAGCTGGATTAACACCAGAAATACGAGAGGCTTGCGCAATAGACAGTGGTGTAACTTGTTTTAATTTTTGACGCGCTTCTGTTGCTAAACCTGAAATAGCATCGTAATCAATATTCTCAGGAATTTTTTTGTTTTCCATTTTGTGTAGTTTCTCTACCTGTTGCAATGCTTTTTCGATATAGCCTTCATATTTAAGCTGAATTTCAATTTGTTCTTTCACTTCATCCGCTAATTCGATTTCTGCCGGAATTAAAGAAGCAATTAACTCATAATGCATTTCAGGGCGTTTTAATAGATCTGCACCACGAATACCGTCTTTTAATTCACTACCACCAACAGAGCGAATAACAGATTGTGTCGCTTCATTTGGCTTAATAATGACTTCACGAAGACGTGCAATTTCATTTTCAATCAGCTCTTTTTTCTCATTGAAACTAGCATATCTTTCTTGTGGAATCATCCCCATATGATAAGCTAACTCTACTAATCGTAGATCTGCATTATCGTGACGTAATAGTAAACGATACTCTGCACGAGATGTTAATAAACGATATGGCTCATTTGTTCCTTTAGTCACTAGGTCATCGATCAAAACGCCAATATAAGCATCCGAACGGCTTAAAATTAATTCGTCTTTACCTAGTACATTAGCAGCAGCATTCATGCCCGCCATTAAGCCTTGTGCGGCAGCTTCTTCATAGCCAGATGTACCGTTAATTTGACCTGCTGTATATAAGCCTTTAATACGTTTGGTTTCTAAAGTTGGCCATAATTGTGTTGGCACAATTGAATCGTACTCAATAGCATAACCAGCACGCATCATTTCCGCATTCTCTAAGCCAGGTATAGATTTTAGTAAACGTGTTTGAACATGCTCTGGTAGGCTTGTTGACAAACCTTGAACATAAACCTCACGTGTATTGCGGCCTTCTGGCTCTAAGAAGATTTGGTGTCTTGGCTTATCATTAAAACGTACAACTTTATCTTCAATAGATGGGCAATAACGTGGACCTGTCCCTTTAATCATCCCTGAATACATCGGTGAAAGATGTAAATTTGCTTCAATAATTTCATGAGTTTCAGGGCTTGTGTATGTTAACCAGCAAGGTAGCTGATCCATAATGAATTCAGTTGTTTCAAAACTAAATGCACGTGGAACATCATCTCCTGGTTGAATCTCTGTTTTGTCATAATTTATTGTACGATTATTCACACGTGGTGGTGTACCTGTTTTAAATCGAACTAGATCAAAACCTAGCTCTTTTAAATTATCAGCTAAGCGAATTGACGGTTGTTGGTTATTAGGTCCACTTGAATATTTAATATCACCAATAATGATTTCACCACGTAGGAAAGTACCTGTTGTCACGACAACTGTTTTAGCACGATAAACGGCACCAATTTGTGTAATGACCCCTTTTACTTCCCCATCCTCAATAATTAACTCTTCAACCATTCCTTGATGGATTGTTAAGTTTGGTGTTTCCTCTAATACTCGTTTCATTTCTTGTTGATACAAAACTTTGTCCGCTTGAGCGCGCAATGCACGTACAGCTGGGCCTTTCCCTGTATTCAACATTCGCATTTGAATATGCGTTTTATCTATCACTTTCCCCATGACGCCTCCTAAAGCGTCAATCTCACGTACGACAATTCCTTTGGCAGGACCACCAATAGATGGATTACATGGCATAAATGCAATCATATCTAAATTGATTGTTAGCATTAATGTGTTAGCACCCATTTTAGCTGCGGCATGTGCAGCTTCTGAACCTGCATGACCAGCACCAATCACAATCACATCAAACGTGCCTGCCTCATATTTTGTTGGCATGCTCGTACCTTCCTTTCTTTCTGAAAATTATTTTCCTAAACAGAACTGAGAAAATAGTTGATTGATGAGGCTTTCTTGAACAGTATCACCAATGATTTCGCCAAGTATTTCCCATGTTCTTGTTACATCAATTTGTACCATATCAACTGGTACACCGTTCTGTGCAGCTGCTATTGCATCTTCTACCGTTGCTTGTGCTTGGTGTAGAAGGGCAATGTGTCTTGCGTTTGAAACATATGTTAAATCGCCCGCTTCGATTTGTCCCTCAAAGAACAATGCAGCAATGGCTTCTTCTAGCTCTGTAATACCTTCCTCTTGTAGCAGAGAAGTTGTTACAATGCGATGCTCACCAGCTAATTCTTTGACACGAGCCAAATCAATTTTTTGCGGTAAATCTGTTTTATTGACAATAACGATGTAATCCATCGCTTCAATTGTTTCGAATAGACGCTCATCCTCAGCAGTTAATTCATCTGCATAGTTTAATACAAACAGAATTAAATCAGCTCCACGAAGAGCTTCCCGTGAGCGTTCTACTCCAATTCGTTCAACAATATCTTCTGTTTCCCGAATACCCGCTGTATCCACTAAACGAAGTGGAACACCTCGGACATTGACGTACTCCTCTATAATATCACGAGTAGTCCCTGCAA
Organism: Lysinibacillus sp. A4; assembly: GCF_024919535.1. Classification (NCBI taxonomy): domain Bacteria; kingdom Bacillati; phylum Bacillota; class Bacilli; order Caryophanales; family Bacillaceae; genus Lysinibacillus; species Lysinibacillus sp. A4. Next base: position 14,566 of record NZ_JANWTB010000008.1, on the reverse strand, counting down.
TATCTGTCACTATGGCCTTATTTTCTTGTACTAAGCTATTTAATAGTGAAGATTTTCCTACATTCGGACGTCCTAAAATAACTGTTGATAATCCCTCACGTAAAATTTTTCCTTGAGAAGATGTTTGCAAAAGTTTTATAATTTCATTTTTTACCCATGTACATTTCTCTACTAATACAGGTACAGTCATTTCTTCTACATCATCATACTCTGGATAATCTATATTAACCTCTACTTGGGCTAATGTCTCTAGTAAAGCTTGGCGCAAATCACCAATAAGTCTCGATAATTTTCCATCCATTTGACCCAGCGCCACATTCATCGCACGATCTGTTTTAGCTCTTATCAAATCCATTACTGCTTCAGCCTGTGATAAATCAATACGTCCATTTAAAAAGGCACGTTTTGTGAATTCACCTGGCTCAGCTAATCTTGCTCCATTTGTTAAAGCAAGTTGCAACACGCGTTTGACTGAAACTAATCCACCATGACAGTTTATTTCAACTACATCCTCACGTGTGAATGTTTTTGGCCCACGCATCAGTGATAGCATTACTTCCTCTACTACCTCATTAGACTTAGGATCGACTAAATGTCCATAATGAATAGTGTGCGAATCTTTCGTTGTTAAACTTTTACCCCCGGGTGATTTGAATATTTTGTCTGCAATCGTCACAGCCTCGTCTCCGCTTAAACGAACGATGGCTATGGCACCTTCACCCATCGGTGTGGATATCGCAGCAATTGTATCGAACTCCATTTAATGACCTCCTCAACGTTATCCACATGTGGATAATCAAAACCGACCAATACTTACTAACACCTTAGACTAACATATTTTCAGCAAAATCTAAAGTAAGGATCATTTCCAAATGTGGATAAAATCAATTTTTCGCTAATCCTATTTTCGACAAAATTTGCTATGTTTCATTAAAAAAGGTCATTTTATCTAAAAGATAAAATGACCTTTCAAAATATATTGTCTGTATGATTATGTGAAATCATCTAATTATTTTTTACTGGTTCTATTACTAAATAACGATTAGGCTCCGTACCTTCTGAATACGTTTCAAGATCTAGACGATTTGCTAATTGATTATGAATTATCTTCCGTTCGTAAGACGGCATTGGTTCAAATGCCACACGTTGATTTAAGCGTAATGCTTTATCCGCCATTCGATCCGCAAGTAATTCTAAAGCTACTTGTCGACGCTCGCGATAGTTTTCTACATCTAGTTTCACCATTAAGAACTGCTTTGCGCTTTTATTTAATACGAGTTGCGTTAATTGCTGTAAGGAATTTAATGTTTGACCTCGTTTCCCTATAAGCAGGGCAGCTTTCTCGCTTTTTAGTTGAAATAATACATATTTCCCTTCGCGTGTCGTAGCAATCTCAAGATCATGAATAGCCAATTGTTCAGCGATATTACTTAAATAAGCCTTTGCCTCTTCAATTGGATTTGCTGAGTCTCCATCCTCATCTTGTTCTTTAACGACTTGTTGAACTTCTTCCATTTCACTTGGTTGTTCAGAAACTTGTGAACTTAGTGTTTCAACATCATCTACTTCTATTGGTTCATATAATTGAGTTACTACCTGCAATTGCGCATTGTCGCTTTCAATTGTCGGAACCTGAACTTCTTTTACTGTTACACGTACCTCTGCAGAACGTGCACCAAAACCTAAAAATCCTTTTTTACCTTCTTGTAAAACTTCAACATCTACTTGTTCACGGGTTTTGCCAAGTTTCTGTAACGCCAATGAGATCGCTTCTTGTGTTGTTGCGCCTATTTGCGTAAGTTGTTTCACTTTTTAGCCCCTCCATTTTGAGCAGGTTGTGTTTTATCTTTATTCCAAGGTTTATAAATGTACAAGTTTTGGAAAATCGAAATAATGTTTCCGATTACCCAGTATAATGATAATGCAGCTGGTAAGGCCATACCAAAACCAATAATCATGAATGGCATAATATACATCATAATTTTCATTTGAGGATTATCCATTGCTGGTCCTGTACGTAACACGATAAATTGCATTAAGCCAGCTGTAATAGCTAATGCAGGTGCAGGATCTGCTAGCGGGAAGATAAAGAAATTCCCTAAATCAAATGTTGATGTTGCATTCATACGGCTAATTGCATGATAGAAACCAATTAAGATTGGCATTTGAATGATTACTGGTAAGCATCCTGCAAGTGGATTTACTCCAGATTCACTCATTAACTTCATCATTTCTTGCTGATATTGTTGTTGTGTCTGAGCATCCTTAGAAGCATACTTCTTTTGCAGTTCCTTCAATTTTGGTTGAATTTCTTGCATCTTTTTAGAACTCTTTGTTTGTTTGATCATCAATGGTAAAATTGCTAAACGAATAATAATCGTTACGGCAATGATCCCCCATGCATACGTACCTAGCAGATCAGCAAAGTATTTTATTGCTGATACCAACGGCCAAACAATGAATTCATTCCAGAAGCCTGTGCTATCTTTGGAAATTGGTTCATTGAATTCTGTACAACCAGAAAGTAGTAAGGCTACCGATACTAGTGACAAAATTACCCAATGTTGTTTTTTCAACCTTCTTCCCCCTACAATTACTATTCACTTTTTCTTATTCTTATGGTTCTTTTTGTACCGACAGTTTCCTATCACATAATCGGTTTAACGTCAGTAGCCTTATCTTTATTTCAGTCCACTTTTGAGAGTCCTCGATGAAGATAAAGTTATCAGTTATTTTATCATGCCTATAACATTCACTCTACTAAATATTCTAACTACACACACTTATTCCTAAGATAAGTTGTGAATTTTACATATTTTTAAGCGAAAACTCTCGCCACAAATACCCCCGTGTGTATAATTCTCTTACATATAATTTTATGCAAAATCACATATTATTTATTCTATTGCTAACAGTACAGGCGTAATTTCACCACTTGGTTGCATACATTACACTTTTTTCATTACCTTTGCGATTCGTAGTACATGCTGCAAACTTTGTTTCACTTCATGAAAATCCATAGTGGCCGCCGGATGTCTGGCGATAATAACATAATCCATATTCGGCTTTAGCTCATCTTTTAATTCATGAATACTTTGTCGAATATAGCGTTTTACTTGGTTGCGTGTTACCGCATTCCCAAGCTTCTTACTAACTGATAAACCTACACGAAATTCCGTTTGTCCCTCTTTTACTAAAAAATAAACAACAAACTGACGATTAGCGAAAGATTTACCTTTTTTAAACACCTTTTGAAAATCATCATTCTTCTTCACTCGTTGGCGTTTTTTCATTTCTTTCACCTGCTATTAGATAATATCTTTTGATCCTCATTTCTAGGTTTACCAAAAATAAAGAAAAAAAAGACCACTGATGTGGCTCAGTGGACTTATTTTATGCTGATAAAACTTTTCTTCCTTTACGACGACGAGCAGCAAGAACTTTGCGACCGTTTTTCGTGCTCATACGTGCGCGGAAACCGTGTACTTTGCTGTGCTTACGTTTTTTTGGTTGGTAAGTACGTTTCATTTATATAGACACCTCCTGATATGAGTTGAATTTTTCAACATACAGACTCGAATATTATATAAAGTATCTAGTTATTTTGTCAATGAATTTCACAAATTTCTTTTAATCCGTCCAACTATCTATTTATTCTATTCTCAATTTTCTAGTGTTTGGAACTCTACTAGAAATATTTTTTCTACATAAACATAAAAATATTTATCCACAGAGTACTTGTTTTTTTTACACAGAGTTGTGTATAGTATTTTTTGCATTATTTTTTATCCACAACAATTATCTACAGGTTTCTCACATAAGCAGTGCTTGTGGACAACTATAAAGTGCATAACTGTAAGCTATGTGGATAAGTTTCACAAACTATTGAAATAGCTTTGTTTTTCTGATACGATTACTGTGCTTCACTTTGTTGAAAACTAAAACGAACATTTTAATTATCCACAACTGTTAATATGCTGTGGATAATTTTCATCACAGCCTTTGGTTAACTTTTATCCACAACTTGTGATTATGTGGACGAGTTATAAAATGAACGTATTTACAATTCTATAAATGCGATTTTTTTTTGTATTGAACACTGTAAAGGAGATTAGCAGCTTGGAACATTTAGAAGAACTATGGAACAATGTCCTGGCTCAAGTTGAACAAAAAATTTCTAAACCAAGCTTCGAAACGTGGCTAAAGTCTACGAAGTTACTATCTTACAATGGTAGTGGGTCCACTGTGACAATTGCTGCGCCAAATTCGTTTGCTCGAGACTGGCTTGAAAATCATTATATTCATTTGATTACAGGTATATTAACGGAGCTAACAGGCGAAGACTTGCTTATTAAATTTGTTGTTCAAAAAAACCAGGATTCGGACGATTTTGATTTGCCAGCGCCGATTATCCAAGCAAAAAATAATGAACATCATGATATTTCACCAGGTATGTTAAACCCGAAATATACTTTTGACACGTTTGTTATTGGCTCTGGTAACCGCTTTGCACATGCAGCTTCGCTAGCTGTAGCTGAAGCACCTGCTAAGGCATACAATCCATTCTTTATTTATGGGGGAGTAGGGCTAGGTAAAACGCACTTAATGCACGCTATTGGTCATTATGTATTAGAGCATAATCCAAATGCTAAAGTAGTGTACTTATCATCCGAGAAATTTACAAATGAATTTATTAACTCAATTCGTGATAACAAAGCACTTGATTTTCGCAATAAGTACCGCAACGTGGATGTACTGCTAATTGATGATATTCAATTCCTTGCTGGAAAAGAATCAACTCAAGAAGAATTTTTCCACACTTTTAATACTTTACATGAAGAATCCAAACAAATTGTTATATCAAGTGACCGACCTCCTAAGGAGATCCCAACTTTAGAAGATCGGCTCCGTTCACGTTTCGAGTGGGGGTTAATAACTGATATTGCGCCACCCGATTTGGAAACTCGTATCGCTATTTTGCGTAAAAAAGCAAAAGCAGACGGTCTAGAGGTACCAAATGAAGTAATGCTTTATATTGCGAACCAGATTGACTCCAATATTAGGGAGCTTGAAGGTGCGCTTATTCGCGTCGTTGCCTACTCATCACTTGTAAACAAAGATATTACAGCGACATTAGCTGCCGAGGCATTGAAGGATATCATTCCAAATTCAAAACCGCGAACAGTGACAATATTAGACATTCAAAATGCAGTAGGGGAACATTTTAGTATACGATTGGAAGATTTCGCTGCCAAAAAACGTACTAAATTAATTGCTTTTCCACGTCAAATCGCTATGTACTTATCACGCGAGTTGACAGATTTTTCGCTGCCCAAAATTGGCGAAGAATTTGGTGGCCGTGATCATACAACTGTCATCCATGCGCACGAAAAAATATCTTCTATGTTGAAAAATGACGTTCAACTTCAACAAGATGTTAAACAAATTCGTAGTATGCTAGGCAAGTAATTGCTGTGGACAAACTAACTATTTAAACACAAACTTATACACAGTCTATCTACATGTGGATAGACTGATTTTATTCATAAAAATACACTTATCCACAAATCCACAGGACCTATTACTATATCTTTTTATTTTATATAAATAAATAATATAAATATGTGAGGGAAAACGAATGAAATTTGATATTTTACGTGACCGTTTATTAGAAGGTTTAAATGATGTCATGAAAGCAGTAAGTTCAAAAACAACTATTCCGATTTTAACTGGGATTAAAATTGACGTAACAGAGGAAGGTATCCGCTTAACTGGTAGTGATGCAGATATAACTATTCAAACATTTATTCCAGTAGAGGAAGATGGACAACAAATTATTCACATTACAGAAACAGGCTCAATTGTTGTACAAGCACGTATGTTTAATGAAATCGTACGTAAATTACCAACAAACGATGTTGAAATACAAGTAACACCTGGTTTCCAAACGCATATTCGTTCAGGGAAATCGGAATTCCATTTAATTGGCTCAGATGCAGCAGAGTATCCTTTATTACCAGAGCTTACAGAAGATCAAAAATTTACTATTCCTGCTGATCTCTTAAAAACAATTATCCGTGAAACAGTATTCGCTGTTGCCACTTCAGAAAGTAGACCCGTGTTGACAGGTGTAAACTGGCAGATCAAAAATGAAACATTAATCTGTGTTGCAACAGATAGTCATCGTTTAGCAAGACGAAAAGTACAACTCGAAAATTTACCAGAAGTTGAACATAGTGTAGTAATTCCAGGGAAAAGTTTGAATGAATTAAATAAAGTACTTGAAGATTCTACAAATCTTGTCCAAATCGTTATTACAAGTCAGCAAGTATTATTTAAAACTGGTGATGTATTATTCTTCTCTCGCTTACTGGAAGGAAATTATCCTGACACAACTCGTTTAATTCCTGAAGAATATCAAACAAATGTAACAATTAATGGTAAATCATTATTGCAAGCTATTGACCGTGCATCACTTGTTGCACGAGGAGATCGTAATAATGTTGTCCGTTTTGAAATCCTAGATAACCAAGCAGTTGAGGTTTCTTCTAATTCCCCTGAAATCGGTAAAGTACAAGAAGAAATTCCTGTGGAAGCATTAGAAGGGGATGGTTTGAAAATCTCATTCAGTGCAAAATATATGATGGAAGCATTAAAAGCAATAGATGGACAAGACGTGGTTATTCAATTTACTGGGGCAATGAGACCGTTTATTTTACGTTCCGTTCATGATGATGCTATTTTACAATTAATTTTACCTGTACGAACTTACTAAAGAATATAAGATCTGTTAAGATAGTCGCTCATAGTGACTATCTTTTTTTACTTATGACGTAATTTTAGGTATGATAGAGAGATAGACAGTCTGTATTCGGAGGGGAACACACTATGCAGGACATTAAAATTGATGAGGAGTTCATCACGTTAGGGCAACTTTTAAAAATTACTGATGCCATTAGTTCAGGTGGAATGGCCAAGTGGTTTTTACAAGAACATGCTGTATATGTAAATGGAGAAGTAGACGATCGTCGAGGTCGGAAATTACGTAATGGAGATATTATAAATATTCCTGGATGTGGTCGTTTTCAAATTATAGGACCAACTGGACAATAAATTATGTATATTGAGCAATTAAAACTTACAAATTACCGTAACTATGATGCCTTAGCTTTAAACTTCTCTCCAAAAATTAATGTTTTCATTGGTGAAAATGCACAAGGAAAAACAAATGTTATGGAGTCCATCTATGTTTTAGCAATGGCTAAGTCCCATCGAACAACGAACGATAAAGAATTGATACGTTGGGATTCAGACTATGGTAAAATAGAAGGGGCCGTTAAAAAAAGGCATGGTATTTTACCGATCGAACTTACGATTACAAAGAAAGGTAAAAAGGGCAAGATAAATCATATAGAGCAAAGTCGCCTTAGTCATTATATTGGTCAAATGAATGTCGTTATGTTTGCGCCAGAGGATTTGAACGTTGTAAAGGGAAGTCCGCAAATACGTCGACGTTTTATTGATATGGAGATTGGGCAAATTTCGCCTGTCTATTTACATGATTTATTAACCTTTCAAAAAGTTTTAAAACAACGTAACCATTTTTTAAAAATGAACCAAGGGAAGTCCATGTCCAATGATGTGATGTATGAGGTCTACAATGAACAATATATTCACGCTGCTACCCAAATTATTCGTAAAAGATTTCAATTTATGGATTTATTGCAGGAGTGGGCGGAACCCATACACGCAGGTATATCGCAAGGTAAGGAAACACTGGTTATAAAATATCGTACGGTAGCTGGTATTGAAAAAGAGCACTCTACTAGTGAAATTGAAAATACTTTACATCAAAAATTAATTGAAGCGAGAGAACGTGAATTTGATAGAGGCGTGACATTAGTTGGTCCACACCGAGATGATTTACAGTTTTTAGTGAATGGCTATGATGTACAAACTTATGGTTCACAAGGACAGCAGCGTACTACTGCATTGTCTTTAAAGCTTGCTGAAATTGAATTAATTAAACAAGAAACAAATGAAACACCCATACTACTTTTAGATGATGTTTTATCGGAACTCGATGATTATCGCCAATCGCATTTATTAAATACCATTCAGGGTGAAGTCCAAACCTTTGTTACAACCACTAGTGTGGAGGGAATTCATCATGAAACGATGGAACAGGCTCAACTGTTCCACGTGAAACAAGGTGCGATTGAAAGAAGTTAGCCAGGGTAGTTTTTTAGATTACAAAAAGAATGGTAATAGTCAGCTCGGTTGACTGTTCATTCATTTACACACAATGATGTTATGAAGGAGTAGATGAAAGCCGTGGCTATAGAGAACGAAGGTTTACAAAACCAAGCTTATGAGGCCGATCAGATACAGGTATTAGAAGGTTTAGAAGCAGTACGTAAAAGACCAGGGATGTATATCGGTTCAACTAGCTCTAAAGGGCTTCACCATTTAGTATGGGAAATTGTTGATAATAGTATCGATGAAGCACTTGCAGGATTTTGTACAGATATCAAAGTAACAATTGAAAAAGAAAACTGGATTCGTGTAGAAGATAACGGTCGTGGTATTCCCGTCAGTATTCAAGAAAAAATGGGTAAGCCAGCTGTTGAAGTTATTATGACTGTTTTACATGCTGGTGGTAAATTTGGCGGTGGAGGCTATAAAGTTTCTGGAGGGCTTCATGGAGTTGGAGCATCAGTAGTAAATGCACTTTCTGTTGAAACAATTGTCCAAGTACATCGTGAGGGTCATATCCATGAAATAAAATTTGAACGTGGAAAAACAGTTCAAGAGTTAACAGTTATCGGTGATACAGATCATAATGGTACAACAACGCGTTTTAAAGCTGACCCAGAAATATTTAAAGAAACAACTGTTTATGAATATGATATTTTAGCTCATCGTATTAGAGAATTGGCTTATTTAAATCGTGGTATTAAGATTACGATTGCTGATGAACGTGAAGAAGAGATTCGCTCAACAACATACCACTATGAAGGTGGTATTCGTTCTTATGTTGAACATTTAAATCAATCTAAAGAGCCAATCCATGATCCAATTGATGTTCTTGGAGAGAAGGATGGTATCACAGTAGAAATTGCTATGCAATATAACGCTGGATTCTCTTCTAATATTTTTTCATTTGCCAATAACATTAATACGTATGAGGGCGGTACACATGAGTCAGGGTTTAAAACAGCCCTTACACGCGTTATTAATGACTATGCACGAAAAAGTGGATTACTAAAAGAATCTGACGCTAATCTTACAGGTGAGGATGTACGAGAAGGGTTAACAGCTATCGTTTCTGTTAAACACCCAGATCCGCAATTTGAAGGACAAACAAAAACAAAGTTAGGGAATTCAGAAGTAAGTCAAATTACCAATTCTTTGTTCTCAGATGGCTTTGAGCGTTTTATGCTAGAAAATCCAACGGTTGCACGAAAAATTGTGGAAAAAGGACTGATGGCAGCCCGTGCTCGTGTAGCTGCGAAAAAAGCACGTGAGTTTACTCGTCGTAAAAATGCGCTCGAAGTATCAAGCTTACCAGGTAAATTAGCAGATTGTTCTTCTACTAACCCAGCTGATTGTGAAATTTATATTGTTGAGGGTGATTCTGCCGGCGGTTCAGCTAAATCTGGACGTGATCGACACTTCCAAGCAATTTTACCTTTACGTGGTAAAATCCTTAACGTTGAGAAAGCTCGACTAGATAAAATTTTATCGAATGCGGAAATCCGTGCGATGATAACAGCATTTGGCACTGGGATTGGTGAGGAGTTTAATTTAGAGAAAGCTCGTTATCATAAAATCATTATCATGACAGATGCCGATGTCGATGGGGCACATATTCGTACATTACTTTTAACATTCTTCTTCCGTTTCCTTCGACCACTTATAGAAGCAGGCTATATTTATATTGCACAGCCACCACTTTATCAAGTGAAACAAGGTAAACATATTGAGTATTGCTATGATGAAGAGACATTAAAAGAAATTTTAGAACGGCTACCAAAAATGCCAAAGCCAAATGTGCAGCGTTATAAAGGTCTTGGTGAAATGAACGCTGAGCAGCTTTGGGAAACAACAATGGATCCTGAGTACCGCACATTATTACAAGTAGAATTAGATGATGCAATTAAAGCAAACCAAGCATTTGAACGTTTAATGGGCGATGAAGTTGAACCTCGTCGTCAATTTATAGAGGAAAATGCCGTATACGCTAATTTAGATATCTAATTTTTCTTGAGAGGAGGTCTACACTTTGTCAGAACAAGAACGCTCCGGTGTTAAAGGAGTTAATATCACAGAAGAAATTGAAACATCCTTTCTTGATTATGCAATGAGTGTAATTGTATCACGTGCATTACCTGATGTACGTGATGGATTAAAACCAGTTCATCGTCGTATTTTATATGGGATGCAGGAATTAGGTAATACAGCAGATAAAGCCTACAAAAAGTCAGCGCGTATCGTTGGGGATGTCATGGGTAAGTATCATCCACATGGTGACTCTTCCATCTATGATGCAATGGTACGTATGGCACAAGATTTTAGCTATCGCTATATGCTTGTTGATGGTCACGGAAACTTCGGTTCTGTTGATGGTGATGGCGCAGCAGCCATGCGTTATACAGAATCACGTATGTCTAAAATAGCAATGGAAATGCTCCGTGATATTAATAAAGATACAATTGACTATACAGACAACTATGATGGATCAGAAAAAGAACCAATAGTTTTACCAAGTCGCTATCCAAATCTTTTAGTCAACGGTGCTGCAGGGATTGCTGTAGGTATGGCAACAAATATTCCACCACATCAATTGGGCGAAACAATTGATGCTGTTATAGCACTTTCTGAAAATCCAGCCATTACGACTGAAGAGCTGATGGAAATCATTCCTGGTCCTGATTTTCCCACTGGAGGATTAATTTTAGGACGTAGTGGTATTCGTAGAGCCTATGAAACTGGTCGAGGTTCCATTATCATCCGGGCGAAAGTGGAAATTGAGCAAAAGGCAAATGGTAAGGAAACAATTCTTATTCATGAATTGCCTTACCAAGTGAATAAGGCTAAGCTCATTGAAAAAATTGCAGAGCTTGTACGTGATAAAAAAATAGATGGAATCACAAATTTACGTGATGAATCAGACCGTCGTGGTATGCGTGTAGTGATTGAAGTTCGTAAAGATGCAAATGCTAATGTTGTACTAAATAATTTATATAAACAAACAGCTATGCAATCTAGCTTCGGTATCAATATGCTATCTTTAGTAAATGGTCAGCCTAAAGTATTAGGCTTAAAAGAAATGCTATACCATTATTTAGAACACCAAAAAGTAATTATTCGTCGTCGTACAGAGTTTGATCTTCGAAAAGCTGAAGACCGCGCTCACATTTTAGAGGGCTTACGAATCGCACTCGATCATATTGATGAAATAATCGCTATTATACGTGGTTCACGTAGTGGTGAAGAAGCAAAACCTCAATTAATGGAACGCTTTAGCTTATCGGAGCGTCAGGCTCAAGCTATTTTAGATATGCGCCTCGTTCGATTAAGTGGCTTAGAACGTGAAAAAATTGAAGCAGAATATCAAGAGCTTCAAGTTCTTATAGCTGAATTAAAGGCAATATTAGCAGATGAAGAGAAAATTGTAGATATTATTCGTACTGAAATCTTAGAGTTGAAAGAACGTTTTAATGATACGCGCCGTACTGAGATTACATCAGGTGGAATTGAAATGATTGAGGATGAGGATTTAATTCCTGTTGAAAACTCAGTTGTTACTTTAACACATAATGGCTATATCAAGCGTTTAGCTGCGAATACATATCGTAGTCAAAAGCGTGGTGGTCGTGGTGTACAAGGAATGGGTACAAATGAAGACGACTTTGTAGAGCATCTAATGAATACTTCTACCCACGATACAATTTTATTCTTCACGTCTAAAGGTAAAGTATTTAGAGCAAAAGGATATGAAATTCCTGAGTTCGGTCGTACTGCTAAAGGGTTACCAATCGTAAACTTGCTTAATATAGAAAAAGGCGAAAAAGTAACAGCTATGATTCGTGTTGCGTCGTTTGATGAAGATGCTTACTTTATCTTTACCACAAAAACAGGTATTACAAAACGTACCCCTGTATCACAATTTGCTAACATCCGAACAAATGGTTTAATCGCAATCAGCTTGAGAGAAGACGACGATCTTATTTCGGTACGTCTTACAGATGGAGAGAAACAAGTGATTATTGGTACTCGCGATGGTATGCTCGTTCGTTTCCAAGAAGACGACATTCGATCTATGGGCCGTACAGCTGGTGGTGTTCGAGGCATTAAGCTACGTGATGGTGATGAAGTAGTTGGCATGGAGATTGTTGAACCAGGGCAAGAAATATTAGTAGTAACTGAAAAAGGTTACGGTAAACGTACTTCTGAAGAGGACTATCGTTTACAAAGTCGTGGTGGAGTAGGACTGAAAACTATTCAGATTACAGATAAGAATGGTCCAATGGTGGCTGTAAAAACCGTCGATGGTTCTGAGGATTTAATGCTTATAACTATTAATGGTATGCTTATCCGTATGGATGTAAATGATATTTCATTAATTGGGCGCAGTACGCAAGGTGTACGTTTAATTCGACTAGGAGATGACGAATTGGTTGCAACTGTCGCTAAAGTGGAAAAAGCAGAAGAGTCTTTTGAAGACGAAGAGGAAGTCGAAGAATAATATAATCCGATGACGACATTATTGAATGTCGTCATCGGTTTTTTTACGTAAATAATGAAAAATAAGTAATTATTTTGAATTCCATGATAAAATGATAATACCTTATTTTGAAGCAAGAAATAGTGGAGAGGTGTTCATTCTGTGGAAACTATACATGTTCCAATTTCAGAGCTAGGTGTTGGCAAGGTAATTTCTGAAGATATATTTGCTAATACACAGTATCCGATTATTTTCAAAGATACAATGATTTCTTATGTACACTTGCAAGTTTTTCATGCATTTAATATTTTCACCGTCCCCGTTTATAAAAGTGAAAATGATATTCGTGTAGAAAAGAATGAAAGTGATGTCGAAGTTATAATAGAAGAACTTCCAACTTTTAGGAAAATCTATAATCATTCTGTTGAACAGTTTAAAAAAGAATTTAAAAACTGGGAAGCGGGCGCCAAGGTGGATATTGCAAAGGCCAGAACAATTATTTTACCTTTAGTAGAGATGGTACTAGAAGATCGTACTATTATTTTTGATTTAAATGAGTATTCAAATCCAAAAGACTACCTGTATCATCATTGTGTAGCAACTGGTCTGATTGCCTCAGTTATTGCTCAAAAACTTGGTTATGATAGAGGAACCACTATTCAAGTAGCCATCGGTGGTTTATTGGCTGATTGTGGTATGGCTAAAGTACATCCTCGTATTAGGGATAAGAAGACACCATTAACAGAGCAAGAATATGATGAGATATATAAACACCCGATTTATAGCCATAATATGGTGAAAGATTTGACCATTTTAAAAGAAACGATGAAAGAAGCAATCTTCCAACATCATGAACGTTTAAATGGTAGTGGATATCCGAAGAACGAAAAGATCGCCAATATTTCTATATTTGCACAAATCATTGCTGTTGCAGACGTTTTTCATGCTATGACATGTGAACGAGTATATAGAACGAAACAATCTTCATTTAAAGTAATTGAAATGATTAATGAATCTGAGTTTGGTAAATTTGATATTAAAGTAGTACGTGCATTAATTGATATTGTTGCAGATCTTCCGATAGGTACAATTGTAGAGCTTTCTAATTTAGAACGTGGGGAAGTAATGTTTGTAAATAAATTTGCCCCAACAAGACCACTTATTAAATTAATTCATTCAGGGGAAATTTTTGATTTAGGGAAAAATCGCAGTTTTTATATTTCACGTATCATAACTAATTTATAGATAGACGGGCAAACTATATTATGTGGTTTGCCTTTTTTATTAGGTAAGAGATGTACTCTACGCAAGTGCTAATATAATTTTTTCTTAACAAACACTTCGCAATAATAGTAATCAATTAAATAGTGAGCATTTTAACCATAATTGTTTTTTGAAACATTTATATATTGTATTAAAATATTTTTGGAGAAACTGTTGACTTTATTTTGGAATCTTGATATTATAAATGAGTCGCCAAGAGGTGACAACGAAATAAACAAAATGAACCTTGAAAACTGAACAAGCAAAACGTAATCAATAAAGTTTTAAGTAGCTAGTTTTGCTAGTGAACGAAACATAATTTTGGACATCAAACATGATGCCAGCAAAACAATTTGAGCTAATCAAATTTCTTTTATGGAGAGTTTGATCCTGGCTCAGGACGAACGCTGGCGGCGTGCCTAATACATGCAAGTCGAGCGAACAGAAAAGGAGCTTGCTCCTTTGACGTTAGCGGCGGACGGGTGAGTAACACGTGGGCAACCTACCCTATAGTTTGGGATAACTCCGGGAAACCGGGGCTAATACCGAATAATCTCTTTTGCTTCATGGTGA